>JBBSUQ010000142.1:0-8674 GCA_038234235.1 Flavobacteriales bacterium
AAAGAATTATTTTAAATTATTTTTGAATTAATAAATTCTAATAAAGCGTATTTTGCAAAATATTGAAAGACAGACATGACGAAATATTATGTAAAAGATGGGTTTCATGAAAAAGGTCCCTTAACTATTGACGAAATTAAGAGATTAAATGTCAGTAAGCTTAGTTATGTCCGGAAAGAGGACAGTCATCATTGGCATCAAATTGTTTTGCTACCCGAATTTAATTCAGGCTTCTTCAGAAGAAATAAAAGAAAAATAATTTATTCGTTTGTAGCAGTTTTTATTATAGGAGCTTTATTTATAATAGGATCTACAATCCTCAATGAAAATAAAGGAAAGGAAGTTTATTCTGATAATTATAATAATTATGAAAACGATTCAAGTGTTGTAATAGATGGAACTATAAAAATTACGGATGCACCCAAAATTGCATTCACAAGTACCGTATATCAAACGCAAATTCTAAACGAAATTTTTAAAAATTGCAACGCATCTGGTAGTAAGTCTCAAATTATGACTTCTACAAATTATGGGAATTCTTTGGTAAGAAATTCTGCAGCAAAAATTGCAGGAAGATCACCAGGTTCTTTTAACATCGGACAAGTCTGTGAGATTTATGATTATTGTTATACAAACTGGAAATATGTTAATGATCCTGTGCAAAATGAAATTATAGAATATGCATCAAATACTCTAAAAAACGGACTAAATGGAGACTGCGATGATTTTGCAGTATTGCTGGGTTCTTTACTTTTGTCGGTAGGTGGTGAAGTAAGAATTAATTATGTTTACGGACCCGAAGGGGCGCATGCTTTTACAGAACTAAATATTGGTTCTACTAATTTCAATGAAATTCAGAAATTCTTAAAGAAAAGATATAGAAAATCAATAGCTAAAAATGGCATTTGGTACAAAGAAGACGAAAAGGGAAATAAATGGCTAAATTTAGACTGGTTTGCAGACTATCCGGGAGGAAAATATTTTAATGCAACCAGAGGCACAAGGTTTTACATTACACAAAAATACTGTATCGATTTTAAAATTTAGAAAAATGGAAAACGGAGAAAAAATCTTATTCAATAATGATTTCGGTATGGTTTCCGATAAGCGCTTGGTACTAAATTACAAAGTTGGTTCTGAGATTATTCCGATTAAACATTTATCTTCCATTCAATACAGATATAGAAAGAGAATTTTTTTAGCGATTTTAATGAGTTTACTAACTATTGCAGGCATTATTTTCGCTGTGCAAAATATAGTATTTCTACAAGAAGAAATCAGATTGGTAATGATAGGCCTTAGTGCCATTTTTTTTACAATTGCAATTTTTTTATGGATTGGAACACGCCAAATTATAGTTAGTGTTGGTGGTATAAATCGGAAGCGCATGAGGGTGAATATGAAAAACACACTTGCAGCGAAAGAATTTGTATATGCAGTGCAACAAAGTTTGGTGATCGGAGAATAATAGTTATTCAAATTAAGAATTCGGACATCGATAGTTTTTCATTTCATAAAATATAATTTCAATTTATTTTCTTTAAAAATCATCAAGAATATTATCTTTTTACAGCTATTATTAATTTTACGGCTATAGTATTTTTCAATAAATGGGATGCACATCTCAACGAAACTACAAAAATTTAAATTTTAATTGAAATTATTTTTTCAATATAAACATTTGAATTTTAATATTATAATCGAAAATTACCATTTGTAATTGTTTAACAAACGAAAGAAAGTATTTATTTACCGAATAATTTTGTTGTATGACTTCACCTTTGCATCTCAAATCAGAAATCGTATTATTCCTGGCTTGAAAAAAAATACAAACATTATTTAAAAATTTACATTATGAGTACATTAACAAATCAAGTGAAGCTGATGGGCAGATTGGGCAGTCGTCCCGAAATTGTGACTTTCAAAGACAAATTTAAACTGGCAAAATTTAGTATTGCAACAAATGAAAATTACAAAGACAAAGAGGGTGTGTGGCAAACAATTACTCAATGGCACAATATAGTTGCCTGGGGAAACGTGGCAGAATCTATTTGCAAGAATTCCGATAAAGGATTGCAAATTGTTATTGAAGGTCGTTTAAACTCGAAAACTTATGAATCGAAATCTGGTGAAAAAAGATATTATACAGAAATAGAAACCTCCAAATTTCAGATGATAAAAAGTAAAAAACAAAAAGCAAGTTCACTTGACGAAACTCCAGAAGATTCGATTAAAAATTCTACCAAGAAACCAATTAAAAAAACAGTTGTAAAAGCTGTAAAAGTTGAAAATAAAAAAACCAATCGCAATTAATAAATTAAACAACAACTAAATAAAAATACCATGAACAACATAAACATCATTGGACAAGTATGCTCAAAGCCCTCGTTTTACGAGCAAAATGGCAAAAAGCTAGTTCGTTTTCATTTAACAACCCGCGAAGTTATTTTTGACTTACACGGTAATCCTCGAAAAATATCAGAAAAGCATAGGATTGTTTTAGGTGGAGATGCAATTCAACTTATTGACAATATAGAAGTGAATCAAACTTCAATAGCAATCGAAGGGAAAATGAAATATTCATATATCACAATTAGAGGCGGTCAGACAAGATGTATTCCAGAAGTTATAGCAAATGAAATGGTGATATTATAGAAAACTAAATCTCATTCAAAAATACCTTTTACGTTGTGATGAAAAAACGAGGTTCGGTAATTCACGAAAGCATAATATTTCAAATGGAAATATAGACGATGTGCAGCTTCAAGAATTTAATCGGACTTCGTTTTTTTTTAAAAATATTTATATGAAATTTGATGACAAAATATTTAAAACAAGTAATTTTCTAATTCCAGTTAATTAAATTTTCCTGAAAAAGGAACTCTGTGAATTTGGATTTTAGATGTTCGTATTTCAACAAAACCCTATCATCGCCATTTTTCATTTCATCTTTTAACTTATAATAGGTATCAATGACATGACCGTAAAGTGCATGATCTAAAGAATTTTTGAGTTCAGAAATTTTTGCGTTGATGCCAATTAAATTGTGTTCAATTTCACCAATTTCAAATTTTTCTTCGTCATTAAGAACAGATTTTTTACTCAACTCCAGAAATCGTGGTAAAATGAGATTTAATGAACCCAGAAACTGTGCTAATTCTTTGTTTATTTTTTCATTACTGTCTATAGATCTCATACCCTTTGTTTTAAAACCTTATCGCAATTTAGTAAATTTTTTAACCGCTCCAAATTTAAATTCATGACTTTAACTTTTTTTAGATTAATTAAATTAAAAATCTCTCAAAATACAATCAATTTCTTCAAGATTTAAATTACCTCTTAAATTTCTAGTAACTTTCTTAACTTTACCCAATGGCCGGAATTTACATACACATTCCCTTCTGTAAACAAAGATGTACCTATTGTGATTTTCACTTTAGTACAAATATTACCGCCTACAAACAAAAAATGATTGAGAGCATTTGTTTGGAAATGGTTGAAAGGAAAAATGAATTAAACAACGAAGAAATAGAAACTATTTACTTTGGTGGAGGAACGCCGAGTGTGCTTGATTCTAGCGAAATTTCTAAAATATTAAAAACAGTTTATGACAATTATCCAGTAAAAAATAATGCTGAAATTACTTTGGAAACAAATCCAGATGATTTTGATATTGTGCAGACCCAAAGTTGGTTTGAAGCTGGAATTAACAGATTAAGTATTGGCATTCAATCTTTCAGAGATGAAGATTTAATTTGGATGAACAGAGCCCACAACTCCAAAGAAGCTAAAGAATGTATTGAAATAGCTAAAAACTGTGGATTCGATAATATAAGCGTCGATCTAATTTATGGACTTCCAAATTTAAGTTTAGGGCAGTGGGAGCATCAATTAGAAACAGTATTACAATTTGATATTCAGCATATTTCAGCATACTGTCTTACGGTAGAACAAAAAACGCTTTTAGCAAAATGGGTGGCAGAAAATAAAATTATATTACCTGAAGAAGACCAACAAAGTGATCAATTTGAAATGCTAATTAAAAAATTATCTCAAAACGAAATACATCAATATGAAATCAGTAATTTTTCTAAATTAAATTTTGAGTCTAAACACAACAGCAGTTACTGGCAAGGAAAATCATACCTCGGATTTGGACCTTCAGCTCACTCTTTTAATGGTAAAATTAGAAGATGGAATGTGGCATCAAATCAAAATTACATGAAAGCTTTAGAGTTGAATGAAAAATATTTTGACGAAGAAGTATTAACTGATAAAAATATTTTTAATGAAAAAATAATGTTGGGCTTGAGAACCGTCAAAGGATTAAATATAAATCATTTATCATCATCATCATCATCATCATCATTTGGCATTACTCAGATTAAAATTGAAGAACTAATAAATCAAAACTTAGCTGTATTGACAAATAACAATTTAATTTTAACGCCCAAAGGACGACTACAAGCCGATGCTATAGCTTCTTCCTTTTTTCAACTTGATTAATAAAATTGAATTACTTAGATTTGCAATAACATGAAAAACTTCTATATTTTAATTTCTGTATTTATTTGTACAACATTTATCACTCCAAATTTTTATGCACAAAAAAAAGTAATTGACCATAAGGCCTACAATGATTGGAAAAGATTATCCAATGAACTAATTTCTCCCACTGGAAAATACATAGTTTATGAAATAAATCCGCATCAGGGGGATGGTAATTTATTCATTATCAATAACGAAACTCAAAAAGAAAAGTCGTTTCCACGAGCAGTAAATCCTCAGATTTCTTACGGAGAAAAATTCGTTTGTTTTAAAATAAGACCTGGTTACGATACACTAAGAAAACTCGAATTAGCCAAAGTAGATAAGAAAAAATGGCCGAAAGATACACTTGGGATTTATTACTTCGAACAAGATACTTTAATAAAAATTGCTGATTTTAAGTCTTATGAACTTGCAGAGAGAGATGATGTTCTATTATATTTCACCAGTGATAATGAAATTAAAAAAGTTGAAAATTCACCTAATTTTTGGCAAAAAATAAAACGAATTTTTATCAAACCTAAAATTATTGAAAAACCAGAAAGTAATGGTAATCATATGATTGTTTTAGATGCAAAAGGTAAAAAAATAAAAGAATTTATTGATGTTATAGAATTTACAATTGCAGAAGATGGTTCGAAAATAGCAATGGTTCAACATCAGAAAATTAAAAGAAATGATAAATCTTTGGATTCTGTTTGGCTGAGTGTTTTTAAAAAAAATGGAGAAATAATAAATACAACACGAGATGCAATTGAAATAAAATCATTGCAATTTTCTCATGATTTAAACAACCTTGCATTTTTGATCAGCAATGATACCAATAAAATAAAGCAATATTCATTAGGTCTGTTCTCATTAAGCACCAATACTTTAAAAATCTTGGCAGATACTTCTTCACAACTTTTGGGTCAAGGTAAGAGTGTGAGTGATTTTAGAAATCCGAAGTTTTCAAGTGACGATTCAAAACTATATTTCGGTGTTGCGAATGTTCCAGTTCAAGATCCCAAAGACACTTTAACGAATGCAGAAGATGTGAAACTTGATATTTGGTCATGGAAAGACGATAGGCTTCAACCGCAACAGCTAGTAGAGCTCGGAGGAGATTTAAGAAAAAGTAATCTATACGTTTATTTAATGAATGATGCTCGTTTTGTGCAATTATCAAATGATACAATTCAAACTTACGTGTCTGAATATAAAGATGTAGAACCTCAATACATTCTGTCCTACAGTGATAACAAATACAGCTATGCAAACAATTGGACCTATCCCAATCTTTCTGATCATTATCGAGTAGAAATTAACACAGGAAAAAAAGAATTTATTATGGATTCTGTAGGATTTGGTGGAAATTTATCTCCAGTTGGAAATCATTATATTTATTACAATTTAAAAGATCTTAATCAATACCACATTAACTTTATCACTAAAGATACGACCTGCATTACTTGTGGCGAAAAAACTGTGCTTTGGCTTGCTGATAACAATGGAATGCCACACGATCCTGCGCCAGAAAGATTTGTGGGTTGGCTTCCAAATGAAAGTGGAGTTGTTTTAGAATCTGAAAATGACATTTGGAAATATACTTTTAATGACAATAAACTACATTCATTAACCAATAAAGTAGGACTCAACAATCGTATAAAAATGAACCTTATTACTTTTTATGACGATTCAATTTATATCTATTTAGAAAAAAGTATTTTGGTAGGAATGGATAGAAAAACCAGAAATAGAACTCTTTATAAATACAACGGGAATTACTTTGAACCAAAATTAACTACTCCTCATGATGTTTTCGGTTTTCATTCAAATGATGATTTAAGTTTAATAAGTTACCGCTTAAGCTCAAACAAAGACTATCCGGATATGTACACAAATAATTTTGAATTTTCGGAACAGAAAAAAATCACGACAACCAATCCGCAACAAGATGAATACCTTTGGTCAACAGTTGAGCAAGTTTCTTGGTACAGTTATGATAGTTTGATGTTGGAAGGTTTGTTGTATAAACCAGAAAATTTTGATTCAACAAAATCTTATCCAATGATTGTTTATTTTTATGAATTGTATTCAGATGAATTGCACAATCATTACACTCCAAAACCAACAGCTTCAATTGTTTTTCCTACAGAATATGCCTCGGCAGGTTATGTTGTTTTTATTCCAGATGTAAGATACAAGGCAGGATATCCCGCACAATCTGCTTATGATTGCATAATGAGTGGAACGGATTATATTTTAAAAAAATACCCAAGTATTGACAGTTGCCGAATGGGACTTCAAGGTCAAAGTTGGGGAGGTTACCAAACTGCCCAGCTCATTACAATGACACGTCGATACAGAGCAGGTATGGCTGGTGCGCCGGTTGCAAATATGTTCAGTGCTTATGGCGGTATTCGTTGGAACAGTGGGTTGAACAGAGCATTTCAGTACGAAAAAACACAAAGTAGAATAGGTAAAACAATTTGGGAAGCGCCAGAATTATACATAGAAAACTCACCACTTTTTGGATTGCCAAATGTTTATACACCCTTATTAATTATGCACAACGATGGCGATGGTTCCGTGCCATGGTATCAGGGAGTTGAGCTTTTCACTGGATTAAAAAGATTGCAGAAGCCAGTTTGGTTACTCAACTACAATGGCGATGACCATAACTTAATGGTAAATGCAAACAGAGTAGATTTGAGTATTAGAATGCGCCAGTTTTTTGATTATTATTTACAGGGAAAACCCGAGCCACAATGGATGATTACAGGCCTTCCAGCAACGAAAAAAGGAAAAGTTCAGGCTTATTAATTTTGCTTTACAGATAGGCATTAACATTTTTAATTATCATACAATTAATAAATTACGTTCTTACAAGAAGTTTTAAGTTATTCAGATTAACAATAAATTAACCTAAGCTACACTTTACTCAAAATACAAGACACTTCCAATATTCTTTGTGTCTTGGTATTAACCTTTTCTTATATTTGGTTTAACATTAAAAAATCAAACGCCATGAAAAAACTGCTACTATTTTTATTCTTTTTAATTGCTATAAATTCTAGTTTTAATGCGCAGTATACTCGGATATTGCCAGAGTTTAATAAAATAGGATCATCCCAATATGCAGTACTTGAAAACAGTGCTGATAATCGGGCATTTTATTTGACTATCAATACTCAAGGAAATTATTTGCTAAATTCAATATCTCTCAGTGAAAGTGGAGAGGTTTTGACTTATGATTCAATACCATCAGGTATTTTAGGATCGAAAGTGTATCTTACAAATGCTTACAAAATTAACAGCACTGAAGCAATGTTAGTTGTTATGTATCAAATTTCATCTCAAATAGCAAAACAAGCTTTTCTCCGTTACAACTTCACTAATAATTCTATCACCTCGTATGATATTTCTAGTTCTGACTATTCAAATGGAAGGGTTAAGTCATTGTTGATAAATGATTCTATTGTTTCTTATTTATCTGAATCTACAATCGTAAAAAGAATAGCTCGATCGCTTAGTAATCCAAACAATTTTAATGAGCAAATTATTACCGGAATGGGGGGTTATTTTTCATCTTCTAATAATGGAACTTACGTAAATGATTTTAAATTTGTGAATGACAAAGAATATGTGATTTTACAAGGTGCTACAAATAATATTTTGATTAATAATAATGGAAGTCTGAACTTGGCAAGTTTAAGCCTCTCATCTTATTACTCTTTTGCTGCGAGAGTTAACAATTCTGGAAATTTAGATGTTATAAGGTATGATAGTGTTTTTCATTTTAATGCGAATTTATCATCCTATACAGCTTCCATTGAACCTATTAATGCCCATACTGCGTCAACTATAAAATATGAATTAATTGATTTTAATGGCAAGTTATTTCTTATAAAAAGCAGTCTAATTATTGAATATTCAGACACGTATCAACAAATTAATGCAATTAAATTGAATTTTGATTTAAGTAATCCAAGAGCAATAAATTTCAATAACGTATTATTGAGAATTACTGGATTATCAAACTATAGTTTAAAAACAAATTTTCAAGGTCAAGTCTCGCAAAACCCAACCAGTTTATGTCTGTTAAATTTAAAAAGTGATTTTTTACTAATTGAAAATACAGACT
>JBBSUQ010000143.1:0-8534 GCA_038234235.1 Flavobacteriales bacterium
ATTTAACCGTTTTAAACGATTAAAAAAGGAGCGTTCAAATTGTTGAAATTACTCTGAGGAGTTCGATTTCGAAAGTCATAATTAACCGTTTTAAACGATTAAAAATTATTTAAAATTTCGGTCTTACCCTTAATTTAACCGTTTTAAACGATTAAAAAAGGAGCGTGCAAATTGTTGAAATTCTTCAGAGGAGCTCGATTTCGAAATTCACAATTAACCGTTTTAAACGATTAAAAGAAATTTTATTTTTAGATCTTACCCTTAATTTAACCGTTTTAAACGATTAAAAAGGAGCGTGCAAATTGTTGAAATTACTCTGAGGAGCTCGATTTCGAAAGTCACAATTAACCGTTTTAATCGATTAAAAGAGATTGAATTTTTGAGATTTTAGTTTTATAAAACTTTACCGAAAAAGACTTTCAGAACTCTACGTTTTTAAAAAAAAAAAATACAATTAAGAGTAACAAATTACTCTGCCACTTTAGCTCGTTTGGCTTTTCTTTTCGCTTTACGGTAATTTCTAGAACTTTCTTTGTATTCCTTTCTATCGTTTTTATAATGCTCTTTGTCAACTCTTTCTACCGTAGAATCAAAAGCCAATTCTTCCATTTCAATATCTTGAATAATCATCTCTGTTAGCCAATCTACACCTTTTGGGTCATAAACTATACTTAAATCTTGATCCCAAAGCTTACCCATAGATTCATAAAGATTTGATGTTAAATTGCCTCTGTATTTATCTATGATTTCACTTACGGTTCTACCGGTTTCTCGATTTATAAGTTTCATAAGTAAAACACCTTCAGATGTATACAATTCTTTAATAGCATAAGTAAATTCTTCTTTTAAATTTTTATGCGCTTCTTTACCGTACTTTTTTTGCTTACGTTTTTTTTCAATTCCTGCTAATTCGGCATCATAATCTTCAATTAGTTCAGCTGCTTTTAGCGCCATGGGATATATTTTCTTAATTCTTTCGTATTCTCGCTTGTAACTGCGTTCAAATTCTTTAGAAACGAAAACTGTTCGAGTAGTTTGCTGCAAAACAATACTTGTATCTTCAGCAACAATATCTGACTCTTCTTGCCCGTAAACACTCGTAAAAGAACAAAGTAGAAATAAAATAATAATACTTTTCATGATAAAATTTTTTATTTAAGGTAAACATATTTACATTTACAAACTGCTAATAGCAAAAATGTAGCCAATTATGAAACGAATATTTTACGCATTACTTATATTTCCAATAATTTTATTTAGTTGTAAGACTAATGAAATCTGCGAAGATTGTGACAAAGACAACACAGATTCGCTTGCGGATACAACGAATGTATCCGACATGATGATGGATATCGATACTACAACATCTTCTGCTGTCGAAATGACTGAAAACTTGGCAACTATAGAAAAGAAATATGGCGAACAGTGGGATTTTTGTCATTGTGTGGTTGCCAACGACTCTGTAAACAAAGCTTTTATGAAAGACAATATTTCTGATAAAGAATTCAATCGTCTGGATTTACGTTCTACTTTTATCATGAACAAATGTCAAGCTTTTTTAGGTTTAGATGGCTCAAGATCACCTGACGACAGAGCCAAACACGAGCGGAAAGTTAAAAAGTGCTTGAAAGATGCTGGTATAAAAAAGTAACAGCAATTTTTTAAAGTTATTATTGGTGGCTTAATCAATTTTCATATCTTGATTTTCTAATTTAAATGTTAATCGTATTAGTTCTTTAATTGAAAATTATTGATGAGTTAGTTCTGAAATTTGAAGTTTTTGATTTCAGAATTTAAAAAAAAGTCTTTCACTCTTCACTTATCACAAAAATATCTTCATTATCTCGTTTAAAGAATTTCTTTTCTCGAGCATATTCTTCAATGCCATTATTGGTTTTTAATTTCAACAATAAAGTTTGTGTTTCAGCTAATTTAATAGATGTTTTTTGTTCAATTATCTTCAACTCAGATAGTTTGCGGTTTTGACTGAATATCGTAAAAATATCTATGTCATCTAAAAAAAGTACATACAAACCGAATACGGTGAGTGTAATAATATATTTGTTTTTGAATTTTAATAAATGTTTTTTCACTTCATAAAACTACAAACAATAACTATACATTTTAAAAGAAGAAGTGGGAGAATACGAATAAACAATTGTGAATAAAAAAAGCTACCAAAATTGATAGCTTTCTTAATTTAATCGTAGGTGAATATCTTAATTCACAATTTCATCATATTTAGCTTGGAACTCTTCATCGCCTTCAAACCAATTGGCAACTTTACCCATTAGTTCTTTTGCTTTGTCCACCTGACGCATAGCGATATATGCTTCAGCTGTTTGAACGATTCCATTTCTCAACATAATTTTATCGGCCTCTGAATATCCATCTAAAGACGTTACAGTATTCAATTCAATTTCTGCTGTTTTCCAAATGGTTTTTGCTCCTGCTTTATCGTTAGCGCTGTATTTACTTGCGCCTTCCATAAAACTTGTACCTAAATTATTCTCCGTTGCTTTTTTATATTTTAGAATCCAACCATAAGCTTTTCTGCTGTCGCCAGCTGCATTATCATTGTTAATTCTTTCTACCAAACTCATTTGAAATTCATGTACAAAATCTCTAAATGATTCCATTATCATGGCATCGTCATCGTATTTTAAAGCTTTGCCTAAATGACCAATTGCATCTTTATATGCATTTTTAAAGTTTTCATCATCAGAACCTTGTAAAGATACTTTGTATAGCCCACGTGCTAGCCAATAATAAGGAATTGGATCTTTTTTGGTATCGTCTTTTTCTGTATACTTTGAAGCTTCTTTTACAAGTTTTTCATAATTCGCATCGGCAAACAAGATTTTTAAATCATCGTACTGTGCAAGTGAAGTACTGCTGAAATATACGAGAGTTAATAAGGATAATATGTATTTCATAATTTTTTAGTTTTGCGTGTCAATTTTCAATAATCATGCCGAATGTAAAAATATTAATTGAATTCAACATTATCTTAAGTAAAATTTTATTCAGCAGATTTTATTAATAACTCCAAAATTTCTATTGCTGCCTTTGAAATTTTTGTTCCAGGACCAAATACTCCAAATACTCCGGCATCGTATAAAAAGTCATAGTCTTGCTTTGGAATAACACCTCCAGCCACAACCATAATATCTTTTCTACCTAAATTTTCTAGCGCTTTAATAACTTCTGGTATTAATGTTTTGTGCCCTGCCGCTAAAGAAGAAACGCCTAAAATATGTACATCGTTCTCAATTGCTTGAACTGCCACTTCATGAGGAGTTTGAAAAAGCGGACCAATATCAACATCAAATCCAATGTCTGCAAAGCTCGATGCAATTACTTTGGCGCCTCTATCGTGGCCATCTTGTCCCATTTTAGCAACCATTATTCTTGGTCTGCGACCTTCTAAATCACTAAATTTATCTGCCAATTCTCTGGCTTTTTCAAAATCTTTGTCTTTCATTGCTTCTGAAGAATAAACACCACTAATTGATTTGATTGTTGCTTGATAGCGCCCGAAAGATTTTTCCATCGCGGTAGATATTTCTCCCAAGGTTGCTCTATCTCTAGCGCATTCTACTGCTATTTCTAGTAAATTTCCTTTGCCGCTTGCAGCACACGCACTTAATTTATTTAATGATGATTCTACTTTCGCCGAATTTCTTTCTGATTTCAATAATTTTAATCTTTCTATTTGCAAATTTCTAACTCTCGTATTGTCAACTTCTAAAATTTCAAAATCGCTTTCTCCATCAAATTCATAAGCGTTCACACCCACAATTATGTCTTTTCCTGAATCTATTTTGGCTTGTTTTCTCGCTGCGGCCTCTTCAATTCTCATTTTTGGCAAACCAGTTTCTATAGCTTTTGCCATGCCGCCTAATTCTTCAACTTCTTCAATTAATTTTGTTGCCTCTTCAATTAATTTATTGGTTAAACTTTCTACAAAATAACTTCCACCATACGGATCAATGAATGACGTAATTCCAGCTTCTTCTTGCAAAAATATCTGCGTATTTCGGGCTATTCTTGCTGAAAAATCTGTGGGTAAAGCAATTGCTTCATCCAAGGCATTTGTATGTAACGACTGTGTGCCGCCAAAAACAGCGCCCAAGGCTTCAATACAGGTTCTGGCTACGTTGTTAAATGGATCTTGCTCTGTTAAACTCCAACCAGAAGTTTGACAATGTGTACGCAAAGCCATAGATTTTTCGCTTTTCGGATTAAATTTTTGAATAATTCCTGCCCAAATTAGTCGAGCAGCGCGCATTTTTGCTATTTCCATGTGATAGTTCATGCCCACGGCCCAAAAGAAGCTTAACCGAGGTGCGAAATCATCAATATCAAGTCCTGTTTTTATTCCTGCTCTTATATATTCTAATCCATCGGCTAATGTGTATGCAAGTTCAATGGAAGCGGTTGCACCAGCTTCTTGCATGTGATAACCACTTATTGAAATGGAATTAAATTTCGGCATTTTTTGAGATGTATATTCAAAAATGTCGGCAATAATTTTCATGGATGGTAGAGGAGGGTAGATGTAAGTATTCCGCACCATAAATTCTTTAAGAATATCATTTTGAATGGTTCCACTCAATTTATCTATAGAAATTCCTTGTTCTTCGGCCGCAACAATATAAAATGCCATTATAGGAATAACCGCACCGTTCATTGTCATAGAAACAGACATTTCATCTAGCGGAATATCTTTGAATAATATTTTCATATCCAAAACACTGTCAATTGCTACGCCCGCTTTACCAACATCTCCTGTTACACGTTCATGATCGGAATCATAACCACGGTGTGTTGCCAAATCAAACGCTACAGACAAACCTTTTTGTCCGCCTGCAAGATTTCTGCGATAAAATGCGTTGGACTCTTCAGCAGTGCTAAATCCAGCATATTGTCTAATTGTCCAGGGCTTAACAGTGTACATGGTACTGTATGGTCCTCTTAAAAAAGGTGCAATACCTGAAACATGGTTTGTATGATTTAATTTTTCTATATCGAATTTTTGATACGAATTTTTTAAATCAATTTTTTCAGCAGTTTCAAAAGAAGATTGTACTGAACTGTCATTGATCTTCAATTCGGAAGCAAGCGATCTCCATTCAGAACTCAAAATTTTCTCACCACTTTCGGATAAATTGTTTTTCTTAGTCATGATTTCAAATTTCGTTTTCTAAGATTAAATACGATTCTGGCAATCTTTTTTTATCCCAAGAATTATCGTTTTTCTCTTTCAATTGATATTTATTTATTCCGATTAAAATATTTTTACCTGATTTAAAATTTTCAATCTTCTTAAGTTTTGATATTTCAATTTCGTGGTTTAATTTATCATTCACTTCTTTTTCTAATTCAAATGAACTCAATTCTAAAAACAGGGACCAAGCATTATCTGCCAAAGCATCACAAAGATTTTCAACGGAATAAGCCCCACCGGTTGAATCTGAAACTTTGTCTAAATAACTTTCGTGTTTTAATATTAAAGAAATATTTAAGGCCATTCGTTCGGAAAAATCACTTCTTCCATTTAATGAAAACTTATCAAAAGGCTCACATAAAATTGCATCGGCACCAGAAATTGCAGCGCTCATTACTTCTGTTGTTTGTCGCAGTAAATTTGTGTGTGGATCTTGCAAAGATTTATTAATAAAGCCTACACGAGATCTGATGAATATATCTTTATTTGTTAAATCTTGATTGTATTGTGAAATGACTAAATTAGCCAACTGTCTAAAAACACGATTTTTAGCTATTTGAATAAAATAGTTATCGGAGATTCCCAATTCAAAATGTAAAGAATTAAATATCACATCTTTTGATACATTTTTTTCAATTCCATGCTCAAATATCTGTTGAATTTTAAATAAAAGAAATGCAATTTCAGTAGCAGAATTTGCGCCTTGTGCAAAGTAATCATAAGAACTGAGGAAATTGGATTTGCTTGAAAACTGGAGTTCTTCAATATTAGAACTTATAGCGAAAAATATATTTTTTGAGTTTAAATATTTAGAAATTTCTTTTAATTGCTCTTGGTTTTTTACATAAATAAAAAGTGTAATTGCATCTACTACAACATCTTTTAAAATTTCTTTAAGATCTACAAGCGTTTTACCTGAAACATCAATTCTTAATGCTGTGGCGCCAGAATTTAAAGCAGTTAGTAGTTTTTTATTATTAGATTTTGGATCTATATTTTCAGATGAAAATTCAATTCCCCAATCGTTGGTTTTATTTCTTCGTCCTCTTATTATTGAATCATTAACTTGACTGCTATGTGAATAAGACTTAAAATTAAGATTTTCGAAATCATTGGTTTTAATGAGATTGCCCTCTTCAGGCAAACCACGTAAATCTTTCTTTAGTTTCTCTTCCCAAGTATTGAAGTCAATTTCTTCAAAATTATTGAGTTTGAATAAGGTCATAATTTAATTTTGATTTTTGTTTAATTTGATAAAAAACTACAGTACTAACCATTGTTACAAAAATAGGAGCGAGCACAACACCAACAAAAGGAATGAAATATATTAAATTGAAAATGGCACCGGATAGCAAAACATACAAGGGTTTTTTAAACGCAAAACCGAGGCTGCCTCCAATATTTATTTGGTGTCGTTCTAAACTGTAATCGAAGAATGCGAATCCCATAAAAAAGGAAGATATAGTTGTAGTGAGGATGATGCTGACAATGCCTAATGGAAAAAACCAGCTAAAGATGTAAATTAAAAATAACAAACCAAATTCAAGACAAATTGCTATTAAAGACAGCCAAACCATCCTGAACATTTCATTGAAAAATTGAGCACAACCTGCTGTGGTTTTTTGCCCGTTTAGCATATATTCAGTTTTTGCAGAAACCATTGTATTTATTGGTGAAAGTAAAATTAGAATTACAAAAACCATAATTTGACTCCACAAAAAGGAAAGCAGGGAAACAAAACTTGTGACTCCAGCGACCAAAAACTTGCCTGCCCAAGGAATGTATTCGAGAAATGAAAAAATTTTAAAAATACTTGCAAAAATGCCGAATAGACTATAAAATATGAAACATATAATAATGGACGGAATAAAATAAAACAACATTTTGCCTTTAAACAAAGCTTTTAAGACAAAACGAATTGCTTCAATATGGTAAATTATTGCCTGCACTGTATACTTCTTTTATTTTGTGAAATTAAGGATATTTGTTTAATCGCCGAATATTTTAAGAATCATGACTATGAAAGCAAAGCCAACTATGCATCCCAAAAACCAATAACTGAATGAAGTATAACCTTTTCTGCGAACCAAAAGATAATTTAAAGTACCTAGAAGTAAAGATATGAGTACAATTATTAATATTTTCATACTTGTTTGTTATCTTGGCATATTGTTTGTAAATTGCACATAGAATTTAAAAACTCAAAAATATGAAAAATTCGATAAAATTATTAGGAGGAATTGTTGCAATGTTTGTAGCAACTTCAGTTTCAGCTCAAACTGTACAATCTACAAGTGCTGTTAAACTATCAAAAGAAAACGTTGTAATGCAGCCCGCGCCACAAGTTAGAGCTAAAAAAGCAGTTAAACCATTGCCGGTAGATTCAAGACAACCAGTTTTACAAAGAAAAGAAACACCAACAAGAGAATTGGCAAAACCGACATTAGAAAGATAAAAATCACTAGAAAATAAAATAACTATTTAAAAAAAGGATTTGAAAGAATCCTTTTTTTGTGTGTTTAAGTTTTTTTTTCACGATTGAGAAGTTGAAATTTAAAACCAAGAGACAAGATTGAAAATAAGATTGTAAATTTTAAGATAAATGTTATTGGAGCTTTGCGCACTAGGGATTGAAACGGCAGCTCCAGACGCACACGCATTTTTCTTGTGTGGGTGTGTGGACTATAGTGGAAAGCCCGACCCCGAACTACAAATAAACATTTTATGAATGGTTGAAACTTGAGGGGAAGTGCCCTAAAATATCTATTTTTTCACCAACTCTAAAACAGTGGCTTTCATGATTCCATCTCTATCAATTTCGGACAAATGAACTGGTAAAATAGTATTAACGAATTCCGTAGCAAATGGAACTCTTACTTTTACGTAATTGGATGTGAAGCCATACATGTAGCCTGAATCTTCTTCTTGCTCAAAAAGTACGGTTTCTTCTTTGCCAACCTGAGTTTCATAAAAAGCTCTTTTCTTTTTATCAGACAAAATATGCAACATTTTACTTCTTTCTCGACGGATATTCATTGGAACAGCATCTCCAAGTTTAATTGCTGTAGTGTTTGCCCTTTCGGAGTAAGTGAAAACGTGCAAGTAAGAAATATTTAATTCTTTTAAAAAATTTATGGTGTCTTGAAATTCTTCATCTGTTTCGCCAGGAAAACCAACAATTACATCGACCCCAATGCAGGTATTTTCGTTTATAGATTTTATTCTTTCAATTCTCTGTGCAAATAATGCTCTGTCGTATTTTCGGCGCATTGCCTTGAGTAGTCTATCATTACCGCTTTGTAAC
>JBBSUQ010000144.1:0-8420 GCA_038234235.1 Flavobacteriales bacterium
CCATTCTAGAGGGCAAAAAATTGAACTTTTAGTTTTAAGAAAAAACGACACGCTTCAAAAATCCATAAAATTAGGTAAAGATGGAATGTTGGGCATTATGATTGGCAATAAAATTACCTTGGATACCTCTTTAATTGAAGAAAAATATTATTCTTTTGGAGAAAGTATATCAAAAGGAACATCAAGAGGTATTAATACCATAAGTGATTATGCCAGTCAACTTAAATATTTATTCACCTCAAAAGGTGCTTCATCAGTAGGTGGTTTTGGATCAATAGGAAAATTATTTCCATCTGAATGGAATTGGAGGGCGTTTTGGGAAATAACCGCTTTGCTTTCAATGATATTGGCTTTCATGAATATTTTACCAATACCTGCACTAGATGGCGGACATGTTGTTTTCTTATTGTATGAAATAATTACAGGAAGAGAGGCTCCACAAAAAGTATTGGAATATGCCCAAATAGTTGGTTTTGTTCTATTGATGGGGCTTTTGCTATACGCCAATGGGAATGATATTTGGAAAGCGATTTCAGGATAGAAAATAAATAATATAAATTTTAAAATTTAAAAAATATGAAAATTCTCAATGTTTTAATGCTTTTGTTCATTTTGCCTTTAACAACTTTGGCGCAATTAAAAGAAGGACATATTAAATTTAACGTAGAAATATCTTCAGATGATCCACAAATGGCTGCCATGATTGGTATGTTTAATGGTACAACTTTCGATACCTATTTTAATGAAAAAAACACCCGTACAGAAATTAATATGAATGGTTTTGCAAAAACAACTGCAATTGCTTCAAATGATTCTAAAAAAGTATTGACTTTAATGGAAATAATGGGTACAAAAAAAGCAGTTTTGATGGATGTAGACGATCTTGCATCGGATGAAAAATCTAAAGAAGTTGCAAAAACTGAAATTAATGTGACTACTGACACTAAGGAAATTTTGGGTTATAAATGCACAAAAGCTATAATGACTGATAAAGATGGTAATGACCTTGTTATTTGGTTTACCAACGAAATTAAAGTAGATAAGAAAGGTCAGAAATATTTTGATGAGGGTATAGAAGGTTTCCCTTTAGAATTTGAGGTTTTGGCCCAGGGAATGAAAATGAAATTTACAGCTACAGAACTCGATAAAAAATTGGATGTTGCCAAAGATTTTTTCTCAATGAAAATACCAGAAGGTTACACTGAGGCAACATTAGAAGAAATGAAAAAAATGGGAATGTAATATTTCCCTAAATTTTTTTAAAGTATAAGACTGCAGCAATGCGGTCTTGTTTTTTGCCAAAAATCTCAATCCTTTTTGCCGTATCGATCTTTGATTACTTTGTAAGCCGCTTTGTGCTGAAAAGAAAAATCATGCGCTTTGTTGTTAATTATTTTCTTAATGTCTTTGTTATCGTATTGCCAAATATAAACACCAGCGAACCAAGGTTTATTCCAAAACTTTTTCAAGGCAATTTCAAAAGCTACTTTTTGTGTTTCTTCAGACTCATCTTATAATCTAACGAATTCCAAAACGGAACATTGTCTATACTTTTGTGATCAAAATTAGCAGTATAAAGTAGTTTTCCATTGTAAACTTTTCTAATTTTCCCAATTAAATCAATCGTTAGTAAGGTTCTGGAAAATTGGCAGTTAGGATTTTATAGTTCAAAGTTTTAAACCTCTTTTTTCAACTAAATATTTTTTAAGTCCCGAGCAGTGATTCTGACATTCTTTCCAGTCAGCTTCTTTTAAAAGTTCAAAAGTTGCATGATCTGTATCTATACCATCATATCTTGCAGTTTTGCTCTGTTTGTACAAGTTAATATAATAGTAATAGGCTCCCTTATTTAATTTTAAAAGAGAATCATAATTAGAAGGATTAATATTTCTGTTTACTTCTTGATGCGTAACTCCAATATCCTTTTTTTCTTTTTTAGCCAACACTTTTATCCAGTGTATCGCTGTGTAGAACAATGAGGTAATTTTCCAATCGAAATATTTGTCATGAAAATTGTCACATAAATCGCAATGAAAGGCTTCATTGTGTTTAGCTTTTGCGATGTATTCGTCCATGTAGAAAGGTTATTTTATTGTGGTTTGGTATTTTACTTTTTCAATTAAATCGTTTGGAATAACTTGAAATAATGGTTCAGTGTAGCGGAACATTTCCCAATGTGAAGTTTCGGAATAAAAGAAATTAATACTATCTCGAACTTCTTGTTCTTTATTGGGTTTAGGAACTATGCCATATAAAATTCTACTTTCGTTTTCACTTAATAAATAAGCATTGGCGATATTTTTAGAATTTTTGATAAAACCATCCACAACAACTTTTTTACCGATGATGTTCAATGTTTTTAAAAGTTTACCAATAAGTTCAGTCTCCATTTTACCAGGAATATGCGCAGAAGCAATTTCTTCTAATTTTTTTGCAATTTCAGTTTTTTCGCCTATTTTATACAACTCGTAACTTTGGTCTAATTCTTCCAGAAATTTTTCGATGTTGGTTTGGAGCAAATAAAACATACCTTTAATTTTACCTTGAAATTCACTTTCAGAGTTTAATTTGGATTGCGTTTTATCTTTTGTTGCCAATGTTTATAGTTTAATATTAAGCTAATTTACAAAAATTTCTCATGACTTCACATATTATTAATATAATGGGATTTTTTGTAGTTATTCTAAAAAAATCCTTAATCATTCAGTTTCAAAACAGCTAAAAACGCTTCTTGTGGAACTTCAACTCTTCCAACTTGGCGCATGCGTTTTTTACCTTCTTTTTGTTTCTCCAATAATTTACGTTTTCTAGAAATATCACCTCCATAACATTTGGCAGTAACGTCTTTTCTCAAAGCTTTTATGGTTTCTCTGGCTATAACTTTTGCTCCAATTGCAGCCTGTATTGGTATTTCAAATTGCTGACGTGGAATAAGTTCTTTTAGTTTTACGCAAATTCTTTTACCCAAATCATAAGCGTTGTTTCTATGAACCAAGGCCGAAAGTGCATCTACTTGTTCTCCATTCAACATCAAATCCATTTTAATTAAATCGGATTCTAAATAACCAATTGGGTGGTAATCAAAAGATGCGTAACCTCTCGATACAGTTTTTAATCTATCATAGAAATCAAATACAATCTCCGCCAAAGGCATTTCAAAAGTCAATTCTACTCTGTCTTGGGTTAGATAAACCTGATTTTTTATTTCGCCTCTTTTGTCAATACACAGAGTCATAATCTGACCAACATATTCTGATTTCGTAATTATTTGCGCCTTGATGTACGGTTCTTCAATTTTATCCATCGTTCCAGGTTCTGGTAATTCCGATGGATTGTTAACTTTCAACGCAGTCTCTGGATCGCGTTTTAAATATGCTTTGTAAGATACGTTAGGGACGGTTGTAATTACCGTCATTCTAAATTCTCTTTCCAATCTCTCTTGGATAATTTCCATATGCAACATTCCAAGGAATCCACATCTAAATCCAAAACCTAATGCTGCAGAAGATTCAGGTTCAAACACCAAAGATGAATCGTTTAATTGCAACTTTTCCATAGAATAGCGCAATTCTTCATAATCTTCGGTATCCACAGGATAAATTCCCGCAAAAACCATTGGTTTTACATCTTCAAAACCTTTTATTGCATTGAGACAAGGATTGGCAGCCAAAGTAATTGTATCGCCTACTTTTACTTCATTCGCAGCTTTAATTCCAGAAATAATGTAACCAACATCTCCCGCTTTTACTTCTTTTTTGGGAAACAAATCCATTTTCAGAATTCCAATTTCATCGGCATCGTAATTTTTGCCAGTATTGACAAACTTTACTTTATCTCCTTTTCTTAAAATTCCATTTTTAATTCTATAATAAGCTATAATACCTCTAAATGGATTAAAAACAGAATCAAAAATCATCGCTTCCAATGGCGCTTGTTCATCCCCTTTTGGATGCGGAATTTTATGAATAACGGCAGATAAAATTTCATCTACACCCAAACCAGTTTTACCCGAAGCTTGGATAATATCTTCCATTTTACAACCCAATAATTCTATAATCTGATCAGAAACTTCTTCGGGCATAGCACCTGGAAGATCCATTTTGTTGAGAATCGGAATAATTTCTAAATCGTGCTCTAAGGCCAAATATAAATTTGAAATTGTTTGTGCTTCAATCCCTTGCGATGCATCTACAATTAGCAAAGCACCTTCGCAGGCAGCAATGGATCGAGAAACTTCGTAAGAAAAATCTACGTGTCCGGGAGTATCTATGAGATTCAGCACATAATCTTGACCTTCAAAATTATAGTTCATTTGTATGGCGTGACTTTTTATGGTAATGCCACGTTCGCGTTCCAAATCCATATTATCCAAGGCTTGTGCCTGCATGTCTCTATCAGAAATAGTTCCAGTAGTTTGCAAGAGCCTATCGGCCAAAGTGCTTTTACCGTGGTCAATATGAGCGATAATACAGAAGTTGCGAATATTTTTCATGTTCAAAGATGAGCTATTTATATTTGTCTGCCGAAAGGGCAATTCCTCAAATTGTAAGAGGAGTGTAAAATTACGGTAAATAGTTGGGATTTTGGTGTGGTTAAAGTTTTTTAGATAAATGGATTTATAATGATTATTTGAATATATTTGGAACTGAAAACAATACATTCTAAAAACTCTGCTAAGATTATTTGCAAAAGAAATAGTTATCGAACCTTAGAGTAAAGCGCAATCAATATGATTTTTTTATTTTTACTTCATAGAAAAAGGATTTAGGTGAAAAACAAACTTATCATTATCGAATTAATAGATTGCTTGAAAATGAGGTATGTAACGAGTTGGCTGCATAAATAATTAGAAAACAATTAATGAGAAATTCTTTATTGCATGTTTCAAATCGTTGGAAAGTCTTAAGAGATGAGTTTTATGAAATAGATCCTTTGGATGATTCTATCGATGATGAAAGAAAAGAGATGGATTTATTCGGACAAGAAGATTTGTTTTTGATTTGTAAAGATGATTTTAATTTGGACCTAGGTTGGTACGGTCAAGGGGATGAAGGTTTTTTCGGTTTGTATTTATTTAAAGGTGAAAATTGGCATAATTGTCAGCTCTTGGAAAAACGAAAAATTTCTGAGTATCCGTCTATAATTAATGTTATTAATGAGTTTGTCAAAAATGTAGATTTAGGAAAATACAGCTTAGTTAAAATGGAGTACGGATCAATTGACGATTTTAATACAGTAGCAAATTTTTCTGTTTTGGACTAATTGCTGAGTATGCGATAAAATTTTTAACTAACACTTTCTGTTAATTATTTTATCCTTATTTATGTAAAATGATTAAAAGTAATTTAATTTTATCCTTTCATGGATATATCATTTGACGATAATAAATTAAAAAAATATGCGAACAATAACTCTGAGGCTGTTAAAAAATTAGGTCAAAGAAGAGCTTTGCTTTACAAACAGCGACTTGATGATTTATTTGATGCACAAACTTTAGAAGATCTCAGGCATTTACCAGAAAATTATCATGAATTAACTGGAAATAGGAAAGGACAATGGGCATGTAGTTTAGATCATCCATACAGATTAATCTTTGAACCTCATGAAAATCCAATACCAACAAATAAATCTGGACAGTATCTCTGGATTGAAATAAAAGGTGTTGAAATTATTGAAATAGTAGATTATCCTTAAAAAATTGAGAAATGGCAATTAAGAAAAACGAATATTTACCAGAAACAGTCTCACATCCAGGATTAACTTTGATTGAAAAGCTCAAAGAATTGGGAATGGGGAATAAAGAATTTTCTGTAAGAGTAAGCAAGCCTGAAAAGACCATTACTGCAGTGACTAAGGGCGATAGTTCTATAACAGCCGAAATGGCTGTTAAATTTGAGGATGTCTTGAAAATTCCTGCATCTTATTGGTTGTCTCGACAAAGAAGATTTAATGAATATCAAGCAATACATAAAATAAGCAAATAGAAAATTTCGAAGAATTGTGAAACAAAAAATTAAATCAAATGAAGTCGATTTGCCGCAAATCAAAGAAATTTCTAATGTTTGGAGTTTTAATAAAGATGGAAAAGTGTACGATTCAGAAATGACAAATAAAGATATGAGGAAATAAATAACTAAACATTAATACATCATTTTTCGCTTATTTTCTAGGACTTAGCTAATTTCAATAAGAAAACCAAAATTTGAACCTAAGAAAAACTTATTCATTCTCAAAATTCAATTTCAAAATACTTCAAAATATCCTTAAAATTGTCTTGTGCGCTAAGACAGGTGTCCATCAAATAATTATTTACCACATTCCATTGCTGTAATCCTCGATAGTAAAACGATTTTATTTCATCATCAATAATGAAAGGTACGATATTATTAGCCAAACATTCTTTAAACATAATTAATCTTCCTACGCGGCCATTTCCATCTTGAAATGGATGAATTACTTCAAATTTATGATGAAAATCGATGATGTCTTCGAAGGTTTTACATTTAATATTTTGATAGGACGATAATAAATCCTTCATTTTTTCAGCTACCATTTTTGGTGAACAAGTAGGATTGCCGCCAACTTCATTCGGTAATTTTTTATATTCTCCAACATGAAACCAATCCTTTCTTGCATCTGAAGTGCCAGATTTTAATAAAAAATGCAATTCTTTTACAAATGATTCTGTTAGTTTTGATTTTGACTTCTCAATTATGAAATCGATACAACGAAAGTGATTGGAAGTTTCAATTATGTCATCGACATTTATACTCTCCTCAAAAGCGCCTATTGTGTTTGTTTCAAAAATATATCTTGTTTGGTCATGTGTAAGTTTGCTCCCTTCAATCCGATTTGAGTTATACGCAAAATCAATTTGTATTTTATGATATATGCCTCCTTTCAATTTCATTTCTTTTTGCTCTTTCAAATGAGAGAGTATGGTGTTTTCAATTGGCAATTTCTTTTTCCCTTTTTTATGTAAAGTGGCCTTTTCTGGTATATTCCACGTTTTGCCCGTAATAAATGCACCTTCAATTTTGCCGATAGCACAGTAATGTCGGACAGTTCTAACTGGTATTAGCCATTTTTCCGCAAACTGTTGAACAGACAAATACTTCATTTATATTTTATATGAATAATTATCGGCAAAGTTAGTTATAAAATTAATAGTTTTACAAACCTTTGCCGATAACGGCAAATTATAGGCAAATTATATAAGTTAAAGCTTAGAACTTTGATGAATTATGATCAAACAAACTAAAACCTGCAATGAATGCAAATCTGAATATTACGCATCAAGTTCAGTATTGTCGAATTTATGTCGGGATTGCACTCAAAAATAATACGGATATGAAAACTGTAACCACGAATTTGAAAGGGGGGTTAGATGTATAAAATGTTATTGGAATGGAAAAACTTCTGAATTCTTGAAGATATTATTCATTAGAAATCCAATATCGTTCCAGTAAAACCTTCCACAAAAATCTAATTAATGTATCTTTGCAGCCTCTCTAAGAATGAAAATTATGGATGTCAATAAAATGCTAGATTATTTAAAAGATGTTTTGGAAAAAATGCCGACTGGATGGTTAAATTTAACGACCCATCGACTAGATATTTACGATGAACACTTGGCCAAAACTGAATTTTTAAATCAATTTGAAACTTTATATAAAAATAATAATTCTCAATTAGAGTCACTGAGCGCATTGCCAACTGCGTATGATTATATCCGTTTAGGTCATCCATTGTCTTGTATTTTAGAATGGGCAATTTCGAAATTAAATAATATTCAGTCAGAAAATGTATTTGGTTTCTCTTCGAAAACGGCTCCTATTTTAGCAATTTTAAGAAAAAATTTATTGGATAATAAAAATACTGAAATCTACTACACTGGTGAATTGCCTCAATATTTTGACGCTGAAATTTTAAAAAGCGTTTATGCTTATAAATTCGAATTAAAGAAGGTTGATAATGCACAAGTTTTTTCTAAAACTAACGGGAGTACAATTTTTATTTCTCACCAAAACGAAATTTCAAAAATTATTGCGAATTCCGAAATCGATTTTCATATAAATATTCAGGAACAGCTTGGTAGTATTTTATTTGTCAATGAAAATAATGAGAATTATATTTCTGAAATTCAGCATGTAAGACGAAGAGAAACAATTGCAATGACTCCTGCCAATTGTCTTTGCGCGTTGAAATCGCTTGTAGAAAAAACACATATTGAAGCTGCGAAAAGTGATTTAAAAGCCAATAAAAAACTTGTTTTAGATACGATTAAAGAAGTTACTGGTTCAAGCACAAAAGCAGTTGTCGGCTCTAGCGGACTTTCCATTCAGTATGCGATTATGATGGGACTTATTCACGATGCAAATGAAAATCATAAAGGAAAAGCTATAAAATTTATTGTTCCG
>JBBSUQ010000145.1:0-8303 GCA_038234235.1 Flavobacteriales bacterium
ATCTGTGTATAAGAAAGAATTGGCACAGATGTTAAAATAAGAAAAGAAGGATTATTCAAAATTATAAATAAGTTTATTCTGAATTGCCCATTTTAAATGTAAATTACAGCAATTGTATTAGACAATATGATTTTAAAAACCCTAATTTTGAACATAAAAATATTTTATTCGCTTATATTGGTTGTGTTTATTATCTTCCTGTTATAAACGGAGTGTTGATAGTAAAAAAATTCATTTATGGAGTTTTGATTTGGTTTCAGATGAAAATGATGATGACTCATTTTTTTTTCATTTGAGAGTCAAAAACGACAATTCTGTTCCATTAATAAATCCTAGTTTAAGATTTGTAGCAAAAGACACAACCGATAAATTATTTAACACTTCCTTTTATTCAACAGAAACTTTACCAGACATAGTTGCCAATTCTACCTACGATGATTATATCTTCCCAAATGACTTCGTTGTAAATGAGGAAGTTAAAAAAATTAAAATAAGATTTGAATGGACAAATTCAGAAAACAAGAAATCTGTAAGAAGATATGTTGAGCACTATTGATTAAACTTTATAAAATAGCTATCCAGCTATAAATTTCAGAACATATTAAAAACAAAAAGCCGATGAAAATCATCGGCTTTTGTAGTGGTACCTCCAGGAATCGAACCAGGGACACAAGGATTTTCAGTCCTTTGCTCTACCAACTGAGCTAAGGTACCGCCTCAATTGTGGGTGCAAATGTAATAACTTTAATTAATATACAAAATATTCCAGGCAATTTTGTCAAAAAAACCTTGTAAATTTGCAGTCATATGTTGCAGAGTGACTTAGTATATTGTATAGACGCAGGTAATTCAACCTTGAAAGTCGGGCGCTTCGAAAATCAAAAGTTGATAGATTTTCAAAGAGTTAACTATGAAAATTGGCATATCCTTAAAAATAATATTCCAGCAAAAACTGCGTTTTTCATTTCTACGGTTTTAAATGATTCTCAAAATGATAAATTTTTCGGCGACTTGAAAAATCCTAAATTTTTAAGTCCAAACAGTTTAATTCCTATTCAAATGGATTACAAACTTCCTGAATCTCTCGGAACTGACAGAATATGCAATGCTGTGGCGGCCAATTTTTTCTCTAAAAAACAAAATCAATTGGTTATAGATATTGGCACCTGTATTAAGTTTGATTTGGTTCTCAATAAAAATTACAAAGGAGGATCCATATCTCCGGGAATAAATCTCAGATACAAAACTTTGAATGATTACACAGGCAAATTACCGCTACTTGACAAAAAGAAAAAAGCAGCATTTACAGGAAATAATACTGAATCCTGTATAGAATCAGGCGTTTTAAACGGAATTCAAGGTGAGTTAAATCATTTTATTGAACATTACACAAGTCAATTAACAGATTTAGATATATATATCACCGGTGGAGATTCAGAACACTTTGATTTCCCCATAAAAAATAACATCTTTGCAAATTCAAATTTAACAATGGAAGGTTTGCACCAAATTTACTTGCATAATTCTTAATTATACGATGCTTAAATATTATATTTCAATAATCACAATTCTTACGGTAATAGTTGCAAGGGCGCAAAACACCTCCACAAGTCCATATTCATCTTATGGGATTGGTGACATAGGTGGTCTAGATCATGCTGTGTTTTCTGGAATTGGCAACAATACAATTACTTATTTTGATTCAACAGTAATTAATTTTTATAACCCATCTTCCTACTCCTCTTTAAGCAAAGGTATGGTGTTGTTTTCAATTGGTGCGGCTTCCAAATTTTCGACCTTTTCATCGGGAGAATCTACTGCTACCAGTAGAGTTTTTGCGTTAGATCATGCTGCGATGGCTATTCCTTTTGGTGGTCGATTTGGTATGTCATTTGGTATTAAACCTTTTTCAAAAAGAGGATACGAAATTCAAGGAGAAAATGTACTTACACCTGATACTATAAATTATCAGTATAAAGGTTCGGGCACAACATCTGAAGTGTTTTATGGTTTGAGTGCTTATCTAATTAAAACAAAAAAACACCTATTTTCCTTGGGAGCTAATGTGGGATACATTTTTGGAACAGTAGAAAATGACAGAATAAGCACCATTAATAATTCTTCTAGCGGAGGAGTAGAAACAACTGGAATAAGAATAAAAAGTGTGCACTATTCAATAGGCGCTCATTATCAAATACATTTAGACACCATTGGGAGACATACTTTAATGTTTACCGCGACTTACGATCCGGAGCAAAAACTAAAAAGCTATTATAATAAAGATTTATATTTTGCAAGTGATGTATCGGATGAAACTACTTATTTGGCATTAAACCAAATTGATGAAAAAGGTAAAATAAGGTTTGGAAGCGTTACTACTGTTGGTATGAGGTATTCATTAAAGACAACTCCTCGAGAAAAAGTAATAAAAACGCATATAAGCCAGTTAGATTTATTTGCGTCTTATAATATTAATAATTACGAAAGATTTTTTGGTGATTTTGAGACCTTTACAGTTAATTACGGTTACAAGAACACCAATTCGTTAAATATTGGTTTACAGTATACACCAGAAGTAAGATTATACGATAAATCAGTGAATACAAAATATTTAAGTCTTATTCATTACAGAGTGGGGATTTACAAAAACTCTTTGCCTTTAAAAATTAATACTCAAACAATAACTGACTTTGGCACAACATTTGGATTTGGTCTTCCGATTTTGAGCCAAAACTCTGTTTCGAATGTAAATTTTGGATTTACTTATGGAAGAAGAGGCAGAGATGTACCAGGAGCAGTGAATGAAAATTATTTTGGTATAAATTTTGGGATTACAATATCACCATCCAGAGCAGATAGATGGTTTGTAAAAAGAAAATTAGATTAATAATCAGATCAATATTAAAAAAAATGAAACTAGAAAAATTAGCAATAGGTTTAAGCTTTATAGCAATGTCTTTAGGAGGTGCTTTAATGGCACAAGACGGTGACGATGAATGCACGAGAATGCGTTTCTTAGCCGGAGAAGATGTGAAAATTAACAATTTCAAAGGTGCTGTAAAATATTATATAAAAGCAGAAAAGATTTGCGGAGAATTTGACAAAGCAAATTACCAAAGACTTTACGGAAGTCTTAAAAACGTTATAAATGCTGAGGCTGATGTTGAAATAAAAAAAGCTTATGTTGACACTATCATTGGTGTTTTTAACAGAGCTGAAGCAAAAGGTTTTCTGCCTGCTGATGAAAAATTAAGTTGGGGTTCTTATGTGCTTCAATCTTCAAATCCGGATAGCAAATTGGCTGATAAACTTCTTACTGAAGGTAAAAACACAGCTGGAGATAAAATTGATGAAGGATATTTAATTTATTACTATTACAATGTTACCTCACTTTTTACAGGAGCGAAAGATCCAAAAGAAAAAGAAAGTGTTAAACAAAGAATAATTTTAGAATATTTTGATATTATTCAATTGATGAATGACAAAAAAATGTCAACGTTAGGTCAAGAATATATTACCAATTATTTTAATAGTGTTGTTAGTTCTTGCGATGATGTTCTTCCTTCTTTAAAAGGTTTTATGAAACAATTACCACAAGATAAAACAGTTAAAATTTCTTTACTTAAAAACTTCTTGCAATTGTTAGAATCTAAAGAATGTACAAGTTCTAAAGAATACAGTATGATTATTGATTCATTAATACTTTTGGATCCGACTTCAACAGATACCAAATTGATAAAAATCAAAATGCTTTCTGCGCAATCAAAATATTCTGAAGCCAACACTTTGTTGAGAGAAGTAAGAGATATAAGTGATGATGCAGTATTGAAAGAAAAAATAGATTACGAAATATTAATAAATACTTTTAGATCTGGCGCATATTCTGCTGCGTGGAAAATGGGTATGAATATTAACGGAAAATACAGAGGTGAGGCACTTAAAATCGCTGCGCAGTCAGTAGCACAAATGGCAGGTGGTTGCGGAAACACAACAGTTGAAAGAAAAGCAACATATATTTATGCCGATGAAATAATGGACAAAGCAAGAGCTGCAGGTACAAGTGGACAAAGCTTTAAAAGCAATTACCCAACTAAGCAAGATTTGTTTGACGCGGGCATGGAAGTTGGACAATCTGTATCTTTAACCTGCTTCGGAGTAAGTGTTAATTTGAAAACTCCTTGATAAATAACTTTGAAAAATTACTTTGATAAGAAATTTTAAAATAAAGATAAAAAGTATACCCGTCGCATTATTGTTGACGGGTTTGCTTTTTTCATGTAGCAATGATTTAGACAAAATAAAATCTATTTCTTTTAATGCCGATTCACCGAATGAAATAATTAGAGATATAAAATTACTATATACAGATTCTGGTTATGCAAGAGTAGAAGTGTATGCCAAACTAGCCGAGACTTATTCACAACCAAAAAGCATTACTAAACTAAAAGACGGAATTGAAGTTAAATTTTACGGTAGCAATGGTGAGGTGGTATCAATATTAACTGCACTTTATGGCGAAATTTCAGAAATTGATGGTAATATGTTTGTAAGAGACAGCGTAATTCTTAGGAACTTTGAAAAAAAACAACAACTAGAAACTGAAGAACTTAACTGGCATCAAAAAGACAGTAGTATTTTCACCAACAAAAATGTGGTGGTTCGATCTGAAGAAGGATTACTTTATGGAAAAGGAATTAAAACCAAGCAAAATTTCGAGACTTACGAATTCTTGAAACCTTATGGCAAATTCAATCTTAAATAAATTTAACATTGCCAACAACTTGTCTCTTGCTGCCAATTCCCGTTAAAATGTTTAACTTTGCAACTTAATAAATTTGCCCATGCATAGGTACAATAAATTTATGACCAATTTATGGTTAATCATTACAATAGTTATATTAATTGTTGTAACATACTTTAGTCTAACTGAAGGTTTTAATAGATGGTATTACTATTATATTTTTGCAGGAATCACTCTTATTATGTTCCTTGTGCGCAGATGGATGGTAAAAAGAATGAATAAACATTTAGCTTATCTTGATAGTGAACAACATGAAACAGACCGAGCCAACAATTCAAAGGCTTAAAAATGGCGAAGAAAAACAAATTGGTTTTCGCAAAAAAATAGGTTCTGAATTTTATTACAGTAAAGATTTATATTCTTGGTCTGGCACCGTATTAAATTTCATTTCAACAGATATGGGTTCAAATTTTAGAGATAAAAATAACAACAGACTTTTCGCAAACGACGCAGTTAAAATTTCCGCTTATCCCGATAAAACTTTCGTTCTTCATTATGACAGTTCATTAGATGATTTTATGCTGTTTGACGTTGATGAAAATTGTATTTTTGATACTAAGGCTCATACTTTATTAAATGATTTTAACAAAATCACAAAAATGGGTTATATAAATGATTAGTCACAGAATTGTAACATTATTGATAGTTCAAAGGTCTTAGTAAATATTGAAACACTCAATTTACATATTTTTCTTACTTTTTGCCCAGTTTTCTATTGGTCAAATAAAGTTGAGTGGAAAAATAACAGATTCTGAAAACATTTCAATTCCGTTTACTGAAATATATGCCAAGAATAATCCCGATTTAAGAACAATCTCTAATATTGACGGTCAATATGAAATGATGCTTCAACCTGGAGAATATTTTATCGTGTTTAGAGCCTTAGGGTATGATGACAGAGAAGCTTACATTGTTATAAGTAAAGATGCTGTTATTCTTAATATGAAATTGTTTGCAGGAAGTATTCAAGAAATTGAAGATGTAAACGTAAGTGCCAAAAAATCGAATCCAGGGAGAGAAATTATGTTGAAAGTAGTAGCTAAAAGAGATACTATGAATCAATTTAATTATCCACATACTTGCAACGTATATATTCGAGCAACAGAAAATATAGATTTCGAAATTAAAGAAGATAAAAAAAAGGGAGAGGTAAAAGTAGAAGATCCAGCCAATATTGAAGATCCTTTTGAAAAAGAAAGAAAAGAAAATGAACAGCTGGCCAATAGGATGAATCTTGTGGAGATTGAACTTGAACGCAATTATGCGCCACCCGATAATGTGAAAGAAATAAAAAAAGGATATGAAAAAAGAGGGCGAGATAGAGATTTATATTACCTCACTACCGTAAAATCTAATTTTGACTTTTTTCAAAATCTTTTACACCTTGATGATTTGCACCAAGTTCCAATTGCTTCTCCGATATCTGTGCCCGGTATTCTTTCATACAAATATAGATTGGTAGATCAATATGAGGAAAATGGCCAGAAAATTCATAAAATCAAAATCATGCCTAGAAGCAGTTCTACCTCAACTTTAGAAGGTTATATTTGGGTTGTAGACTCCACATTCTTGGTTCAGAAATTAGAATTAACCATGGAAAAAGGCAATTTACTCTTCTATGACTATTTTACCATAAAACAAGAATTTGAACTTCAAGGAGATACACTTTGCATCCTAAAAAATCAAACTTTGGATTATGGAGTAAAATATGGCAAAGAAACCGCTGTGTGCAAAACAATTGCAAAATTTGACAATTACAATTTTAAACCGGTATTTGATCGTAAATTTTTTAGTAACGCCTTAGCAATTTCTGATAAAGACGCATTTGACAAAGACACTGCCTATTGGCAACAAAAGCGAACGATAGAACTTACAACAGAAGAGCGAGAATATATTAGAGTTAAAGACAGCATTGTAGCTTGGCAAAGTAGAAAAGAATACACAGATTCTGTTGATGCCGTTTTTAATGAAATTACAGTACTTAAAGTGTTGTGGTTTGGTATCGATCATAGAAACAGAGAAAAAAAGGAACAGTGGACCCTTAACTCACTTGCTGGTATTATCAGACCAATGTATATTGCCGGCCCACGTTTGGCGCCGGGATTTTATTACTTTAAAAAATGGGACAATGAAAAAGCCATTGATATGTACACCGAAGTTACTTATGGTTTTTTGAATAAAGATTTAAAAGGAAATTCATGGTGGCGTTTCAGATATGATCCTTTCCATTTTGGTACAATTGGCTTTCAAATTGAACATGATTTTGATTTAATTAGATCCTTTGATGCAATTACTCAAATTTTTAACCGACAAAATTTTATTGAAAAAACCAGTCTAACCCTTTCGCACAGTTTGGAATTTTTCAATGGATTGTACCTCAGCACGGATATTGAGCAGTCAGAAAGAAGAAGTGTAGAAAAATATAAATTTATTGGTGCTTTTGATGATTTTTATAAAAATAATGAACCTTTAGATTTTCAGACTTATCAAGCCAGTATTGTTACTTGGGATTTATCTTATGTACCGGGCCAAAAATACATGCTTGAACCAAAGAAAAAGGTGGTTTTAGGTTCCAAATATCCAACAATTTATATTGAATACGAAAAAGGAATACCCAAAATTTTTGGAAGCGATGTAAATCATGATTATGCGGAAATAGGATTGAGACAAACATTTAAAATATGGACGCTTGGAACTTCCAACTACAACATAAAGACAGGTAAATTTTTAAATGCCAAACAATTGAGAGATCCAGATTTTAGATACCATCGCAGAAGTGATCCAATTTGGTTTTCAAATCCGTTGTATTCATTTCAAAATTTAGATACTACATTACCTACAAGAAAAGTTTTCTACGAAGCTCATTTTGTTCACCATGATAATGGCGCCGTTGTAAATAAAATTCCATTTATGAAAAAAACTGGTATAAGCGCAGTTTTTGGAACTGGAATTTTATATGTGCAAGAGTTTAATTGGCTGCATTATGAATCTTTTATTGGTTTTGAACGCAATTTCAAACTCTCAAGAAGACGACTTCGGATAGGAATTTATGGAGTATTTACTGATGGCAACAATATAAAAGCCATCACGAGTTACAAAATTTCTTTTGCCATATTAGACAATCGAGATTCTAAGTGGAATTTTTAAGCTTATTGAATAAAAATAAAAAAAGGCAAACCTATAAGCCGGGTTCTGTTTTTGCCGAAGCAATTGTCTATCATTTATCTAGTCCCAGCTTCACAACTGGGATCCATCGACCTACCCTCTGAGATCGGGCGAGCAACCCTCAAGCCTCAGTTTACATGGTCTTTCAGCACGTAAGGTTTACCTTGCTACCTTTGTCGCCATTGGCACGGTGGGCTCTTACCCCGCCTTTTCACCTTTTCCTCAACAATCCGACTCGCGAATATCGAGGTAGTTTTCCTTTCTGCGGCACTTTCTGTTCCCATAAATGAGACCTTCCCGTTAGGAAGTACGTTACTCTATGCTGCCCGGACTTTCC
>JBBSUQ010000146.1:0-8233 GCA_038234235.1 Flavobacteriales bacterium
AAGAGCATTTCCGTTTGCGTTAAATTTCGTAATCGCCACATCCACACCAGAATTAAAACCTCCGGTATTGTTGTAAGTAGCATCAAAAGCTCCTGCGGTAATTGGATAATTTGGACCAAAAACAATTCCGGCTCCAAAAACATTAGTTGCAAGATCGGGAGCAGCAGTAAATCCCCAATTGTCAGATCCTGCACCTGTAAATGAAGAAAATACTAAAGTTGGGTCAATAATTAAGGTATCACTGGTGTTGTATCCGTTAGGTAAGGCATAACTCACAATGTTATTTTCGAGAATAAACGCAATTTTAATTTCTTTTCGGCGATTGTTATGTATGGTCCAAGCAATTGGTTTTTCTTCTATAATATCCCCAAAACTTGTCGGAATATGTAGATTTCCATCATCATCAAGATACAATTGAGTACCTGTATATTTAGTTTGAATAACATTTGGATTTTGGCCAGGCTTTACAATAAAACTATATTTTAAACCTCGGTTCATTCCTTCGTAATTCAAATCAATTCCTGGATAGAAGTCAAGCATATTCACAACGTGATAGGAATACAATTGACTGCGCCATTTTGATTCTTCTCCGAGAAAATAATTACGATAAAAACTTGATTTACCTGAAAATTCTTGCTTGTTTGCCCAAGAACTTTCTAAAAATTCTGCTCTAATTGCATGTATTTTACCTATTGTATCTTCTGAAGAATGATCATTATCTTTGTGACTCAAATTGTGCGTAACAGTTTTTTCATTAGACAAATTGAAAAGGAAACCATTCTTTTCCAAGTACATTTCACCCATATTTAATTCTGCCTTGTAAATTATGTTTTCATGCCACTGGCCTGCGTTAGGATGCAGCCACAGCGATTCAGTGTCTTGAGAAAAAGTCCCAAAATGACATGCGAAAACAATTAAAAAGCACAATTTTATTTTCATAAGTTGACCATCTAATTTGCAAGAGTTTTTAAAATCAAAATTCAATTTAAATTCGTTATTAAAAACCTCACAATGTAAAGACTGTTCTTTTTTGTGAAAGTTGCCTATAAAGATAGTAATAATAAATTATTTAACAGGTTGCATTGCTGAAAATCATGTGCTTATTTAACTTCAATTTAACCCCAAGTGTTTTTGAATTAATGTGTACTTTTGCATTTCACAAATTTTTAGCAAAATCGAATGAGTGACTCGATAAAACATGAATGCGGAATAGCACTGCTCCGACTTAAAAAACCACTCCAATATTATCTCGATAAATACGGTACGGCATTTTATGGTTTAAATAAGCTTCACTTGCTTATGGAAAAACAGCACAATCGAGGCCAAGATGGTGCGGGAATTGCCAATATTAAACTCGATATGGCGCCTGGAGAAAGATATATTTCCAGAACAAGATCTATTGATAGTAAACCAATTCAAGATATTTTTGACCAAATTAACGAACGTTTTAAAGCTATTGCCTTAGAAAATCCACTCTTACTTAAAGATGTTGAATATTTAAAACACAATGCAGGTTTTACGGGCGAACTTTTTCTTGGCCACTTGCGCTATGGAACTTTCGGTAGAAACAGTATTGAAAGTTGTCATCCGTTTTTAAGACAAAATAACTGGCTTACGAGAAATTTGGTTGTTGCCGGTAATTTTAATCTTACCAATGTTGATGAACTCTTTGATGTACTCCAAAAACTTGGTCAACATCCAAAGGAAATGTCTGACACTGTAACAGTAATGGAAAAAATTGGTCATTTTTTAGATGTAGAAAATGAAGAAATGTTTGCCACTTTAAAGGCGCAAGGTTATTCAAATGAAGATATTTACGCGAGAATAGCAGATAAATTAAACGTTGAAAAGATCCTAAAAAAAGCATCTGAAGATTGGGATGGTGGTTATGCAATGGCGGGTTTGTTAGGTCATGGAGATGCTTTTGTTCTTAGGGATCCGAGCGGTATAAGACCTGCTTTTTGGTATGAAGACGATGAAATTTGTGTTGTAGCCTCAGAAAGACCAGTTATTCAAACAGCTTTTAACCTTTTTGCTGAAGATATAAAAGAAGTGAAACCAGGTTGTGCACTGATTATAAAAAAATCTGGTGAGGTAAAAGAAGTTCAAATAAACGAAGCAAAGACTCCAAAAAAATGTTCTTTTGAAAGAATTTATTTTTCTAGAGGAAATGATAAAGATATTTATTTAGAAAGAAAGCAACTAGGTAAAAACATTGTACCTCAAATTTTGGAAGCAATTAACCACGATCTTGAAAATTCTGTTTTCTCATTTATTCCAAATACAGCAGAAGTATCTTTTTATGGTGTAATTAAAGGTCTAGAGAAACATCTGAATGACTGGAAATATACCAAAATACTAGAAATGGGAAATAATCCCGATAAAAAGGAATTAAAAAAAGTATTAGATAAAAAACCAAGAACAGAAAAAATAGCCATTAAAGATGCTAAGTTGCGCACATTCATTACGCAAGATGACAGTCGCGATGATTTGGTTGCTCATGTTTATGATATTACATACGGCAGTATAAGAAGGGATGAAGATACCTTGGTAGTAATTGATGACAGCATTGTTAGAGGTACTACTTTAAAACAAAGTATTTTTAGAATATTAGATAGATTAGGACCAAAAAAGATTATTGTTGCGTCATCTGCACCGCAAATTCGTTTTCCAGATTGTTACGGAATTGATATGGCGAAAATGGGAGATTTTATAGCTTTTGAAGCAGCGATTGAATTATTAAAGATAAGTGGTAAGGAAAATATCATTCAGGAAGTTTATTTGAAATGCAAAGACCAACTCGATCTGCCTAAAGAGCAAATAAAGAATTATGTAAAGGAAATTTATGAGCCTTTTACGCAAGAAGAAGTTTCTAAGCAAATTGCAATTATGCTAAAACCGGTGGATATAAAGGCAGAAGTCGATATTATTTATCAAACAGTAGAAAATTTACACAAGGCATGTCCTAATCATTTAGGAGATTGGTATTTTACAGGTGATTATCCAACGCCAGGTGGAAATAAAGTGGTGAACAAAGCATTTATTAATTGGATGGAAGGCAAAAACGAAAGGGCTTATTAAATTTTATTTGCCAAATTTTTCTTAATCAAATATTTCACTGGTAAATAAGATATCACCAGACTAAATACAATTATCAAAAATAAAATCACGATGCCCTGCATTGCATTCAATGTTAATGGAAAAGGTTCTCCGAATGAATTTGGCATAACTATGAATTTACCATAAACCTGTGCAAGACAAACTCCATAACCTAAAATTGCCCCAAAAACAACACCTCTCAAGGTGATAAACAATCCTTCGAAAAAGAATATTTTAAAGATAAAATTTTTATTAGCCCCAAAACTTAGCATTGTTGCAAGATTGTCTTTTTTTTCTATAAATAACATGGTTATGGAGGCAACCAAATTAAAAGAAGCCAAAATAAAAACGAAAAACAAAAAGAATATGAGAATTAATTTTTCTGTTTCGCTGGTTTTATAAATTAGCTCAAATGCCTCATAATTTGTTTGAACTTTAAATTGGCTGCCTAATTTGTCTTCAAGTTTTTTCTTTAACTCTTTACTATCAACTTTCGCTGAGGTTCTGATAGCAATTTCTGAAATTTCATCAGTCATTCCGAAAACTTCTTTAGCAAATTCAAAAGGAACAACTAATTTTTCAGAATTTATGTCTCTGTTATAGGCCATTCTTCCAGATAGTGCCACTAATCTTGTATTAAATGGATTGCTCCCCGGACGCATTTTTATATTGTTTTTAGGAGAATAGATTGTTATAGTTTCTTCACCACCTTTTTCAGGAATATAACCATCCAACTTATCCAAAAGCGTAGCACCTATTATTCCTTTGGGCAATTCATCTTTGTACAAATAAGAACTTCCTTCTAGCATGTGTTCATCCATATCTGTAAGTTTCAAAAAAGATGAATCGACACCCATCATTGTTGCATTTACCCATTTATTTTCATGCCGCAAAACCACAATTCCTTTTACAATATTCGAAAAATGTTTTATTTCGGGCAGATTTTGAATGTATGAATAATCTACTTGTTGAATTCTAAAGGTTTTTCCTTCTGCTGGTAAAATAGTAATATCTGCATCAAATTCACTGTAGAGCTTTTGAACCATCGATTCTATACCATTAAAAACAGAAGTTAGAATTATAAGTGCTGCTGTGGTTATGACAATACCAATCGTAGCAATACGAGTGATGTAGTTAATCACATTTTTTTTGTTCTTCGGGCGAAGATAACGGCGAGCAATATAATAAGGAACGTTGATAAGGCGCTTATTTCAAAAGTTTATCAATTTCCAAAGCGTAATCTAAAGTATCATCAATATAAAATGTAAGCTCCGGAATTTTTTTCATATTTTTCAATCTTTTCCCGATTTCGCCTCTTATTTTACTCTGATTAATAATAATATTATCAATAACTGTGGATTTGGGAGGTCCTGTAAAAATACTAAGATAACATCGAGCCAATGATAAGTCGGAAGTTATGCGTACAACTGTAACAGTAACCATAGATCCCAAACAGATTTCCCTAGCATTTCGTTGAAAATAAGTGGAAAGTTCTTGTTGAATTACGCCTTCAATTTTGTTTTGTCTAATCGTGCTCATACTGCAAAAATAAGAATTGTTTAGTCCAGAATAGATAAACATTTACAAAAACCTATCTTTGCATGAAATATGAAGGAAATTTTAGAAATATATAAATACACCTTTCGCTATAAACTTACAGCGATTGCTGTGATATTTTTCAATATACTTTTTGTTATTTTCAACCTGATTTCATTGGTGTTGTTTATTCCTTTTCTCCAATTAATATTTAATAAATCGGAAATTGTTGCTACGAGTTTAGATAAACCAATTTATCACGGTGGATTTATTGAATTTTTTAGATACGCTACAGATTACTACAATTTTTTTAAAGAAAAGCTGGTTCAAGAAGATCCCGTAAAAGCATTATTGTTTGTCTGTATCTCTGTTTTTATAGCCTTTCTTTTAAAAAATGTTTTTCGCTATTTAGCTATTTGGCATCAGTCTCAATTAAGAATGGCGGTTGTAAGAGATGTTCGCGAGAAAATTTTCAATAAATCCATGCGCTTACCCTTATCTTTTTACACGGATGAAAGAAAAGGTGATTTAATTTCGAGAATGCAAAGTGATGTTGGAGAAATTGAAAATGCAGTTATTGCAGTTCTTGAATTATTTTTCCGTGAACCTTTGGCAATTATAATCAACATTGCAGCACTTATATACTGGAGTCCTAAATTAACCTTGATTTCTTTTATTCTTTTGCCTGTTTGTGCTTTGGTTATTTCAATAATCGGTAAAAGTTTAAAAAAGACAGCCGGACAAGGCCAAAGTGCAATGGGAGATTTGTTTTCAACTATTGATGAAAGTCTGGGCGGAATAAGAATCATTAAAGCTTTTAATGCCATTCCTTTTGTTTCAAAAACATTTAATACAGTTAATCTAAAACATCAAAAATTAATAACGAAAACATTTAGAAAAAGAGACTTGGGTCCATTACTCAATGAAACTTTGGGCGTTTTAGTTATGATTTGTATTGTATGGTATGGGGGTAAAATGATTTTAGAAAATTCATCGCAGAAAGGATTTACAGGAGAACAATTTCTTGGATTTATTCTTGTTTTTTCTCAGTTATTGAGACCAATTCAGGGAATTACAGGTGCAATTGCAAACTTAAATAAAAGTAAGGCATCACAAGACAGAATTAACCTTATTTTAAATACAGACGAAAGAATATATGAAAAACCAGATGCTGTAATTGTTCCAAAATTTGAAGATAAAATTGTTTATGAAGATGTTCGGTTTCAATACAAAGATGAAGAAGTTTTAAAAGGAATTAACATCACAATTCACAAAGGTCAAAAAGTTGCATTAGTTGGAGAATCAGGTAGTGGAAAGTCAACTTTAGCAGATTTATTACCAAGATTTTACGATACAGCTAGCGGAACAATAAAAATTGATGGCGTTGATATTAAAGACATGGTTATTGAAAATTTGAGAGACCACATCGGAATTGTAACACAAGAATCGATACTTTTTAATGAATCAATTGCAAATAACATAGCATTTGGTTTGCCAAATACCGACAGGACAGAAATTGAAAAGGCTGCAAAAGTTGCCAATGCTCATGAATTTATCATTGAACTAGAAAACGGTTATGATACAAATATTGGTGAAAGAGGAAATAAACTCTCTGGCGGACAAAAACAAAGATTAAGTATTGCAAGAGCGATTTTAAGAAATCCGGATATTTTAATATTGGATGAAGCAACTTCTGCTTTAGATACCGAATCTGAAAGATTGGTGCAACAAGCACTTGAAAATTTAATGAATAACAGAACCACCTTAGTTATCGCGCATAGGCTTTCAACTGTAATAAATTCAGATCAAATAATTGTTTTATCGAAAGGTGAAATTAAAGAGCGTGGTACACACAAAGAATTAATGGAAAACAAAAGTTTGTATTTTAACTTGTGCAGTTTGCAAGGGATTCATATTTAAAATAAATTTGAATTACTAAATTTCATTCTTTTTAACAAGGGACGTCCGCATGGCTTTCTCTTGTTTGAGATTTTTATCAATTTTAAAATTTTTGTATTCAGGCATTTCCATGGGATAAAGTGCCATTTTCATATCTTTATCGAAATGAACACCAAATCCATGAGTTTTACATAAAGGAGAAGCTTGAAAACAAGCCTGACCTCTTGAAAAATAAACTTCCTTTTCTTGTTCCATTTGAGAATTTGATAATTGTTTTCTTTCTGCGTAAATTTGAAATAGTATTTCGTCTGATGTTAATTTATATGGGTTTTTAATAAGTAAATCATACTGCAAAGCAGCAATTGTTGGTTTTTCAATTTTTAGTTCAGGCGTTTTAGAAATTTCTTTATTGTAATCTTCAGCCACACTGATAAAAGTGTTTTTATAATTTGTTGAATGTATTTTCATGTGAAATAAAATTATAATTGTGTTATTCTTAAAAGTAAATTTACCAATATTGCTACAAATAAAAGCTAATTTTGCACCATGGATTATGCAATAGAAATGAAGTTTCAAGCTCTCAAGAAAAAAATGGCAATTGATTTTGACGGCGACGTGGATATTCAAGGAATTTTATTTTTGATTGGGGTTCAAGAATTGGGCAAAGGTTATGCAATTTATACCAAAAAAGAAAAAACTGAATTGCTTCATGTTGCTGTCTGTGCAGTACTTGAACCTTATGGATATTATCGTTTTGATGGGCGCGATGCCGATGATTGGCCACACTTTGAAACTCTTAAAGCTTTACCTAATTTAGACCATCAAGAACAACAACATCTTCTCAAAGAAGCCATACTTGAATATTTTAAAACAGAAGGTTACTTTGAATCTGATGAAATCAAACCGTAAAACACTATATTTGCGCTCATAAAATTTATTGAATGTACGTTTTCTTTATAAAAGCTGCACAACTTATTACTTCTCTTTCCATTCTTGTTATCTTACATGAATTGGGACACTACATACCCGCAAAACTTTTTAAAACAAGAGTTGAAAAATTTTACTTGTTTTTTGATCCTTGGTTTGCCTTGTTTAAAAAGAAAATTGGCAATACCGAATTCGGGATAGGTTGGTTGCCATTAGGAGGTTACGTTAAAATCTCCGGAATGGTGGATGAATCCATGGACACGGAACAACTTGCAAAACCTCCACAACCTTGGGAATTTAGATCAAAACCAGCATGGCAAAGACTTATTATAATGGTGGGTGGTGTTACTGTAAATGTTATTCTCGGAATATTTATTTATATCTGTCTTTTTTATAGTTATGGTGAAGAAATTTTAAATCCTAATAAAGTTAAAGAAGGATTATCTGTTGCTCCAATTTTAGAGCAATACGGTTTTAGAAATGGCGATATAGTTTTGGAAATGGACGGCACGAAAGTTTTAAATGCTGTACAAGATGTAAATGCAGGAATAATGCTGCGCAACGCAAAAACTTTTGTAGTGAAACATCAAGGCGGCAAAGAAGAAAAAATAACTTTGCCTGATGATATTGATTATAATATTTTTAAAGCAGGAATGACACCAGTTGGTTTTAGATCTATCCCTGAAGCAATTGATTCAGTAATTGCCAAAGACAATGACGGCAAAACATTACTTGGTTTTACGGCGGGACTTAAAAAGAAAGACAGAATATT
>JBBSUQ010000147.1:0-8160 GCA_038234235.1 Flavobacteriales bacterium
TCGTTATCAATAATTTTTTTTTCAAAATGATTTGTACATGCAGAAAGAATTACAAGTAGAGTAAATAATTTAACCTTCATTTTCTAACGTTTTTAGTACTAGCGCTGTTTCAATAGCGTTTTTATCAAAAGAAATAATTTTTTGAATTACTTCATCAACCAAAGAATCCGGACATGATGCTCCGCTAGTTAGAAAAATATTTATTACTTCTTTCTCTGGAAGGTAATTTGCGATTTTTATAACTTCCTTTTTATGAATGTCAAACGTATTTATTTCCACTGAATTTAAAATTTCGCTTACATCTTTAATGAAAAAAGTAGGCATATTTTTCTCTAATAATTCAACTAAGTGCGTTGTGTTCGAGCTGTTATAACCTCCAACCACAATTGCCAAATCACCTTTTTTTTCTAATAATCCGTAGGTCGCACTTTGATTGTCGTTAGTAGCGTAACACAAGGTGTCTCGTGTGTCGGCAATATGATCTTTAGTGTTTTCTTGGCCGTAAATATCTATAATCGTTTGTCTTAAATAGTTGGTAATTTCTTGTGTTTCAGAGGCTAACATTGTAGTTTGATTTATAACTCCAATTTTATTTAAATCAGATTCTACATTGAAATTCTCTGATATTTTACCCTCAAATTTTTCATAAAATTCAGCAGAAGATCTAACTCCTTTCATAACCTCAGATAGGAATATGGCTTCTTGCAAATCTTTTATTACCAATGTGGGTGATGAAACATTTGAATGTGAGAATGTCGCTCTTGTTTCTTCATGATTTGCTTTTCCATGAATTATAATTGTATGTTTATCCTGACCTAATTTCTCGGCTCTATTCCAAACTTTTTCGACGAACGGACAGGTTGTATTATATTTTTGAATGTTAACCCCTCTTTCAATCAATAATTTCTCTATTTCTAAAGTTGTACCGAAAGCTGGTATGATTACGATGTCGCTACTTGTAATTTCACTCCACGGAATAATTTGCTTGCCATAAGTATCTTGTATAAACTTAATTCCCTGTGATTGTAGATCATCATTTACAGCCGGATTGTGGATCATTTGACTAAGTAGAAAAATTCTTTTGTCAGGATTTTCTTTTACAGCATTATAGCTAATCTCTATTGCATTTTCTACACCATAACAGAATCCAAAATGACGTGAAATATAAAATTTAAACTTTCCGAAATCGAGTAAACTAGGTGAAAAATCTTTTTTGCGAGGATCTGAAATTTTTCTAATAGATTTCACCTTGCTAATGATTGGTGAATGATAATGACTTGGAATTTCAAATTGTTTCATGGATGCCTAATATTTTACAAAACTAATCAATATTTAAGTTAAGAAAATTTTCAATTTAAAAAGAGATTATAAGTTGATCCACTTTTCTTATAAAAGAATAAATAACAATAAAAAACCGATCAAGAATAATCGGTTTTTTATTTATGATATATAGAAATTAATTTGTGAAAGGTACGATTTCATCAATCACAATTGGCATACCTTTTAAGCAATCTGTTTGCTGAATTCTAGAAACGGTATATTTCATTAAAACCACCGTACCATTTACCTTGAATTGATTGTCAAGATTTATTGGCATTAATAATTCTTTACCTGATTCACCATCTACTTCCATCAAATAAGGACAACCTTCATTGGAATAAGCAGTTGTAACGGTAGCTTTTACACCACCATTTAATTTTGCTACTTCTACTGCATCGTCTTCACATGAGTTAGACATTAGAAACAGAGCCGAAAAAGCTAAGAATAGGGTTATAAATTTTCTTTGAAACATAATTTAATATTTAAGTATTTTTTGAGCCTTCTGAAAGTTAATATTTCCTACCCTAACAAAATATATACCTGCATTTAAATTAATGTTTTCAAAAGTATAACTTGTCGCATTGTCAGATGGATTTTTTTCTACTGTAGCAATGACTTTACCATCAATACCTATTAGATCTATTTGAATTTTTTCATTTCCTTTTATTCCGTCCACGTTTACGGTGATGTTGTTGTCAGTTAATGAAACAACCATATTCAAATTTTCATAATAGCTATCTTTTAAGCCAGCGTAGCTTTTAACATTAAAAGAAAAAATATATGTTCTTTTACTACCACTTGCTCCGAAATATTCACCAGTGTACCAAAATGTTTCACCATCTGGATCTAAACACAAATGGGCATAGTCACCAAATCTGTCAATTCCAACCTGCGATCCCAATCCATCTACCGCAACTGATTCTGCTAAATTCATTATACCTGCTGTGTAACCATTTGTATGTGCTGTAAATCTTATTCCGGGGTAAATTGTGGCAACAGCATCTGAAATAGCATAAGCCATTCCAATATTACCATAATTATCCATTGCTGCACTACTCATCCAACGGCTCGCATTATCAGGAGCATAAGTTCCAGATTGAAAAACCGACCAAACGCCATTATTTGCATCTCTTAACTCATACCAACGAACACCAGACCTGTTGCTTCCAAGATCCACAGCATGTGATAAAACAATAGTGTTGTAACCTGTCCATCTCATGTGCTGAGCACGATACATTAATACGCCTTGTATTGCATCTATTTTCTGTGTTGTGCCGGGTTGTGCAATATTTGCAAATCCTCCAGTGAAAACAGCATCAAATGCCGGGACAGCTAATTGCTGAGATGAAACCACTTGTGTATTTCCTGGGGTTGCCCAATCGGTTGTCATTTCATAAATTTCAATTTGATCTTGACTAACACCAAAAGCATTGTCCTCTAAATTAAAGAAATAACAAGGTGTACCATTTGGTGGCAATGAACCATCTGCATCAGAAGGTAAAGGACTTCTAAAACCACCTGAATTTAAACTTGGCAAACTCAAAGAAACCATTTGAGCTGTTGGGTCACCAGCTAACATTTTTGTTCTTTCAAAAACAACTGCAGTATGGGAAGAATTTGAAGTCATATAATAACCATCCCACCAAATTGAATATTTTGGATAATCTGGAAATTGAGTTAAATTAAATGAATAAGCATAATAAGCTCCAGTTGGATCGTTTGTTTGAGATACCGCAATCAATATTCCGTTCGGACTTTGTTTAAACTGACTAATAAACCAACGGTCTGCATGTCTGTCGTACATAACAATAGGATCTCCTAAATTAGAACTCCCTGGCCATAAAGTACTCAATGATTTTGCAGATGTTAAAGCCGTTCCAGTTTTATCGTAAACTCTGTAACTTGTATTCACTGCTTGTACATAATGATTGGGGCCTGCTGCTCCAGATGGATCTGGTGGAAATCCCGAACCCGACATTCCATTGAATTGAACGATAGGAGCCATGGTTGTCTTTTCACCAAAAGAACTCTGAACAACGGGGTCTTTCACATTGTCTTCTACTAGTCCTTCATATTTTGTAAAATCAAAATCTTTCTGTTTGTACTCTTTTTGAAAAGTCGTGTCTACATCTGGCCAATCTTTTAAAGCTGGAGTAATGTAAAAGTCATTGGCCTTTACATACATTACAGATTGTCCTAATGAATTGGTGGTGTTAACCTCTTGCTGAGCAGTACCGCTTATTACGAAGCCTAAAGCTGCTGCAAGTAGTAACTTACTTTTAGTATATTTCATAGTTTTAATAGTTTCAATTCGCTAATTTACGATATTTCAATAATAAATCAAATTATTAACTGTCAATTTAATTTTTACATATTTCTTCGATACTGACCGCCAACGGCAAACAATGCGTTCGTAATATCACCTAAAGATGCGTATTTACAGACTTCCATCAAATTCTCGAACAAATTTTCATTGTTTACTGCTGCAATTTGCAAAGCTTTTAATTCTGATTGTGTTTTATCTATATGCGCTTTCTGTAAATTGTGAAGCATAGAGATTTGATATTGTTTTTCTTCTTCTGTTGCACGTATTACTTCTTTAGGCAAAACTGTAGGCGAGCCTTTTGAACTTAAGAATGTATTCACTCCAATTATCGGATATTCACCATTGTGCTTTAATGTTTCATAGTAAAGTGATTCTTCTTGAATTTTTGAGCGTTGATACATTGTTTCCATCGCTCCGAGTACTCCTCCTCTTTCTGTAATCCTGTCAAATTCCGTTAAAACGGCAGACTCCACTAACTCAGTTAATTCTTCAATAATAAATGAGCCTTGTAATGGGTTTTCATTTTTTGCAAGTCCCAATTCTCTGTTTATAATTAATTGTATTGCCATTGCTCTACGAACTGATTCTTCTGTTGGAGTTGTTATAGCTTCATCGTAAGCATTTGTATGCAAAGAATTACAATTGTCATAAATCGCATAAAGCGCTTGTAATGTTGTGCGGATATCATTAAAATCTATCTCTTGTGCGTGCAAAGATCTTCCAGAAGTTTGAATGTGGTATTTTAACATCTGTGCACGAGAATTGGCACCATATTTTTTTGAAAGTGCTTTTGCCCAAATTCTTCTCGCTACTCTACCAATTACTGCATATTCGGGATCAATTCCATTTGAAAAGAAAAAGGATAAATTCGGTCCAAAATCATTGATATCCATCCCACGACTAAGATAATATTCAACATAGGTAAAACCATTGGAAAGTGTGAATGCCAGTTGTGTTATAGGATTTGCGCCGGCTTCTGCAATATGATATCCTGATATTGAAACAGAATAAAAATTACGAACGCCTTTATCAATAAAATACTGCTGAACATCACCCATTAATCTCAAAGCAAATTCAGTAGAAAATATACAGGTGTTTTGAGCTTGATCTTCTTTTAAAATATCGGCTTGTACGGTTCCTCTAACTTGAGTGAGCGTTTTGGTTTTAATTTCTTGGTAGATATCTAAAGGTAAAACTTGATCTCCCGTTACTCCCAATAACATCAAACCTAAACCATTATTCCCTTCAGGTAATTCACCCTGATATCGAGGTCTTTCAATTCCTTTTTCTTTATAAAGTGACTCTATTTTTTGTTCAACTTCTGCCGAAAGCTCATTTTCAATAATGTATTTTTCACAGTTTTGGTCTATTGCTGCATTCATAAAAAAGCCCAGTAACATTGGCGCAGGACCATTTATAGTCATTGAAACGGAAGTCATGGCGTGGCTAAGATCAAAACCGGAGTAGAGTTTTTTTGCATCATCTAAACAGCAAATAGAAACTCCTGAATTTCCAATTTTTCCGTAAATATCTGGTCTAATATCCGGATTATTACCATAAAGCGTAACGGAATCAAAGGCTGTACTTAAACGCTTTGCAGGCATACCCAAACTCACATAATGAAATCTTTTATTTGTTCTTTCTGGGCCACCTTCTCCCGCAAACATTCTTGTAGGATCCTCCCCTTCTCGTTTAAAAGGGAAAAGTCCTGCTGTGTACGGAAATTCACCAGGAACGTTTTCTTGTAAAATCCAATTTAAAATATCACCCCAAGCTTGATATTTAGGCAACACAACTTTCGGAATTTGAGTATGTGAAAGTGATTCTGTATGTGTTTGCAAGGTCAATGTTTTATCACGAACCTGAAATTTGAATTCTGGATTTTTGTATAATTCTTTCTTTTCATCCCACTTTTGAAGTAAATCCCAATTTTTAGGGTCAAAATTGAGTTTTTCATTTTCAAATGTTTCTTGTAATATTTTTATTAGTCGATCTTTATCATCAATTTTAGAAATACTCAATGTATCAATCGCACTTTGCAATCCTTGTAATTTATTTGCCACTTCAACTTGATTGGCAACCCATTTATCATAAGCGCGGTTGCTTTCAGAAATTTCAGACAAATATCTAGTTCTATCAGGTGGAATAACATATATCTTTTCAGACATTTCTTGTGTTATTTCGAAAGTTGAATTGAGCTCAGCCCCTGTTTTTTCAACTACGGTATCCATAATTACCTTATACAAGCTATTCATTCCTGGATCGTTGAACTGTGATGCAATTGTGCCATATACTGGCATTGTATCAACTTCTTTATCCCATAAATTATGATTGCGTTGGTATTGTTTCCGCACATCGCGCAGTGCATCCAAGGCACCTCTTTTATCAAATTTATTTAGTGCTATAACGTCCGCAAAGTCCAACATGTCAATTTTTTCAAGTTGTGTTGCGGCTCCGTATTCAGGTGTCATAACGTACAATGAAACATCAGAATGTTCAATAATCTCAGTGTCTGATTGGCCAATACCGGAAGTTTCTAGAATTATTAAATCATATTCTGCCGCTTTGAGGACATTAATTGCTTCAGAAACGTGTTTAGACAAAGCTAAGTTAGATTGTCTAGTTGCCAAAGATCGCATGTAAACTCTTGAATCTTTTATAGAATTCATGCGGATTCGATCACCCAAAAGTGCTCCTCCAGTTTTTCTTTTCGAAGGATCTACAGATACCACCGCGATTTGTTTCTCTGGAAAATCAACTAAAAATCTTCTAACCAATTCATCAACAAGTGACGATTTTCCGGCGCCACCAGTACCTGTTATGCCTAAAACTGGCACTTTAACTTCCGCTGCCATTTCGGCAACTTTCTCAATAATTTCTTTTGATTTATCAGAAAAATTTTCTGCAGCCGATATAATTCTTGCTATCGAAGGAACATTTTTTTCTTTAAGATGGTTTATTTCTCCATTCAAAATATCGCCAACAGGAAAATCTGCTTGTTGCACTAAATCATTTATCATTCCCTGCAATCCCAGTGTTCGACCATCATCAGGATGATAAAGTTTGGTGATTCCATAAGCATGAAGTTCATCAATTTCTGATGGCAATATTGTACCTCCTCCTCCACCAAATATTTTTATGTGCGGTGCACCTTTTTCCTTTAAAAGATCATGCATGTATTTAAAATACTCAACATGTCCGCCTTGGTAAGAAGTCATTGCAATGGCTTGTGCATCTTCCTGAATGGCACAATCTACCACTTCTTCTACAGATCTATCATGACCTAAATGTATTACCTCACAGCCTGTACTTTGTATAATACGTCGCATTATATTGATTGCCGCATCATGACCATCAAATAACGATGCTGCCGTAACGATTCTTACTTTGTTTATGGGAATATAAGGAGAAATTTTTTCCATCAAAAAAATGTTTATTTCTAGATTTGTTTTAAATCGTAAAAATAAACAAAAGTCGATAATTCATTGCCACCTATTTTGGAATAAGTAAACTATTTTAAAAAAAACACTACTAAAAGTCTACAAATCCTTAATTTAAATTTGATTTTAATCTTAAGTTATCAAGAAAAATGACTAGAATTATGAGGTAAACTTTACTATTACTTACCGATATTTTTTCTGTGTGCCTGAATATGCGAATCGTTTACTGGTTTGTTTTGCATTTGACGAGCGTATTTTTAAGATTGTTTTGCCTACTTCTTTTGCTCTTCCAAAGTTTCCTTATCAATTGGAGAAAAAAAATTATTTTGAATTTTCTGAATTTTTCATTGTATTAAATTTTTGTTGCCTTTTGGTTACCCAAACCAATTATCACAGTTTTAAATCACACAATATATTAAATGTAATTATTTAATATATAATTAGTTAAATTTACTATATTAAAGTAAATATTCAAGGTAATAATATTGTAATTTTATATAATAACTTTCTTTTTGTAGAAAATTATATACTTATTTACTTAAAAAAAATTTACATAATTATAGAAGTTTGGCTCAGAATACATTCACAAATAATTAAAAAAATGGTTCAGTCTAGATGAAAATTATAATTTTGAAAGAATATGGAAACAGAAAAAAATCTTGCAGTATTAATTGATGGTGATAATATTCCATCACATTACGTAAAAGAAATGCTGGCGGAAATAGCCAAATTTGGCTTGCCAACTATAAAAAGAATATATGGAGACTGGACAAATCCTAGAGTTGCAAAATGGAAGAATATTTTATTGGAAAATGCACTTTCACCTATTCAACAATATGGATATACAACTGGCAAAAACGCTACGGATTCCGCAATGATTATTGATGCAATGGATATTTTATATTCTGGAAAAGTTGATGGTTTTTGTATTGCATCAAGCGACAGCGACTTTACCAGACTTGCGACCAGATTGCGTGAATCATCAATGACAGTCATTGGTATTGGAGAGAAAAAAACTCCAAATCCTTTTATTGTAGCTTGTGACAGATTTATTTATCTTGAAATATTAAAACA
>JBBSUQ010000148.1:0-8136 GCA_038234235.1 Flavobacteriales bacterium
AAAACGACAATCCGCAGTAATTTGACTTGGCAAACTGTAAGTTAATGATGCTGTATTTACAGAAATAAACACAGTATCTGATTGACATTGATAGTTACCTAAAGTATCAAATACATAAGCAATATAGAAAGTATCTACCAAAGGAGTTGCAATAAAATTTGTTGTATCCATTAATCCATTTGACCAGTTAACCACTGCAGAGTTACATGCACCAGCGTTAATAAAGATATTGTCTAATCCCCAGTTATCACAACAAGAACCCGAAGAATTTAATTGAATCCATCTAAATTGAGTGGACGTTGTAGCCGCTGCAGGTGGAATAGTGATAGAAAAAATAGACCAGTTTGTATAAGCTGTCGGTCCAGAAGCAATACTGGTATTTCCACCTGGATTCCCAGGTAATTCAAATCCACCAGGACTGTAATAAACTATATCTAACCAAGTTGTACCTCCATCAGTTGAATATTGAAGTGAAACTCCTTCATCTTGTTCATCTGGTCCTTCACAAGGAGAAGATCCACCTTGAACTGCAAATTTCATTTCAAAAGAGATGTTACCACCACAGCTGATATCAAAAGCGGGAGTAGAAATTTGTGGCGTACCCACAGCTGTAGACGCCCAAAAATAATTTGTATTTGTACTATTTGCGCCACATGGCTGGCTGTAGCTTGTAGAACCTGATGTTCCCCAACCTGGAGGTAAAGTTCCTGTATTAAAGTCGAAACTTTGAGGTCCTGTTAATGTACCTACAGCGACAATTTGAACTGGTGAACCTGGACAAACTGTTGTGTCCAATGGAGTTACAGTAATATTACAATATGTTTGAGCATTAGAACCGAATACAGTTCCTACGATCAATATAAGTGTGTTTAAAATATTTCTCATCTTATTTAATTGTTAAATGGTTAAGTAAAATAGATTGAAAAATATAATCATCAGTTCCATTGTAATTTTTGATAATATAATTCATTTTTTCTTGCTTAAATGTATTGTCACCGAAAACGGTAGCACCTGCAGGAATTTTAAAAGTTCTGAATGATTCTTTATTTTCATCATTACATCCTGTGCAATGTTTGTCATAATTTACCATTAGTTGTAAATCAACAGTTTTTGCAGTAGAATTGGTGTTTACGAATTTCAGAAATACAAAATCAAAAGACTTTGGTGCTCCAGCAATTGTACAATTTTCTAGCATCACATAGATTTTAACGCCAGAATTTTCAGTGAGCAATACCCACTCCTTTGACAGTTGTTCTTGTTTCAACTCTTGACTGAACGCACTGAAGGTCAGACTAAAAGCTAAAATAAATAATAGGTTTTTAAATTTTAACATAATGTAAATAATTAATTTAAAATGTTTGAAATACAAATATACATAATACTAGACTAATCTTAACTTAATAAAGTTGCATGAGGTTCAAAAAAAATTCAAAAAAAAATTAATTTCAAACTTAGACTGTACTCAATTCAAGTATTTATAACTTTACCTCCTTCAAATAAAAATATATAATAATTATAAAATGGACATTAATATAGTAGATCGTTTTTTTGAATATGTAAAAATTGACACAACGGCCGATCCCAAGTCAACGAGCTTTCCTTCATCGGAAAAACAAAAAGATCTTGGTAAACTTTTATTCGAACAATTAAAGTCAATGAATCTTGAAGAAGTAGAATTTGACGAGCATGGTTATGTTTTTGCAAGTATACCATCCAACATCAATATACAAGTTCCTACTATTTGTTTTTGTAGCCACATGGATACCGCACCGGATTGCAGCGGAACTGATATTAAACCAATACTCCATAAAAATTATGATGGTAAACCAATTACCTTACCAGATGATGCTACACAAATAATTACTACAGATAGACATCCTTATTTAAAAGAAAAGATTGGTGATGATATAATTACTGCCAGCGGCCACACCTTATTAGGAGCCGATGATAAAGCTGGAGTAGCAATAATTATGGATTTTGCCCAGTATATTATGCACAATCCAAATATTCCGCATGGAAAAATTAGAATTTTATTTACACCTGATGAAGAAGTTGGGCGTGGGGTAGAAAAATTAGACATGCAAAAATTAAATGCCGATTTTGGATATACACTCGATGGTGGCGTTTTAGGAAGTTTGGAAGACGAGACATTTTCGGCAGATGCGGTTACCATTACTTTTAATGGTATTAGCGCACACCCAGGTTATGCTAAAAACAAACTTGTGAATGCAATTAAAATAGCTGCAGATTTTGTAGATTCATTGCCAAAAGATTCATGGTCGCCAGAAACTACTAAAGATAGAGAAGGATTTGTACATCCAACTTCAATTGAAGGTCAGCAAGAAAAAACTACGGTTTCAATGATTATAAGAAATCATGATACTTCTTTATTGCAGAAATACGAAGAAAAATTAAAAGAATTGGCTCAAAATACCATTGATAATTACAAAGGTTGTACCTTCCAATTTGAAGTAAAAGAGCAATACCGCAACATGAAAGAAATTTTGGATACTGTCCCCTTTGTTGCTAAATATGCAATTGAGGCCATGGAAAATGCAGGAATTACTCCAAAACCAACAATAATTAGAGGAGGAACTGATGGGTCACGCTTGTCTTTTATGGGCCTGCCATGTCCTAATATTTTTACGGGGGAAATGGCCATTCACAGTCGTCATGAATATGTGAGTGTACAAGATATGGAAAAAGCTGTAAAAACTATGGTTGAATTGGTTCAAATTTGGTCTAAACACAAAGCTTAAATGGATTACAAATCTATCATAGCAGATATTACGGCCAAAAAATTTAAGCCAATTTATTTTCTTCATGGTGAGGAACCCTATTTCATGGACTTAATATCAGATAAGTTACAAGAAAATGTTTTAGAGGAACATGAGCGAGATTTTAACCAAAGTATATTTTATGGTAAAGATGCCGATCCTTTAACAATAATAAGCGATGCCAAAGCTTATCCAATGATGAGTGAAAGGAGATTGGTTGTAATTCGAGAGGCACAAGATGTTAAAAACTGGGATTTATTTGCATCCTATTTTAAACAACCCAATCCTCAAACGATACTTTTAATTGCGCACAAGTACAAAAAAATTGACGGTAGAAAAGCCATATTTAAAGATGTAGCGAAATCTGGAATTTTATTTGAATCACAAAAGGTAAAAGATTACCAATTGGTAGATTGGATCTCGAATTACGTAAAAACTACAGGATTTACTATCAGTCCGAAAGCAAGTTTTTTACTCGCCGATTTTTTAGGAAACAACCTCAACAAAATTGTAAATGAGCTAGATAAGCTCGCTATAATTTTACAAAAAGGCACTTTGATTTCTGATGCGCACATTGAAGAGAATATAGGAATTTCAAAAGATTACAACATATTTGAATTGAGCGATGCAATTAGCAGTACCGATTTAACTAAGGCGATGAAAATTGTATATTACTTTGAACAAAATCCAAAAGCTGCAGATTTAGTTCCTGTGATTTCTAATTTATTTAGTTTGTTTGTTAACCTCATGAAAATTCAAGTTATTCCTAATAAGAGTAAAGAAAATCTTGCACAACAATTGAAACTTCATCCATTTTATGTTACAAAACTCATTCAGGCATCCAAAAGTTATAATATTAAAAAAGTAGCGCAGAATATTGAAATTTTACATGAGTATGATTTAAAATCAAAAGGTTTAGGAAATACAAGTTTTACTCCTGGAGAATTGATGCGAGAAATGGTTTATAAACTATTAAACTAATGAGAATATTCTATTTAGCTGAATTGAATAAATCAGAAAATTCATATTTTTTATCGGAAGAAGAGTCGAAACACATTGTGAGGGTTTTAAGGCTCAACTTAGGAGATTCAATAAGTGTAATGAACGGCAAGGGATTGTCTGCCACCGCTGAAATTGCTTCTAATAATCCGAAAAAATGTCTGATTAACGTAAATGAATTTCACCTTGAAGAAAAACCCGTTTACGATATTCACGTTTCCATCTCACCCACAAAAAGTTCAGATAAAATGGAATGGTTAGTAGAAAAGCTAACGGAGATTGGAGTTGGCAAAATATCATTTGTTTTAAGTCAGAATTCGGAAAGAAAAGTGTTAAAATTAGATCGTTTGAACAAGATAATGATTTCAGCAGCAAAACAATGCAAAAGAAGTTATTTTCCTATTCTGGAAGAAATGATTCCTTTTAATAAATTTATAATTAATAATCCTGAAGGTTATATTGCTCATTGTACGGAAGAAGGAACTGAAATTTTGACAAAGATAAGTGAAACTAATTCAGCAACTATACTTATCGGTCCAGAAGGAGATTTTACTTTGGAGGAAGTTCAGTTCGCTATGAAAAATGGATACAAATCAATATCTTTGGGAAATAATCGTTTAAGAACCGAAACTGCAGCACTAGTGGCAGTAACAATATTAATTTCAAAACAATGGAAATAAAACGCTTTTTAGTAATACCACTTTTGTTTATTGGTTTGTTCATTGGAAACATTGTCATTTCTCAAGGTACTTATAAATTAGCAGTTTTAAAATACAGTGGTGGTGGCGATTATTACGCAAATCCTTCCGCACTTCCAAATCTTATAACCTTTTGTAACTCAAATCTCAATACAAATATTTCTAGCGATGTTCCTTATGTAGAAGTCGGCAGCTCTGATTTATATTTATATCCTTTCATTCACATGACTGGTCACGGAAATGTTGTTTTTTCTAACGCCGAAGCTGAAAATTTGAGAAATTATTTATTGGGTGGAGGATTTCTGCACATCGATGATAATTATGGAATGGATGAATTTATACGGGTTGAACTTAAGAAAGTATTTCCAAATTTAGAATTGGTTGAACTGCCTTTTAATCATCCCATTTTCCATCAAAACTATGACTTTAATGGACTGCCAAAAATTCACGAACACGACAACAAACGCGCACAAGCATTTGGCATTGTTGATAATGGTCGTTTGCTTCTACTGTACACTTACGAAACAGATTTAAGTGATGGTTGGGAAGATCAATCTGTCCACAACGACACACCAGAGAAGCGAAAAGAAGCTTTGCAAATGGGCGCCAATATTTTGATGTATGCTTTTATGAATTGAGACATTTTTTCTCGAACTAAAAATTTTTTATTTGTTTATTTTGTCCAAAAATCATCACAAACCAATCGAAATACCAAAAGTACTTTTTCATAAATTTGACTTTTCGATAATTCTAATTCTCTATTTCTTCTACATTTTAAGATAGAAATGCATATTATTTCGAGAATTCGTTTTGCTTTTTATACATTATTCGCTTAAAAGTTTCTAAGCTTCCTGCGTTCTTATAGACGTTTCACTCGCAATTATCAAAACCTATAATTAGCTTATAATTATTTTATTTTCAATAATTTAAAATGTATAAAAATCTAAAAAGATTAATTTTTAAATAATAATAATATAATTTGTATTTTTTATCAGAAAAACTTTATCTTTGTCGCTTACAATTAAATATTACCAAATATGTTATTAAAATGCCTTAACAAGTATTGTCCTGTTTGCGAAGAAATGATTTTTGCACAACGCAACACCAGAGTTTATTGCGGCGAAGACTGCAAAGCAACACACCATAGAAATGCTAGAAATCAAATTAGAGATAGTGTTGAATTCGAAATAATAAAACGACTTCTCGCTTTCAAAGACAATCCAGCCGAATTTGCTAAAGTGGAGGATAATATAAAATTGTTTTCGAGAAATCTATATTTATTTGAGTCAGTTATGGGACCGAATTACAATTCATTCAGTGTAGATCTGCAAGAATTTAAATGTCAAAAATTTCAGTTAACTGAATGTTCAAGTAAGATTGATACTGGTGATAAGGTGGTTTATACTTTGGGAAGTTATAGGTATTGGTTGGAAGGGAAGATTTTGCATGTTGAGCGTGTGGGAGCCATTAATCGATACAGGGATGCTGTAGTTGGCAGATGGTTGGTTTGTTATCCTGAGTTTGGGGATAGGGCGGAGTTTGGGGTTTCGGAGTTGGAAGAATTAAAAAATCATATTTTGAAAGTTGGTCTAGTTTGGAGAGAATAATCTTTACGGTAAAAAAAATTGATTTTCAGATGTTTAGATAAAATTAATACAATTAATAAATTAGTTCTAAAACCAAAAAAGTTCCAAAACTAATCCCAAATTTCTAAAACTCAATTAATCCCCAATTTTCATTTAAAATTCACCAATAAATCACCAAAATATCGCTGTTAAAATTACCCAACTAACAGCGAAACAAAACAGCTATGCCTAAAATTTTCAAAAAAAAACACAGCAAACACATCATTAAACAGCCATTGGCGTGAATTATATGACAATAATAATCAATGAATAATACTCAATAACAAAATAAATCAAATGAATTAAATGAAAACTTATACAAGAATGCTGAGAACGCATCAAACTCAAAATCCACATCAAAATTATATCCCTACCTTTACACCCTCAAATTTGACAATACAAGAATGCAAAAAATTATAAACCTTTTCCAAAGTGATTTAAAAATTAATTACAAAACCGAAATCCTTTCAGGACTCACCGTAGCCCTCGCACTCATTCCCGAAGCAATTGCTTTTGCTCTTATCGCAGGACTCTCACCACTCACCGGATTGTATGCCGCATTTACCATAGGTTTAATAACTTCCATATTTGGTGGCAGACCCGGAATGATCTCTGGCGCAACAGGCGCAGTTGCCGTGGTTTATTTAGGAATGATTGCAGCCTTAAAACAAATCAATCAGGAAATTGGTGTCGATGAAATAACTCAATATGTTTTTGCAACTGTAGTATTGGCAGGGATAATTCAAATTCTTTGTGGAGTGCTTAAATTAGGAAAATTCATAAGACTTGTGCCCCAGTCTGTAATGTATGGATTTGTAAACGGACTAGCAATTGTCATTTTCATGGCGCAATTAGATCAGTTTAAACTCCGAAATGCAGATGGAAATTTAGAATGGATGCAAGCCAACCAACTCTATTTAATGTTAGCACTAGTAGCACTGACAATGCTAATTATTTGGGGATTACCAAAACTTACAAAAGCAATTCCATCATCACTCACAGCAATTATCGTAGTTTCTGCTTTGGTTATTGGTTTTAGTTTAGATACCAAAACAGTTGCAGATACCTTACAACCCGGACAAAGTATTTCAGGTGGCTTCCCTCCTTTTCACATCCCTGGAATAAATTTTACATGGGCAAATTTTATGCTTATTTTACCTTACGCTTTCATTGTGGCTGCAGTAGGTTTAATAGAAAGTCTGCTGACATTGAACCTAATAGACCAAATCACCCAAACCAAAGGAAAAAGCAACAAAGAAGCCGTAGCTCAAGGTGCGGCAAATGTTTTTACAGGTTTTTTCTCAGGAATGGGAGGTTGTGCAATGATCGGACAAAGTTTAATAAACATATCATCTGGTGCAAGAGCAAGAATTTCGGGAATTGTGGCGGCAGTAATGTTATTGGTTTTTATAATGTTTGGTGCGAGCATGATAGAAAAATTACCAATGGCTGCACTAACAGGTGTTATGTTTATGGTGGCTATTGGAACATTTGAATGGGCAAGTTTTAAAACAATAGGTAAAATGCCTTGGAGTGACGTACTTGTTATAGCAGTAGTGACTTTGGTGACAGTTTTCTTGCACAATCTGGCGCTGGCAGTGCTTGTTGGTGTAATTATAAGTGCATTAGTTTTTGCTTGGGAAAATGCCAAAAGAATTAGAGCCAGAAAATTCATTGATGAAAAAGGTGTAAAACATTATGAAATTTACGGCCCACTTTTCTTTGGATCAATAACGCCATTTATCGAGAAATTTGATATTCAAAATGATCCCGAACAGGTAAATATAAATTTTGAACAAAGTCGTGTGGCAGATATGTCAGCAATTGATGCGCTCAACAATCTTACTAAGCTTTACAAGGAACAAGGCAAAAAAATTACCCTGAGTCATCTCTCACCGGACTGTGTTAAATTAATTGACAAAGCAGATAATTTGGCGATTTTGAATTATCCAGATGATAAAGATTATTTGGTGATGACAGAGATTTGATTTCCCGTTTTCAGTTTCCCGTAGGGCCATGGCATGCCATTACCCTACG
>JBBSUQ010000149.1:0-8121 GCA_038234235.1 Flavobacteriales bacterium
AGGTCGAGCTGTCTGTATTTTTTCATGCAAGATGAATATAAGCACTGGGCCCAAAACAGATGGGGCTAGCCCCATCTGTTTTTAATATTCGTGTTGCACTTATCACTTGAACTTACATTGTATAAATCTTTAAAAGTATCTAATTTATCAAGACGAATAAAAAACTCAAAATATAATAGCAATGCTTCGAAAAATTTAAAAGAATTACATGCATAAGCTCAATGCAGCAAATTTGCTTATGTCTCAACTTTTATATAACTATAACCTCAAACAATAATAATCAAAATTAAATATTGGAGAATCAAGATAAAGTATTAGAGATTTTTGCCGAAAAGTTTGAGTTTATCGTTCCAAATAGAACAGATTCCAAAGTCTTGTTTTCTCTTTTTATAGAAATCCGAGAAAACACTGAAAAAACATCTTACAGCGAGTCCGAAATAAGAGAGCTTATAAGGAAATATCACAAAGAAAATACTGAAACTGAAAGGGAACAACACCAAAAAGTAGAGGAACGGTTTCAAACTTTGTTAAGACAACAATTTCTTGAAAGAAATAGAGAAAATCGAATAGTCTTGACTGATTACTCATTACAACTTTTCAATATATTCTACGAAAAAATCCAACCCTTACTCAGCCCATCAATAATTGAAAAGATTTTAGAAGATGTAAAAACTACATTAGAATCGAATTGTAAAAGTGTGGAAGATTTAAAAGTGTGGTATCAAACGCAGTTTGTCAAGGTATTAAAGGTTGAAATTGCAAATCAAACCATTGCTATGGATTTTCAGATTTCAGAACTCAAAAACAAATTGAATGAGAAATTTAAAACTTTGCCTTATGAAGAATTAGTTGAATACTGCCAAGAGCAAATGGACATTGTAATTGAAGATAGAAAAAAACTCACCAAATCATTTAACGGCTTAGACGCAATTACCGACATACTCGCAGAAACACCACTAAATAAGCTTGATAGTCTTGACTTTATTGACATCAAAAGAAACCTGAACGAAACGCTTGAACATTACAAATACAAACTTGAACAAACAGGGGACAATATTTTGAAAATCAAAAATATGGTTAGAAGTTTATTTGACATCGTTAGCAAGAAAGCATTTGACCGAAAACTTGAAACATTCTTTTATCAAATTTTAGAAGGATCACGGACAGAGAGTAAATCTAACAGAACAGACAGCGAAGATTCACTCTTCTATTCTGTAGAAATTTCGTTACCTGATTTTGTTCAGCCACTTTCATTCATCAAAGACACACCTGAAAAATTCTTATATCCTGAATTTTATGAAAGTTTTAGTGTCTCCAAAAATCAGAAAGCAGAATCTGTAAGTCGTAATTTAAAGAACTTGCAAAAAGCTGCAAATAAGAGCAGGAAACGTCAAGAGCAGGCAAGGAAAATCGAAAGTTGGTTTAATAACTTGAAAAAGCAATTAAAAACTAAAGACGAAATTGATTATTCTACTTTCTATATGGAAATCTTAACAGTAGAGAAAGATGTTGAGTTAGCGATAAAAGGAACAGAACATATTCTGAAAAAACTAAGACAAGAGAAATTCAAAATTGAAACCACAAAAGATTTCACTATTGACAAAAACAATCCAAATAATGCAATATGGAATATCAAGATAAAGAAATAGTTCTTGAACTAAAAAACAACGATTTTGGTGGCTTTTCTAAAGCCGACCATTATTTGCGATCGGGTCAACACATACAAGATCATAAATCACAAAAAAGAATCTTTCAGTTTGTTGAAGACAATTATCCCGAATTGTATGCTTTTTATGAAAAAGTGTATCAGGCTAAACTTTATCATTTTCAAAATATAAACGGAAGTTTCTACTTCCTTGATTATTTCGATGAAGTAAAAAGCAAATTGAGCAAAGAAAGTCTGAAACCAAAATACACTTTGTTTGCAATCTTTCTATATGTGTTACATCGTATTGAGAAAAGGTTTTCAACAACACTTTCAAAACAGGAGCTTGTTGAATTGTTAAACAATCATCCAAAAATAAGGCCACATATTCATCGATTATTTTTAGGGGCAGAAAAGGAAGATACAGCACCAACTCAGGCAACTATATATAAGTGGGTAAGCGATAGTTTAAGGGAATTAGAAAAATTAGGTTGGACTCAAACTTTGGAAGAAGATAGCGAGCAGTTTGAATTGCTTCCTGCTTTTGAAAGGATTGCGTTGGTGTATGCTGATGCAATAAATAACATTGAAGAAATAAGAACAACGAATGATTAACAATTAAGAATGAGTTATACAGGTAAAAAATATCCGAGAATATATTCCATTTCAACAGTTGGCATTACACGTCATAATAATACCGATTTGTTAATTCACCCAATACGAACAGATTTCACAGGGCAAAGTGGAACAGGAAAATCTCTGATTGCTGCCGATATTCCCCAATTGATTTTAACCGCAGGTAAATTCTATAAATCTGCTACTGCATCAAAAGACCCAAGAGAATATAACGAGTTACCAATGAAAAAACTAAATTCGGCTTATGCTTTTATGAATTTAGAAGTACAGAAAGGTAAATTCATTGTTATTGGAGTTATGATTAAACGTTCGCCAAAGCAATTATATCCTTTCATCATACAAGGGCAAATCGGAATTGATGCAGAAAAAAATCCAAAGTTTAAACCGCTCGATACAATTGTTCGCAACAAAGATTTTTACGAAAATGATGATCTTTTAACCATTGAAAACTTTCAAAGAAAGTTTGATAAACAACAAATTTATCTCAAAAGTTTCTTTCGAAATACATCAGCATACCACAAACTTTTAAAGGAAAACAAAATTCTGCATCTTGATTTAAGTGAAGATGAAAATTTACAAAAACAATATGCACACTCTTTGCAAACCCTTTCAAGAGGGAAAGAAGTTGCCACGACAGGTAATGCCTTCAAGAGATTTCTTTTTACAGAAGATGATATGGTTGCCAATAAATTTAAGGAGCAATCTAAAGCCATTGAAGATGACCATCGCAGATATCGGCAAGATTGGGAAACTCAAAATGCTTTATCAAAGAAACTAATTGCCTTAAATGAACTACTAACCTTGAAGAAGGCAAAAGCCGAAGCTTATGAAGAACGATTATCAAAAGAAGCAGCACATTTTCATCAGCAACACAAACAAAGAGAAAAGCAGCTCAGAGGTGCTATTGAACAGTACTTTGAAACAGAGCTTGAAATTATAATTGTTAGCGAGCGAAAAAATGAAATAGAACTTGAAACAGTAATAAAAGGAATAGTTCACCAAACGAATAAATTCGGTGCTGAAAAGAAGAAGTATAAGGACGCTAAATTAGCGAATGAGGAAATCCAAAAACAATTAGAAACACTTGAAAAATTACTTGTTGAACTGGAAAAGCCATATAAAGAGTTAGATGCTAAAAAAAGTAAAATAGAAGCCGTTGAAGTTTTAGTAAATCGTTACAGATCAACGGAAGAAATCCAAAAAGCTTTTGAGTTGCAACAAAAAGCAATACTTAAAAAAGAAAAATTGGAGGAACTCAGTAAGTTCTTATCAAATATGAATCTGAAAAAAGAGTTTGAAGAATCCCAATATTCAAATTCATTTAAACCAGCTATTGTATACTATTCTCAACGTAAGATTCAAATCAAAACCGAAATTGAGAACATTCAAAAATTAAAAGTAATAATCAGCAAGCATGACGGTAATTCTTTTGCAGGGTGGGCAGTAAAAGAAGAAATTAAATTAAGCCAATTGCAGGAAGCCGTTTTATTTCATTTTGCGACCAATCCAACAAAGTTCGACGAAAATGAACATTATATTCCTTTCCCGAAAGATTTTATTGAAGCACTAAAGACCGAAGTTACAGAAACGGAAAACAACTTTGTGATAAACCTTTCAGGCTTACATTACCAAATTCCAAAAAGGAAGGACTACATCTTTGGAAACCCCAAAGAACTTAAAGCAGAGATTGAAAGAATCGGTTCTCACTATCAAGAGGAAATCAATGGTTTGTATAAGGAAAGGAATATGATTGAAAACCTCGATAAACTTTTTTCAAATGAATTTTCTTATTCAGAAGAACATCTTAACGCTTATTTAGACAACACCAAAACTCAAAATTTTGTTGAAGATGCCAGTTTGAAAATAACAATAGAACAACTTTACGAACAGATTAAACTTTATAAAGAAGAACAAACTCTTCCACATGGACAAAAAGTAAAAACACTCTATACACCTGCTCTAGAGAAATATTCTTCACAGCTAAATTTACAAACAACAAGTAAGGAAAAACAAGATACCAACACAACCATTCAAGAAAATTCCCTTTTGTCTGCAAAAGAAATTCTACATGAATTTTCAGAAAATATCCTTAAGCGTACTAGATTAATATCTGAAAAAAAAGACACCGATGCAAAAATAGTTTCTTGGAAGTACAACCTTGAATTGCCCTTCAAAAGTGGGGAGGAAACATTTCAGAATCCTTTTAAAAATCAGAGAGATAAAATTCTAAAATTCAAATCAAAATACCACTTAGAGAGTGACAGTCAAAAATTAACGACCAAATACAGCGATTTAAGAGAACAAAAAGGACATAAATTTTCAGATGTTGAAACCAATAAATCAACAATTCCACATTTACTACAACAAGCTGTAAACAAAGCTAAGAACTTTAAACAGCACTTTAATACAGAATTCAATCCCAATAAGATTTTTGAAAGTATTTCAGAAGAAATATTGAATAAAATCAGGACAATTGAAAGTAGTTCTAAATTGGTTTACGAGAGAAAGTATTCAGATAATTTAGAATTGTTTTCAGAAGAATTGAATGCGAGTCCAATTCTAAGAAATCACAACTACGATTTAAACACATTAATACTTGAACTCATTCCGCACGAAATTATAACAAATAAAGATGACCCAGAAAAATCTTTAAAATCGGATATTGAAAGTAAGCTTGCAAAGCTTAGTCAGCAAATAAGAGAATTAAGTATAGAAGAAGCACGGAAAATATATGATACAATAAAAGAGTTGAAAAGGATAGTTAATCAACAAACAACATATCTTGATACTGTGAAAGCTGTTATTTCAAACTTCAAATTAGCTTCTCATAGTAAAGTAAGGCTTGATTGGAAATATTCTACTGCATTCAAACTTGATTGGATTGATGCTTTAGACAAAGACATCAGGGAAGTTAATTTTACGGACAATTTATTTGGAGAAAAATCAAAGATTAATGCACAAGAATTACTTGAACAAAACTTTAAAAAGTATTGTAAAATAGAAGCAAAAGCAAACGACATTCTTAATCCATTCAATTATTATGATGCCTCGGCAAGTATTGTTGACCCTAATGATGAAATAAGCCCAGGTAGTTCAGGACAAAATTATGGAATGCTTGCACTTCTTTGTATCGTCAAACTTTCAATAGTAGAAGGAAAATCAAGGCAAACCTTTGATTCGATTGCTGAGGGAATAAGAATTATACCTATTGATGAAGTTGCAGGATTAGGAGAAAATTTTGATATGCTATACGATATTGCAAAACGTTTAGATTACCAAATTTTTACAATGACAATTACTGCAAACGATTTAACTTTCCAAGACGGCAATCAAATCTACTACGAGTTTATCAAAAATGCAGATGAAAATTTTTTTGAGCATAATGAAGGTATTCAAGCCTGTTTTTCGAAAGATAATTTGATTGAAGATATAGAAACACATTTTTCAGATTCAACTTTCAATTTAGAAAACGATAGTATCAAATGATTCCTCTTAATACACCATATAAAGTTCTAAAGTATTTGGTAAATATTTCTGACAAGCAGTGTTTACCAAAGAAGTATGAAAGTGACGCATTGATATTGCATTTCATTGAGAGGAAGTATCTCATTAAACCAAAGGAAAATCTTAGTAAATTTTATAAAACAAATTTGTTCGAAGAACCTTATACAAATATAATTTTTCCAGCATTTCAAAAATATTATTTATTCATCAGAAAACATCAAATTGAGAACTTGGAGAATCACTATTCGGTTCAAGAATTTGATGCATTGATTCTAATTGATAATAGAAAAGAAGAAATTCTTAATAACGAATATTCCTTTCAAACAGTACTTACACAGTATTTTGGCAGTTCAAAGCACAGGAAAGCAGATAGTATTTTATCGGATGCCTTAAAAAAAATATTGAAAATTGACTGCTTCCCAGAAGAGAATAAAGACCAACAATTTCTTTCTGTACTGTATCCAAAAAATGAAACTCGCTACATTATTCTTTGCGAAAATATAAATAGATTGAAAATTCCGAGACATAACTTCATAGAATTTTGGTATGCAGGAGGAAAAAATATAAAACAACTTCAATTTATTCCAAAACCTAAGTTTCCAATTTTCTATTTGTGTGATTGGGATTATGATGGCTTAAATATCTACATTGACATTAAGCAGAGATATTTACCGACAATTAAAGCGTTCATCCCTGTTAATTTTGAAATACTAATGGAAAAGCAGGAAAATGTAAAAGAACATTACAGTAAATGGAAAAGCAGTAATTGTTTAAATCACTTGAATGAAAATGAAAAAGAAGTAGCAAATAATTTATTAGAAACAGAAAGTATAATTGAAGAACAGAAAATTATATTGAACAATATAAATTTTTTAAGTAATGGTATCATTTAAAAATATAATTGCACCAATATATTTAATGATACGTGTTCAAAAGATAAAATTCAAATTACTTATTTTTTAAAGAAGTTCAAAACCCTAGCACCAAAAACACAAACATTATTAATTACCGCAAACAACGATTGAAAACATAATAACAATTTACAATTGAGTAAATGACTCAAATTTATATAAAAAAAAATTCTTCAAGTATTTGTTCTCAAACAATTCCTCATATATAATATTCAAGGTCGATACCTAAACGAATCGACTTTTTTCACTTTCATTCCAAGTTTTTCAATTATTTGAAATGCTGTATAGATTTCCTATTTTATCAGGCTACAGGCTGTTTTTCATAAGCCACTAATTTTGCCGGAGTAATAGGCAAATTTCGCATCCGTTTACCGGTTGCGTTAAAAACCGCATTTGCAATAGCCGCGGCCACGCTTGTAATTCCCAGTTCACCGATTCCTTTTACTCCAAGTCTATTGATATGTTTATCCTCTTCAGGAATAAAAACCACATCAATCTTGCCCACATCCAGATTCACGGGAACATGATAATCGGCCAGTGATCGGGTTACATAACTGCCGTAACGCTTATCTATTAATGTTTCTTCGGTCATCGCCTGACCCAAACCAAAAACAATGCCGCCCAAAACCTGTGAACGGGCTGTTTTTTGATTCAAAACCGTTCCTACCGCAGCGGTGGAAAGTACATGAGGAATTTTTACCATTCCCAATTTTTCATCTACCCAAACCTCAACGAAATGCGCGCCAAAACTATAATGAGAATAATTATCCGAATCTTTTGAAGGACCTTCGGTCGCTTCGGTTTCGTAACTCGTTACATTGGCAGCGGTCAATAAATCGGTAATATTCATTTTTTGATCAGCGGCTATTTTTGCTCTTTCGCCAAGCTCTTTTTTCGCTTTTTCACAAACCGCATCCACCGCGCTCGTAAAACTACCTGCGCCCCAGGAACCGCCAGAACCCGGTGTTTTTGGTAAACTGGTATCGCCAATATGCACTTCAATAGAATCAACCGGAATTCCCAGACTGTTGGCAGCCGCTTGCGCGATAATGGTATAACTTCCAGTGCCTATATCGGTCGCGGCCATTTCTATGGTTGCGGTCACTTTATCACCGTCCTTGCTCAATTTTAAACGCGAAGAAGTTTCCCGATATGGCGCTCCACGTGATGCTCCTGCCATTCCATAACCGATGAGCCAATCCCCGTCACGGTTGCTTCTGGGTTCCTGTTTTCTGCGTTTCCAATCGAATTTTTCCGCTCCTTGCTGCATGCATTGTATCAATGTGCGCGAAGACCAGGGTTTTTCATTGTGTGGATCATTTTCAGGTTCGTTCTTGATTCGGAATTCAATGGGATCCATATGCATTCGGTACGCCAATTCATCCATTGCGGATTCCAAAGCAAAACTTCCCGGCGCTTCCCCAG
>JBBSUQ010000150.1:0-7927 GCA_038234235.1 Flavobacteriales bacterium
AATTTAAAAAAGCAGAAGAAATATTATTACTTCAGGAACCTGAAATTAATGATAAGATATTGAATTATGCAAAGTTTATGTTTTATCAGCAATTTGGCACTCTTTACATGGAAAAAAAAGAATATGCGAAAGCAGACATGTATTTTACCAAAGCTTTGGTTTGTATAAAAAAAGAAAATGCAATCGACAATTTGTCTGAAATTTATAAAAAACTGGCCGATGTTAATGAAAAAATGAACAATTCTAAGGCGGCTCTCGAATATCTAAACCTTCATGTAAAATATAAAGATTCAGTTCAAAAAGAACAAAACGACAAACAATTAATTGATATTAAAGAAAGATACATAAGCGAAAAAAAAGATACTGAGATAGATATGTTAAGCACCGAAAACGATCTCAACAAATCTGAGTTATCCCGAAAACGAATTTTGATTTATGCTTTTGTTATTTTTGGAGTTTTAGTGGGAATTTTAATGCTGATTATTATTAGATCTAATGTTACTAAAAATCGTAGTAACAAACTGCTGTCAACTCAAAAACAAATAATAGAAGAAAAACAAAAAGAAATTGTAGACAGTATAAACTACGCTAAAAAAATACAATACACGCTTTTGGCTAGTGACAATCTCTTGCGCAACCAACTCAAAGAATATTTCGTTTATTTTGAGCCAAAAGATATAGTTAGCGGCGATTTTTACTGGGGAATAACCAAAGGGAATAAAGAATATTTAGCTGTATGTGATTGCACAGGCCACGGTGTTCCTGGTGCGTTTATGAGTTTGCTTAACATCAATTTTTTAACGGAAGCGATAACCGAAAAAGGTTTGGAAAATCCTGGTGAAATATTTGATTTTGTGCGGTCAAGATTGATAGAAAATCTCAATAAAGAAGGCTCGAACGACGGTATGGATGGCATTTTAATTTGTAGAGACAGAACAATGAATACCATTAGCTATTCTGGCGCAAACAACGGTCCTATTTTGATTAGCGAAAATGAAATAACTTCCCTTCCTTACGATAGAATGCCAGTTGGAAAAGGAATTAAAGATTCTAATTTTCAGACTTTTAATCTAGATTTTAAACTCGGAGATTCACTTTATCTTTATACTGATGGTTACGCAGATCAATTTGGAGGAAATAAAAAAGTTGTAGGTGGAAAAAAATATATGCAAGGAAAATTGAAATCCAAACTTCTTGAAATTCATAAACTTCCATTAGTTGAGCAATTCTCTTTGCTGAAAAGTGAATTTTTATCTTGGAAAGGTGATTTAGAACAGGTTGATGATATTTGTCTTGTAGGGTTGAAACTCTAATCTATCTGATAAATATTATTTTGAAATTTATTTTTGCATTTGCCATGTGTGTTAAAAATAAGACTAATTTGGCTTTTAATTTTTGAAAAAATGAAATTGAAATTTTTCTTTATAATTTTATTATTTGCCACTTCTCATCAAGCTTGCAACAACGCTGAAAAAGTAAATACAGAACCACTTTCTGCAGATGAAAGCGAAGTTGATAGTTTAGGTACGTATACCACCTACAAATACGACACCTTGGAAGGAATGTATAGCGGAAAATTTGGCGATAATGAAATTAGACTGGTGCTCACTTATGTAAGCGATGCTCATGTAACCGGATATAATTTATTAAAAGGATTGCAAAGAAATATCTCGGGTAGCGTTGCTATTAAAGATAATTTGGTTTATTTTTTGGCTTCGGAACCTGGTGATAATAAATACGATGGGAGTTTTGAATTCACTATTGACACCACCAATTTTTCATTAAAAGGAAGATGGATTGCCAACGATGAAAAAATAAAAAGTAAAGAATTTAAACTAACAAAATTTATAAAAGGAAATGATGAGGGCAAAAATATCAACGCTTCCAATCTTGCGGATTATTTTTATATGATGGCAGATTCTTTAGGTTATTATCATTTTGAAAGCGATGGATATGTCAATTATGAATATTATCCAGATAATGGTGGAGCTAAAACAGATCAAATTGTTAAAATTACTGGAAGTTGGAGTTTGAAAAATAAAGATTTAACCATTTTCTGGAAACCTAATAAATATTTTGGTGAACAATCAAAAATGAAAATTAGTGAAGTGAAATATGATGAAGAGTACTCAGATTTTGTTTTAATAAATTCAACTGGAGATACTCTATTTCAATCAATGTATTAAAAGATGCGTAAAATTTTGGGCGGAATAGTTACGCTGATTATTCTTTACGCACTTTATTTATTAATATTATTGAGTATTCCTTATTTACAATTGAAACCTGGAGTAGCTTTTTTGCAGTCTAAACAGTTTATTTACAGAATTGATATTTGGCGAATTAGTTTTTACATACACGTTTTTTGCAGTTTCATTCTTATTGCATGTGGCTTGTTGCAGTTTAACAAATGGATTCTTAAAAACAAGAAAAAACTACATAGAACAAGCGGTGCAGTATATTTATTTGTGCTTTTTTTGCTTAGTGGGCCAACTGGATTAATTATGTCTTTTTATGCCAATGGCGGCTTTTGGGCACAAGTTGGATTTATATCTTTGAGTTTAACTTGGCTAAGTGTCAGTTTCATTTCTTATTATTATTTGAGGAGGAAAAATTATATCAAACATGGTAATTTTATGCTTTTTTCTTATGCTCTAACATTGTCTGCAATTACATTGAGATTTTACGCCTATTTAATAAATGTTTTTAATATTGATGTTCATCCTGTCGACGCTTATATCGTACTATCCTACCTCAGCTGGATTCCGAATTTAGTTATTGCTTTTGTGATGATAAGATTTGGGTTTATTAAGAGAAGGATGGGAATGTGAGCCTTTCGGCTTTTGGGTTGATTGGATTGGATTAAAATTGGGATGTTGAGATTTCAGGATTTCAAGATTTTGAGATTTCAAGATTTTGAGATTTCAAGATATTGGGATTTTGAGACTGACGGACTGGGTTTTGGAGAATTAAGTGACTGAACGTAAATGATTATACCGGTGACTGAGTGGAAATGATTATGCCGGTGGCTGAACGTAAATGATTATGCCGGTGGCTGAGCGGAGATGATTATGCCGGTGGCTGAGCGGAGTCGAAATGTGAGCTTAAAGTCTTGTTTCTGGCCTCTACAAGTCTTGACTCTAACCTCTAAAAAAGCCCTGCTACCCTTGTTTTTGATTGAATAATTTTTCCATTTTCTGCTATCGTGAATTTTTCTTTGTTTGCTTGTGATTTTGATTCAATTTTATAATTCGGGTATCCCTCTTCCGTTTCGGTTTCTTTTACTTTCAGCGTGTAAGTCACAATTTCGAAGTTTTTGTTATCGGTAAATTTGGCTTCTGATAATAAATTGTTGTAATATTCCAAACTAGAAATAACTTTTTTGTCAATTATTCGTCCATCATTTGTATAAGTTGCAAGAGTGAAAGTTAAAGGTGATTTCCCGCTTATGAATTCGTCTTTCGTTATATAAATAAGTGCCGTGTAGTTTGCGTTTTCAGCAATTTGTCCACCGTAATAAAATCCTTTGGATATCTCTCTACTAAATTTCTCATCTCTCATTTCAGAAATGAATTTTTCATAGGAATAAGGAATAAATGAAGATTTTAATAACAATTCATGACCCAAATCTTGATTTATAGATTGCGTTGCATTTAAGATAGTAAACGATTTTTTAAACTGGATCCACGCTAATTTTTCAGGTTCATTTAATCCTCTTAAACCCTTTTCAAGATGCTGATCATAAATGTAAGAATCACTTCTCAAATTTCTCAAACTAGTATCTGTTGCAATAGCTTCCATATCAACGAATCCAGATTGAATGGCATATTCTAAATAGTTTCCTGCCATTTCAACTTCATTTAATACACTTTTAATTTTCGCGATTTGAAACATAATTGTTCCGAAAGGTTCATAGCCTAATTTCTCAGCCATTTGATATGAATTCATTGCATTTTTAAAATCACTGGTCTCGTAATAGGCGTTACCGAGTTCATAATAAGCCTTCAAACTTGGATAATTGAGTATTGATGCGCGTAATAAATAAATTGCACTGTCAGTATCGTGTGTATTTTTAAGATGGTCTATTCCTCTTAGGAAATTTTGAGTAGAAGTTTTGGGTAGCGTTTTTCCTAAATTAATATACGGCCAAACCTTGCTCATATCAAAAATATCGGTTTCTTGTAAAGAGTTTTCTTCTGGAATTTCCTTTGGAATATCGGCCATTCTTTTTTCTGAAGCCGATTTACAGCCTATTATAAAAGTAAAAAGTAAAACGCTTAGAACTAGAGAAATCTTCATATTCAAAATTTTAGATAAATGTAGGGAAAAAATTGGAGTTGGGAGTAAGGAGGGATTTTGTGTGAGCCTCCCGGCTTTTTTGAATTATTTAATTTTGGGATTTTAGGATTTTGGGACTTGTTGGCGCTAAGCCTCTCGGCTTTTGGGAAGATATATAGACTTATTAGACGCAAGACTTTAGACTTGTTGGCGGTAAGCCTCTACTCTTTTATGGGCCATTTGGCTTCAAATTGAAGAAAATGCTTATTTTTCGAGAAAACTATGATATGAATTTAAAATTACTTTTTGGTTTTGTGTTTTTTTCGGTAAATTGTTTTTCTCAAAATTATTCCTCCCAAGCAATTCAATTTTTATGTCAAGAATTGGAAGAGACTTCTGCTTTGGTTTATTTTAATAATGAATTTTACACCATTGCAGAAGGCGGTAACGAGAACTCTATTTTTATAATTGATAACACAACTGGCTGCACCGCTCGAAAAATTGTTGTAAAAAATACCATTAATAATGATTGGGAAGCATTGACAATTGGCGATGATTTTTTATATATCGGCGATTTTGGGAATAATAGCGTCCCTGAAAACAATAAAGCTGCTGTTTTCGGCAAATTAGTAGCACAAACTGCTGGTATAACTAATATGGAAAGCGCCAAATATAAAATTCTTAGTCAAATAGATTTTACAATTATTCAAACAGAAAGTATTTTAAAGTCTTATAAGATATTCAATATATATGGTGAGTTATTGAAGGAAGAAAATTCTCTTTCAAGCGATTGTCGAGAAATTACAGTTGAAAAAACTGGTACATCTTTGAAATTTATAATTTTTGAGATGTGGGATGATAGTATTTTGAATGTTAAGATTTTAGGGAATTGAAGATGAGACAATTCCAAAAGGTTGATTTTCACTTAAAAAGCAAAAATATGCATCTAAAATTTCTTATTTTCTATACTTTTTACTTGTTTCTTTCTCTCTCTAATAATGCAAATTCTCAATTCATTTCAAAATATTCAGGACTAACACAGAGCGTGACATACTCAAAATACACTTCCCTAGGAATCGGATATGCATTTATTAATGGAGGATATTACAAAAAGAATGTCAATAATTATTTAAAAACAAAGAACTTCTATTATATTCTCGGAAGTTCCATGCATTACGCTCCAATTGGAAAATTTGCTTCTTTTAATATTACAAATTCTATATCTTTCGAAACCCGACGATGGGCAATGCATTTATTGGGCTTAAATACTGGCGTAGATTTGGCAACTCAAACGGATTTTAAAACTACTGAATATCAAATCAATCCAAAAATAGGACTGACTTTTTTTTATGGTACGATTGAAATAGCTTATTGTAGAAATATATTAATTTCAAATAACAGAAATTTCTCGGATTCGAATACTTTTATCTTCATTTTAAGACCTTTCATTTTCATTAAATCTCAAAACGAAAAATGGAGCCATTAACTCTACCCCCGAGCCAAACGTTTCAACAAAACACAAGGTCTGTATCTATCTTCGCCATATTCTTCAAAAAGATCTGTAAGCTGTCCCAATACTTTTTTCAAACCAATTTCTCTAGACCAAGCAATCAATCCTTTTGGATAGTTAACGCCTTTTGTCATGGCCAAATCTATGTCTTTTTCACTCGCTACTTGCATAAATACTGCATCGTAAGCTTCGTTAATGAGCATGCACAAAATTCTATCTACTATTTTTTGCCCTAGTTTTGGATCTTTGTTTGGTTCTGTTTCTACTGCACCTTCTTTGTAATCATAATAACCTCTACCCGACTTTCTGCCCCAATAGCCAGCTTCGGCATGTCGTTTTTGTGTGAAAGATGGCTTAAATCTGGGATCATAATAAAATGCAGCAAAAACTGATTCTGTAACAGCATAATTTACATCATTACCTATGTAATCCATCAAAGTAAAAGGTCCCATTTTAAAACCACCAATCTCCGTCATTGCCCAATCTATTGTTGCAAAGTCTGCTATTCCTTCTTCATAAATTCGCAAAGCTTCACCATAAAAAGGACGTGCAACTCTGTTAACTATAAATCCTGGCGTATCTTTGCAAAGCACAGTTGTTTTCCCCCAAGAATCAATGATTTTTTTAGTGTTTTCTAATACTTCGGTGGAAGTTTGAACTGCTGGAATAATTTCAACCAAAGGCATCAATGGCGCAGGATTAAAAAAGTGAATTCCAATAATTCTTTCCGGATTTTTTAAAGCCGAACCAATCGAAGCAATGGATAAAGAAGAAGTATTAGAAGCAAGGATGCATTTGTCTTCTACAATTCTCTCAATTTCCGCAAACACATTCTTTTTAATCTCTAAATTCTCAATAATTGCTTCTATAACAAGATCACATTTTTCAAAATAACTAACATCGTCACAAAATGTGATATTATTAAAAATTCTATCTTTTTCAGCCTTATTTATTTTTTCTTTTTCCACCAATCTTGTAAGAATTGCTTCCAAAGATTTTTGTGCTTTTTGAAGTGCGTCATTATTAACATCGACCAGCATTACACTGTGTCCGTTTGTAGCTGCAACTTGTGCAATTCCGCTACCCATTGTTCCTGCACCTAATACTCCTATTTCCATTTTTTTTATTTATTATTATTAGAGTCAATTGGATTACACCTTTGACTTCGACTCCGCTCAGCCACCGGCATAATCATCTCCGCTCAGCCACCGGCATAATCATTTACGTTCAGTCACTTAATTCTCCAAAACCCAGTCCGTCAGTCTCAAAATCCCAATATCTTGAAATCTCAAAATCTCAAAATCATAAAATCATAAAATCCCAAAATCCACTCCTTCAAACCCCAACAAATACCGGCAACCTCTTCTCTAAAAACGCTTTCGTTCCTTCTGAAAAATCTTTTGTTCCTCCTGCTTCCGTTTGTAATTTTTCTTCTAATTCTAATTGACCTTCTAAGTTATTATTAAAACTCTCGTTCAACGCTTTTTTCGTAAGCCATAAACCATGAGTTGGCATTTTCGCCATATTTTCTGCTAATTTTTTATATTCTTCTTCAAAAGTTTCAACTGAAAAGACTTTATAAATCATGTTCATTTTTTCAGCATCTGTAGCACTTACTTTTTCCCCTGTCATCATGAGCGCCGATGCTTTTTGCAAACCGACTAATCTAGGAAGAAAAAAAGTACCACCAGAATCTGGTATCAAACCAATTTTTGAAAATGCTTGAATAAAACTTGCATTTTCTGCCGCTAAAACTATATCACATGCTAATGCAATATTTGCGCCTGCGCCCGCAGCAACGCCATTTACAGCAGCAATAACTGGTTTGCGTAAGTTTCTAATTGCTTTGATAATTGGATTGTAATGATCTTTAACAATTGATCTTAATTCTGGCCCATTAGGATCTGTTGCTTCTGCCAAATCCTGACCGGCACAAAAAGCTTTGCCTTCTCCAACGATAACGACAGATCTAATTTCTGAATTGATATTACATTCTGCAAGAAGTCGCTGAAATTCAAGTGCCATTTCTTTATTGAATGAGTTAAATACTTCTGGTCGGTTTAAAGTTAGATAAGCGACGTTATTTTCAAGTCTGTACAAAATTGTCATGCAAATATATTTTTTGCGCTAAGATACCAAATC
>JBBSUQ010000151.1:0-7854 GCA_038234235.1 Flavobacteriales bacterium
AAAGACTACTGAAAAGGGTTAATTCAGTCTTTTTAAATTCATCAAAATTCTAAATGCCTGATCTACGTCATCACCTTTTACGATAATCGTAAATTCATTAGATGTAGATACTACCTCAACAATATTTATTCCTTCCCAAGCTAAATGCTTTAGTAAATAATAGTACACTCCATAAATTTCAGTATTTACTTTTGGAAGTTTCACAGTAACTGAAGCAAGATTATTGTTGCTGCACTTCATATTTTCTTTTGCAAATACTTGTTTAATCATATCTGCATTTGCAGTATTACAAATAATTGTTGTTTCTGTTACACCTTTACAAATAGTGAAAAAATTATCGTGGTCTGAAGATATAGCTTTCATTAATTCTACTTGTTTTTCACGGATAGTAGAACTGTTTTCAAAAGTAAAATCAGCCAAATTGCTTCTGACAAGAAAATCGCCTAGTTCACCAATGACACTGGTTAACTTTACATTAAGTCTGTGATATAAGCCGGGAGTCATTCGTTTAATGGCCATTATAATTGCTCCCTCTTTAACCTCTTTTCCGGTATAAGATTCAATGTCTGGTCTAAGTTTTCGAGCTAGGGCTGATATGTTGATTAAATCATCCGTCATCGCCTCTCTAATAAACGGTGAACGATTTATCAATTCCTCAGTAATTTTACCGATAGATTTCATATTAATGCAAAAAAGTTTTCGAGACCAAAGCTAGCAATATTTCACACACTAGTTTAATAAAAGCTAAAAAAGTTAAAAATTAATATTGAATTTTTGATGAATGATATTTAATATAAAATCTAACTGTTGTTTTGGAGTCATATTAGAGTTGTCTACGACTATGGCATCATTTACCTTTATTAACGGACTTTCTTCTCTGTGGCTGTCTCTGTAGTCTCGATCAAGTAAATTTCGTTCTATAATGTCATAAGGTACGTCTTGACCATTTGCTATAAGTTCTAACCTTCTTCTTTCGACTCTCACAGATGTTTCTGCGGTAAGAAAGAATTTTAGTTCGGCATCTGGGAAAACAACACTTCCGATATCTCTACCGTCCATTACTACTCCACCAAATTTGCCCATTTCGCGTTGCATGTTTACTAATTTGTAACGAACTTCAGGAATTGTTGCAACAGGTGAAACATAGTTAGAAACTTTCATTTCTCTAATTTCCTTATCTACGTTTTCATCGTTAAGAAAAAGTTCGGGTTTGTTGTGCTCGTTCAGTTCAAAATGAAGGTGAATATTAGGTAAAGAGGCAATTATTTTTTTTTGATCAATATTCTTACCGTAGATATAATCATTTCTTAAGGCATATAATGTCACTGCACGGTACATTGCGCCAGAATCTACAAAAACAAAATTTAACTTATGGGCCAAAGATTTAGCTATTGTGCTTTTTCCACAAGAAGAATAACCATCTATTGCAATTGTAAGTTGTTTCATTTAGGTTACGAAATTAACTAAAATAAGGTAGGTATAAAAAAAAATCCCCAGCCGAAACTGAGTATTTTTATATTTTAAGAAATATTTCTTAGAAATGTAAAGTTAAGCTTAAACGACCAGCAGCACCAAAAAGGTTGTTATTTGTGTCGTTGTCAAATCCAAAACTAGAAGTTTTCGAACCTGTTTCGTCAACAGTGTAAGTTGTACCTGCACCTGGAGTAGTTGCATCTTGAGTTTCATAAGTTGTAGAACCGTAACCAGAAGCTGTATAAGCTAATCCCCAACCGAATTCACCACCTAAAGCTAATTTAGGTAAGATAAAAAATTCAGCACCAATAAATCCTCTTACTCCTAAAGCAGCAGTTGATCCATTGTCACGCTCAGTAATACGAGCAGCACCACCTTGAAAAGTTGGGCCAACAGCAACAACATTAGTTCCGTCTTGATTATCACCCCCATCAACAAATACTGTTGCAGATAAAGCGTTACCGTATTCATAGATATTTTTAGTTGCACCAAAACTCACTCCTAATTCAGCTCCGTAGAAACCTTGTAAACGAGTTGTACCTTTTCTCCACTCAATACCACCAGCTAAAGCGATGTTATTGTAGCTAGTACGCATTCTGTTTTCTACCGTTGTAGGTTGATCACCAGGTGCTGGAGTAACAGGAGCAACTGCATTTCTGTCTGCAGTCTTAGTACGAACTTTATCACTTCCGAAATTCAATCTCAATGAACCTCTGTAAGCCATTCCGCTTTCAACAAAAAACTTTCCAGTTATTGTTTGGTTTGTAGTTAAGAAATTCCAAGAAGGTGCAGTATTAGCTGCAGTTTTTCCGAAGAAATTTCCAAAATAGTTCAAAAATGGTGTCGCATCAATACCGATAGCATAATCTCCTGCTTCAGGTAAATAAGCTTCGCCTTTTTTTGATGTTAAATCTTGAGCGAATACGCTCGATACTCCTAACGCAAGAGCAAATGTTAATACTGATTTTTTCATACTTAATTAATTATTGTTTTTGGGACAAATTTACTTAGTTTATTCTAATAAGGTTACATTATTTAACAATTTTATAAACTTTATTTAGTTGAAAAGTATTCAATACATTAATAATCAATAGATTAAATATTTTTCCATTTTCCCAAATTTGTCGTAAAAGTTATGGTTTGTAACGCTCCAGCTTTTGAAAAAACATTAAATCCATAATCAATACTAAATTTATTGAAATAAATTCCTGTTCCAAAACTAAATCCAGATAAACCCGGACGATTTACTATTTTTAATTCCTGTCTTTTATGATAATCAAAAGCTGCTCTTAAATGAATATGTTTTCCTATAAGGATTTCGGTCTGAATTGTTAAATGATTAAATAGAATTTTTCCAAACTTGTCATATTTCACGGCAATTGTATCACCGGATAATGGATCAACGGTAGGTTTTAAAGTTGGATCATTATATGATATGTTCCATTTATTAAGATGATGGGCCAAAAGTGAAAACCTGAATGGTGCATGTTTTAATTTATAAGAACTCGCTATTTGAAATTCTACTGGAAGCTTTTCATTATTTTTAGTCGTGTAATTTGCAAACTGAAAACCAGCATTTTTCACCAAAGCCGTTACGGTAATGTTATTTGTTGTGTCTTCATAAGTTCCCGCTAAGTCAATAGCAAATGCCGATGCTGAGTATGTTTCTAAATTCGACTGAAGAAAATTTAAATTCCCTCCTATAGATATTCGAGGATTTAGAGGCACACCATATCCAACTCCAATTATTTGCTCGGTTGGTTTAAATGTTCCACTTTGCACTCCATTTTCTTCTGTGCGTGTAAATTCACCGTAATCGATAAATCTTATATTGGTTGAAAGAATTCCCTTTTTAAGACCAAATGCATAGCAGGCCATTCCATATTTGATTCCTTCACCAAAAAATCCAGTATTAATACCCAAAGTTTTTTTCATTCTTGAATTTAATAATGACGGATTTCCAATACCTAAATTGACATCGGCATCTTTAACACTAATAAAATCTGTTCCTAAGGCATTTGCTCTTGCACTAAAAGGCAGATTTAGTAACTGAAAAGTAGAAGTGCCTCCAATTTGAGATAACCCATAATAGTTTCCAATAAACAGTGCTAAAAATATTAAGCTAATTTTCATCCGGGAATTTATAACGATATCTTTTTTTAAAAATTTTATAAAGTTCAATTATAAATGAATATTTTCTGTTTTTAATTCAATTAATTGAAGGTTTTCGACTCTCGAATCATTTATTTCAAAGGTTATCATGGTTCTTACCTTATGAAATCCTTTTATACCGCATGCACCAGGATTTATCCAAAGTAAATCATAATTTTTATCATTTTGAACCAAAGCAATGTGTGAATGTCCGCAAATAAATAATTTTGGCTTGTATTTTAATATTAATTCTTTTGCTCGCAAGCTGTATTTGTATGGTCGACCAGCAATGTGTAAAATTAAAACACTCAAATTTTCAATTTCGAATGATAAATATTCTTCTGTTCTCATTCTAACTGACTGATCGTCTATGTTTCCATATACTATTCTTGTGGGTTTAATTTTATTCAGTATATCTAGTATTTCGTCATTCCCAACGTCGCCAGCATGCCAAATTTCATCCACATCTTTTAAATGATGTAAGATTCTGTCATCTAAATGTGAATGTGTGTCAGAAATTAAACCAATTTTAATCATTGCGACCAAATATACTTTTAATGTTGCAATTGTATAAAGTATTGTTGGATTTTATACCTTTGGTTTATCCTTATGAACAGTAAAAAGACAAATGATTGGCTGAAATCGCGGGAAGACTACAAATCTTCAAAGAATGCAGAACTGCTATATGATGAAATAAAAAAAGCATCTGTTTCTGCATTAAGTAAGGCAATTACTTTGGTTGAGAGTAAAAATAAAAATGACATTTCTCAAGCCAATATTCTTATTCAGAAAATTTTAAGCGAATCTAATGAAGGATTAAGAATTGGAATAACTGGAGTTCCTGGAGTTGGGAAGAGCACTTTTATAGAATCTTTTGTACTTTATTTATCATCGATAGGGAAAAAAGTTGCTGTTCTAACAATTGATCCAACTAGTTCGCGCACAAAAGGAAGTATTTTAGGTGACAAAACAAGGATGAATAAACTTGTGGGAGATAAAAATGTTTTTATTCGGCCAACATCTTCTGGCTTGGCTCTTGGAGGTGTGAATGCGCATACGAGAGATGCAATTATACTTTGTGAGGCTTTCGGTTTTGATATCATAATTGTGGAAACTGTGGGGGTTGGACAATCAGAAACGGAAGTTTTTGAAATGACCGATTTCTTTCTACTTTTAATGTTGGCAGGTGCTGGAGATGAATTGCAAGGAATTAAAAGAGGAATTATGGAGATGGCAGATTGTATAGCCATTACAAAATCGGACGGTGATAATATCTTAAATTCTAAAAAAGCCGTTCAAGCTTACAAAAATGCACTTCATTTATTTCCACCAAAAGAAAATAATTGGATCCCTCAGGTTTTAAAATGTTCTGCGTACGAAAATGAGAACATTGATAAAATCTGGGAAATAATTTGCGGTTTTGAAAATCAACAAAAATTAAACGGAGAATTTAATAAAAATAGAACGAGACAAAATTTATTATGGTTTAAATCATCTATCAATTATCTTTTAGAATCTAGATTTTTAGGTAATGCTGAAATTCAACAGGAAATAAAAAATTATGAAAATTTTATATCCGAAGGTAAGATTTCGCCGTTGGTAGCTGCAAATGAAATTATGGATAAGGTTTTTAATAAACAGTTTTAAAATATAAAAATGATACAAGAATTTAAAATTGAAGGCGATTATATTGAATTAATTCAACTTCTAAAGGTTTTAGGAATAGCTCAAACTGGTGGGCATGCCAAAATGATTGTAAGCGAAGAAATGGTTTACAGAAATGGAGAAATTGAATTGCGGAAACGTGCTAAATTAATCCCGGGCGATGAAATTAAAATTAGGGAAATTGAAATAAAATTAACTTGAATAATCAGCTATTTTTTTACAATAAACTCTGAAATTCTTTTTTTAAATAATCAATGGTGATTTCAGTCGGTAAGGTTCCTACTTCACCTACAATTTCAAAAATCTTAGCTGCTAAATCTGTTGCCATTGCTGAAACTGGCATTTGTCTTCCTGCCAAGTTTAATATTTTAATAGTTTCTTCCTTGGAGTCTTTAACCATTTTCCAGCCTTCGGTTGATATAAAAAGCTGTTGGGCAACATTGTGATCATATTCTTCTCTTATTGCTTTTAAAAGTTCTGAAAGAAAAGCATTAGAGGGCAAAGCAGGATTATGCAAACGCATTACTAGACTATTAGGATGAATTCTTTCCATTAACAATAAAGTTCTTTGATAAGACTCAAATCGAGTTGGTAAGAAAAAATTTTGACGTTCGCGTTTTAAATCAAACTGTAAATTTTGAACTTCATTTTCACCTTGTTTCTTTAGGAAAAAGTAGGTAGTAAAAAGTACTGCTCCAGCAGGTAAAATTATGAGTGCCACTTGAATTAAAAGTTCCATGTTTTTTATTTTTTACAAATATAATTCTAAACGTTGCGAAAGTAACAATCATTTTATGCTATAAATCATTTTTAGAATAATAAATTAAAATGATAAAAATTTACGACATAAAAAAAGGGTGTTATTTTAAAATAACACCCTTTATAAATTCTATTATAATCTTTATCTAAGTAAATTTAAATGCCCTGTATATTCTCTTCTTTTATCAGTGTCTTTATCTCTGAATGTCAATTTCCAAGTATACACACCTTCTTTCACAATTACACCTGTATATGTTCCGTCCCAACCAACTTCTTGATCAAATGACTCCCAAATCATTTCGCCCCATCTGTTGTAGATTTCAACGTGGTATGAAAGAGGATCTAAACCAGAGTACATAATAGGTCTCCATGTTTGGTTAAACTCATCGTTATCAGGAGTGAAAGCATTTGGAACAAAGAATAACAAATCTTCTGTTATTTTAATGTTTTGATATGCAGTATCTCTACATCCGAAGTTGTTTGAAGCAACCAATCTGATTGTATATACACCAGATTCTTCAGGATAAGTGTGAATTGGATGAACAACTACACTAGATGCACCGTCACCAAAATTCCACTGATATGAATCTGCATTTTGAGATTGATTTGTAAATTCAACTTTAGTATTTGTAGTTAACATTTCAGTTTTATTAGTAATAAACTTAGCAATAGGATTTGGACCTAAACAAATGTAGCTCAATTTTGAGTAGTTGTCTGTACAACCTATTGGAGTTACAACTTGTAAATTTACATCGTAACAACCTGGTGCAGTATAAACAGTTGTTGCACCAACACAATTGTCTTGCACGTCACCATTTCCGAAATCCCAAATACAATTCGCACTTCCTGCTCCCGAAAGATTAGTGAAGTTTACTGTTAAATCTGGACAACCAATTAAAGTGTCAGCAACAAAATCAATGTTAGGAATAACTTCTATTGTTACATCCATTGACAATTGAATAATAGTACAACCGTCAGTGATATCAACTGTGTAAGTTACAGGACCTCCAGGGTTATTATTGAATCCAGGACTATTCCCCATTCCGTTTACCCAAGAGTAGTTATAAGCTCCAGAACCTAAAGATGCACCTGAATTAACTGTTGCAGTTCCGTAAACACAAATTAAAGTGTCTGGAGTAATAAATGCCTGCATTGGTTGGTATACTAAAATATTTGTAGTTTGTTGATCTGAACAAATATCAGTAATTGTATACGTTATAGTATGCGTTCCAGGTCCTGTAATTGTAGGGTCAAACATTCCCGTTGCAGAATTTGTGATACCAGCTCCAGACCAAACTCCATTAGGATCTGCTGCAGTAAGTTGAATTGGAGCACCATTAGAACATTGGTTTGGCACTGGTGTAATACTTGCATCAACTGTTGCACCAACAATTATAGTTTCAGTGTCAACAGATCCACAACCACCTGGCGTTGTATAAGTAATTATGTGACTTCCAGGTCCTGCAATAGCTGGGCTAAATGCTCCTGTGTTCGCATTTGTGATTCCAGTTCCCGACCATATTCCTGTATTGGAAGCTGCTGTTAAAGTAACTGAATTAACACTTTCACAGAAAGGTCCTGCTGGCGTAATTGTTGGGTCTGCAAAAGGTTCAACAAAGATGTTTATCGTTTTAGAATCTGGACATGGTCCTGCGATTGAATAAGTAATGGTAAAATTACCAGCACCTGAAACAGTTGGATCAAAAGTTCCGTTTGCGGCATTTGTAATACCTGTTCCTGACCAAGTTCCACCTGCTTGAACACCAGTAAGCGTTACAGATGCAGAATTGTCACACAGTGAAGCTT
>JBBSUQ010000152.1:0-7817 GCA_038234235.1 Flavobacteriales bacterium
AAGAAGAAATTGAAAAAAGAATGGGTGATTTGTTTATTGGATTAAATTTAAAAAGCTACTAACACGTGCTAAAAAAAAATAGGGCAACAATTATGTCCGAGAAAAGTACTAATTTTCCTAACACCAAACGTTAGCGGTCAGCTAAAGGACGACAATACAACAGACAATCAAATGTGGACGACAGTAAAAAATAATTACAAAACCATTTTGACGACAATAGGACTTTTACTTGTTGCCATTGTTTTTGCATTTTTATTTGAGGACTATTACCGTCAACTTGTTCGGTTTTCATTCAAGTTTTTCAACGGGGACAACATTCAGTTTTTTGGTAAGAACCTCCACATATTTACTAGCGACAGTTTTGTTATTGCCTTTGGACTTTTCACTTCGTTGACATTGTTTCTATTAAAATTTTCATCCAGACCTAACAGACTAAAAAGAACCTGCGTGACAGTTTTTATTTTCTTCGCCACGACAATTTTAATAACAGCATTGGACAGTAAACGACTGATAATTGAATGCACAGCGTGTGATGATAGAATTAGACGATTAACATTTAACCAGCCGACTTACGACAAGTATTTTATAATTAGTTTGACAACTGCTTTTGTATATTTATTGACGACATATTTATTAGAGCGTAAACGACTAAGAAAAACGAATGGAACTATCTAGACAGCAAGAAAGTCGAACCGCTAACAGGCGTTTGGCAAAAGTGGCGGTTCAGTGCTCCGCAGACAAATTTGTGGTTAATCAAAGTTTGCTTCTCCGCATCAACATTTGTGGTGAAAATCGCCACCTTCGCCAAGCGCCAAAACGTTGTTCACAATTTAAAAAAAATAGAACTAAATGAGAATAATTCTGATTTTAATGATTTTAGTGCCCTTCACAGCAATTTCGCAAAAAAGTGATTTTGGTAATTGGTTAATCTACCTTGGAGATAAAAAGATAAACCAAAAGTTCAATTGGCACCACGAAGTTCAATATCGAAATTTCAATTTCATAGGCGATACCGAACAATTACTTTTGAGAACAGGACTTGGTTATAATTTGACTGAAAACAATAACAATATTCATTTAGGCTATGCTTTTATTTATAGCGAACCGTATTTAACAGATACAGACCAAAAAACGAATTACAACGAACACCGAGTTTATCAACAATTCATTACACGACAATCTTTTAGCAGATTTAACTTTCAGCATAGGTACCGATTCGAACAACGATTTTTTGAAAGTGATTTTAAACTAAGATTAAGATATTTTCTGAGTTTTAATGTAGCACTTAATAATTCTAAAATGGGAGATAAAACAGTTTACTTATCTGCGTACAACGAAATATTCGTTAACACACAACAGAATTATTTTGACAGAAACAGGATTTACGGAGGAGTTGGTTATAGGTTTTCTTCAAAACTAAGTTCGGAAATCGGTGTTATGAATCAAACAACTAATGGTGTTTCAAGAAATCAACTGAACATTATTACTTTCTTTAACTTTTAAAAAAAAATGGAAAAGCTGACCACCATATTCCAAGGTAGGCAAACAATAAAAACAGATGAAATGAACAGAATTAAAATTTTAGCGGTATTTCTAACTGCAACAGCAATGTTTGCCTGGCCTTGGATAAAAAGAAAAGATTAGAGATTTTAGAAGATTAAAGTCGATCGATAGGGTAATCGATGCAAATATAGATTTGTGATTGTTAAACAAGTGCGACTTTAAAATTATTTGTAAAAAATGACAAAATCAAGTCTTTTCAAATTTTTCTCCAAAGCTTCTCTCCCATTTAACGTTATTATATCCGGACATATAATCCATAAAATGCTCGACCAAGGTATGAGATTGTAGGACAAGGGAAAGTCTCTTAACTATTATTTTTTTGTACATTAGCTAAAAAAATCGCAATTACACTATGTAAAAAGCCATTTCAAAACGGCTTTTAGCCCAAGCACGTTGTGTGCAAGTAACGAGAACTCAATTAATACTCGAAAATGATTAAACAAACTTTAATATTAACTATTGCGCTTTTCTTCTTGATAGGTTGTAAATCAGCTAAGCAATACACAGATTATATTGCTCCATTAAGGACTGAAAATATCCAAAAAATCACATTTGAAATTTATACTGATACATTAAAAACTTTTACAATTACGGAAAAACAAGAAATGAAAGCCTTTATCACTGACATTAATAATTCAAAAGTTAATGGACCCTGGAAAGGTGCGAAATGGGATAAGATTGTTCTTCATTATGATTATAGTACAACAGTGTTTAACACAAATGGCAAAGTGTTTGGACAAGGGTCGAGTGGAACATTCTATGATTTGAACGACAAATACAAACACTATTGGAAAAAATAAACCAGCAAATAAGCAAAAGCGCCAAAACGGTTATATTTGAGAAGGCGCCTTTGCCCATTTGCAAACCGTCGTACGTACAAACAAATCAAAATACGTCATACGAAACTAAAAGTTTTACTTATGAGAAATATTAAATATTATTTTTTTGGTCTATCAACTGTTCTCTTTATAACATCTGCTTCGGTAAAATCTTACCGATCAAAACCTTTATTCGAAAAAATCGTGTTCATTGAAGTCAGTGCCAATAAAGATTCAGTTTTGTTTAAACCCCTATCTAAGGCTTGGAAGGATAATTGGCAAAGGACTTCCAATTTAAATGTTGATGGCAGCTCTATAATGAATTATGATAAATATGTATTCTCATTCAATGATCGGCACGAAAATCTTTGGACCATTCTTCATCCAATGATAATTGATGGCACTATTGACTCTTATTATCCATACAATCCTGAATTATTCGTTAGCCGAGATGATGGGGAGTTACGTTATCCCGTGATGGTTAAAAGTGAAAGTGGAACGTTTTTGAACTCCGAAAAAGTACGAGAAAACCTTTGTTATTTGCTTGGAAGATTTGGCCCATCGTACGATACCCCTCTTGCTGATCAATATGGAGAAGATAGTATGGTAATATTCGCTGATGGTGCATTTCATTATCAATATCCGGCGCGAGAGTTTTATTGGTATGAAGACGAGGACATCATAAAATATAAATTAAGAGTGAGCCTCCTGATAAACAAAAATGGGGACATAAAAAAACGAGTGATCAAATCAATTTGTCCCGTAGTAAATCAACATTCTGACGAAGGTGTAGTCGGCGAAATAGAATTACTTTGGCTAAATTTCGAAGAATTAGAACCCTATTTGAAAAAAGCATTTTATTTTGATAAAGATTGGAAACCAAAATCTTATTTAGACTATTTTCTTGATAAAGTAAAAAATGTAAATATGGCGCATTAATTTTTGACAATTCTAATGGAATAAATGAATTAATAGCGCACAAAATGGGTTTAGGCAATTTAAAAGTAATTGATTCTGAAAAATTTAACAAATTAAAAAATCGCTATGACAGAATAGGAAAAACAAATTGAATTTGGAGACAAAATTGTTAAAGGTCTTGAATTGGTTTATGAGAGATTGATTGAGTTTAAAAAGCAGAAGGACAGTGTGCTTGTTGTGATGAGGGATGGAAAGATTGTGAAGATAAAGCCTGAGTAGAGGTTTCTAAGTAAAAATCAACCTCACTCCTTCCCCTCACTCCCAGCAAGCAACTGCCTAAAATCCTTCCCTGTGGGGCTTTCGAAGATACTTAGGTCGAAGTGGTGGTAAATTGCGAAGAAGTGATCGAACATATCGGACATCGTTTCTTCGTAGTCTTCCCAGATTTTGTTTTTGGTGAAACAATAGATTTCTAGTGGCAAGCCTTTTTCAGTGCTAGGAAGTTGCCTTACCATTAAAGTCATTTCTTGATTTATATCACTGTTGTGTCTTATATAATATTCAATGTATTTTCTAAACAAACCTATATTTGTTTGTTTTCTTGCACTTAAAATGTCTTTTTCTGTAAAACCTTGTGAGCTGTTGTAAGCATCAATTTCAACTTGGCGCTCTTGTATAAATTCTTTCAATGATCGCACTTGGCTAAGTTTTTCTAAAAGTTGTGTATTTGCAAAACTGATTGATTCTATTTGAATTGTGATTGCTCGTTTGATGCGTCTTCCGTCAGATTCTTGCATTCCACGCCAGTTTTTAAATGAATCACTAATAAAACTATAAGTTGGTATTGTGGTTATGGTTCTATCGAAATTTCGAACTTTTACGGTTGTCAGCGTTATACCTTCCACATCGCCATCGGCTCCATATTTCTCCATTGTAACCCAGTCTCCAATTCGAATCATGTCGTTGGTTGAAAGTTGAATGGAACCTACAAAACCTAAAATTGTATCTTTAAAAATTAATAAAAGTATTGCTGTCATTGCGCCTAATGATGTCAAGAAGAACAATGGCGAACGTTCTGTTACAACGGAAAGCATTAAAATCAATAATATTAAAGTGGAGATTATTCGGAGAACCTGAAAATACGATTGAATTGGTTTGTCATAATAACGCTCATTGGAACTTATTATATCTCTAAAAGAATTAAGCGTTCGATTAATAGAAATGATTGTTGCATAAATAATGAGTACCAAGGTAATTTTTGAAAAAAAAGCATGTGCTGAGGAAAAGCGGTAAAACACGATTGAAAGAAAATATTCCATGAATACCAGCGGCACAAGCTGAGCTAAAGCTCTAAAAACTTTATTTTTAACAAAATAATCATCCCAAGTTATGGAGCTACGGTCTACAACAATACCCAAAATACGCACGATTAAAAACCGTGATAAAATCCAAATTAAATATGATACTACTAATAACGCAACGAACATTCCTATCATCCAATAAACCGCATGATCGTTGTAAGCATTTTTATCGAAAACACGGTGACCATTTATGCGGTGCATGTAAATTTCTCGGATCCAGAGTATAATTTTTTCTTTCATTAAATCTTGCTATTTGTCGAATTTGCTAATAAAAGCAAAATTACATATTTTAAAATGGTTGTTTGATTTAGTAGATTAACTCTTTATTACATTCTAAATTAAGAATGGTAAAAATTTTAATTCAAACAACAATTGATTGCGAAATCCTATAGATTTATATTATGATGTTTTGAAATTAGAAAAAGGCCGAGATCGGTACAATGTAAAAATGCTGAAGTCCATAATTTATAAAAGATTTATTATTTCATCTTAGATAAGTATCTTTGTAAATAATCAAAATATTACAGCTGAATCGAAATCATATTTCTGTTTTAAATAAATTATGTCAAAATGAAAATCAAACTTTATCTTACTGTTCTCTCCATAATTGTTGGAATTAAAGTTAACGCACAACTTAGCAAAAAGGTATTATTTATTGGCAACAGCTATACTTACTACAATAACATGCCCCAAATTACAGCTGATTTAGCACTTTCTACTGGTGACACTTTATTATTTGACAGTAATTCCCCAGGTGGATTCACTTTTCAAGGACATTCGACAAACTCTGTGTCCCTCAATAAAATAATACAAGGAAACTGGGATTTTGTGGTATTGCAAGAGCAAAGTCAACTTCCTTCATTTCCAATTAGTCAAGTTCAATCTGATGTATATCCTTTCGCTAGAAAATTAGATAGTTTGATTAATAAATATAACACTTGTGCAGAAACCATTTTTTACATGACTTGGGGAAGGAAAAATGGAGATGCATCCAATTGTGTTTCGTACCCACCAGTTTGTAGCTATAGTGGTATGGATAGTTTACTGGCTGCGAGATACAAAATAATGGCAGATACAAACAATGCGCTACTATCTCCCGTTGGGGCAGTGTGGAAATATATCAGACAAAATTTTCCCATGATTGAATTATATCAGGCTGATGAAAGTCATCCTTCTCCAGCAGGTTCTTATCTGGCTGCTTGTTGTTTTTACACAACAGTTTTTAGAAAAAACCCGATGCTTATCAATTACGATTTCACTTTGCCTGCCGCGGATGCAGCGAACATAAGAGCTGCGGTAAAATCAATTGTATTTGATAATTTATCTGATTGGAATATAGGAGATTACGACCCTGTTGCTAACTATACGTATTCATCTACAGGAAATAATTTCACTTTTTCCAACTTATCAGTCAATGCTACAAATTATTCATGGGATTTTGGTGATGGAAATACTTCAAATTCGGTTAATCCAAGTCATAATTATTTACAAAATGGAAACTACATAGTAAAACTAATTACCAGCGAGTGCAATCTGTCCGACACAATTAGTCAAACTATAAATATAATAACTGCCAGTTTAGTGGCGAATAAAGACATTACGGAAGTTATATTTTATCCCAATCCAGTTTCCAACGAACTTATTCTTAATATTGAAACAATTGATCAAATCTCGATTTACAATTCTTTAGGAGAAATATTTTTTCCGACATGGACTGTGGTTGGCGGTAAAACGCGTATCAATTTTTCAAATTTTTGTTCAGGTATTTATTTCCTTAGCATTCAGAGTGATGATGAACTTATGAAATTTAAGATTGTCAAAGAATAAAAAGTTGTGATTGAAATTAATTGTAGCTTTTAGTAATTGTAGCTTCCTATTTTAGCATTTAATTTCAATTTCTTTAACTGGTATAAACGCTTTCCTTCCTGAATCAACATTACAAATAAAAAACAAATACTTACTTTCGATAAAAATTAAAACGCAAATAATGAACTTCGACGATACAATACATGCCGTAGCAACTTTTCACGATGCTTTTGGCATTAAAAATAATTTTGAACCGACCGTAGATTTAACCGGTCCAGAAGTAGAATTACGGTTTAATTTGATGAAAGAGGAAAACGAAGAGTATTTGGAGGCTGCTAAAAATGGAGATTTAGTTGAGGTTGCAGATGCACTTGGCGATCAGTTGTATATTCTATGCGGTACAATTTTACGTCACGGTTTGCAACATAAGATTGAAGAGGTTTTCTTTGAAATTCAACGCAGTAATATGAGTAAATTAGATCTGAGTGGTAATCCAATTTATCGCGAAGATGGAAAAGTTTTAAAATCAGATCAATATTTTCGTCCAGACATCGCTTCAATTTTGAATAAATGAACGCATTCAATCTTCGCGTTTACGCAATAATCATCAATGATAAAAATGAAGTTTTACTACTAGATGAACGCCGAAGAGGAAATTCATTTACCAAATTTCCTGGTGGAGGATTGGAATTTGGCGAAGGTTTAAAAGAATGTCTCCAAAGAGAATTAATGGAAGAATTGTTTCTGGATTTTGAAATTGGTGAATTGTTTTATGTCAATGATTTTTTCCAAGAAAGTACTTTCAATAAAGAGCAACAGTTGGTCAGTTTTTATTTTTTCGCAAGCACAAAAGAAGATTTAAATTTAGAAAGTTTTATAAAATTTGATGAAAATAATTTTGAGCTTCCTCGCTGGGTTCATATTGGAGATTTAACAAAAGAAATGATGACTTTTCCGGTTGACAGGGTGGTTGTTGGGAGGCTTAAGGCGGTAACTTAATTAAGTTATTTTCAATTATTTGACTGGTGCTTTAGTTGATTGATTTATTGATTTATACAAAATTAATCACGGTGATTTTATTGTCTTTTAATTGTCAAGAGGATGGAACTGCAAATTAATCACGGTGATTTTATTGTCTTTTAATAAATGAATTACATGGGAAACATTGCACATTAATCACGGTGATTTTATTGTCTTTTAATTGTCAAGAATATGGATGGAACTGCAAATTAATCACGGTGATTCTATACTCTTTGAATGAATGAACTTTATGGATGAATTTATAGGTAAATCACGGTGATTTTATTGTCTTTTAATAAATGAATTACATGGGAAACATTGCACATTAATC
>JBBSUQ010000153.1:0-7730 GCA_038234235.1 Flavobacteriales bacterium
AACCAATTTGCACTTTATTTACATCCGCTTTTTCCCTAAAATAAACAAAAATAAAACTAGAAATTAACAATAAATTTCCAATGCCTAAAATACCGTGAGTACTGAATTTATTAGATAATTCTTTACCTAGTAAATCATTGGAATTTATTGAAAATAATAGGAAAATTAATATCAATAAAACTATCTTGTAGATATTTGGATTTATTCTTATGTAAAACAAAAACACCATTATTAATGGTATTGAAAGTAAAAAATGTTCTGTATCTGTGACAAAGAAATTTGGTGTAAATGCCAATAAAATGACTGCCCAAATATTCCATTCAAATCCATTTGACTTGTTCACAAAGCGATCATAGGCAATGCATATTAAGATTAAGATTAATCCTAAGAAAGAAAAGATCCATTCTGAACTGATATTTAAATAATACTGTACTAAATAGGTCAAGGAATTTTCGCTCACAAGATATTCACCATGAGAACCTACCGCTTTCAACCAGTTTTGCCAGAGTTCAATATTTCCATACCATCCCATGTTGATAATGGGAAATAGAAAAAAGACTGCACCTAAGATCATTGAACCAATAATTAATTTCCATTGACCATAAAACAACATTGGCAGAAAAATGAAAATTGCTATAGGTTTGAGAATTACCAATAAGCTAAAAAATAAAATGCTAAGCAATATCCGATTTCCTTTGTAAAACCATACACCCATTGTAAATAATGCCAACAAAATGAGATTTATATTGCCCAAATGCAATTCTCGCACAACATGTATTGCTACAAATAAAAATGTGATGTATAATATCCAAGATGGTATTTTTGAAATCTTGTGAGCAAAATAAATCCTAAACATTTTATGCCACAATATTATCGAAATTAAAAGGGAAATGCTTAGTACAAATAAATGCAGGCCTTGGGCAATTTTGAAAGGTAAAACTTTGCAAATCGCAAACAAATACAAGGTAAATGGTGGATATTTGAAAAATCCAGTATCTAAACCATAATTGTGTAAATAAGGATTGTTACCTGAAAAAAAATCGTTTGTGGCTTCATAGTAAACTTGAAAATCGCTTGTGAAAAGTTTAGAGTTTATGGATTCTACTATCACCAGCAAGGCACAAAATGCCAAAATGCAAATTGTGAAAATTATATATGGTCTTTCAAATTTTATAGAAGCATTTTTCATTTTTATAATCTTACCAAGTTATTATGGATAATTAAATTTATTAAGAAATTATCAATTGAAATAATCATCAAGAAATATCAATCGGTTTGTTAACCAATTATTCATGTATGCTTGCTCAGAAATCAAATTTATATCTGTTTGCCATAAATTATTTTCAAATGGTATAATTTTGTATTGCTCCAGAATTTCGAAATTATCATTAAATAAATTACTTATATTGGTTTCAAGAAATGCTGTAGACCGCAATTCTAGCCAACGTTGTTTTAATCTAGCATTGTAATTATCTGGATTCAATTCTTCCAACCTTCTGTAAAAATGATTGCTTGCTATGGCAGCGTAACCAAGTGGTGTAGCAACCGGATTTCTACCCCAAGAACCATCAAGATCCCAAGGTACAATTTGAAATTTAGCTGCAGGACTGCGTTTTAAAAAATGCCAATTTTTGCCCAAATTATCAGTCCCATAGCAAATATTAAGAAGAAGATAATAGTCAATAACATTGTCTAAATCTATCAACTGTCCAATATTATTTTTAAAATCTGAATCTGTTCCTTTTGCAATTAATTGACTTAAATTTTCAAAATCAGTCCATTCTATAACTTGAGATGGTTCTGGAAATAATTGTTCCCAACCTTCCCACTCTGCGCTCGTAGGTTTTTTACTGGGATAAACCTTGAATTCCGTAACATCAGAATTATCTACGCCCTCGTAAAACACAGCTTGTTGATCGAGATTAAGTTGCTGTTCTGTATATTTTTCTGTCAAAACATACAAGCCTTTTGCGCTGTGATTAACGAATACTTCAACATAACGAGATTCTACATTTACATGTTCTATATTTCCTGCCATGGACTTCCATAAATCAAAACTAACCTTATTGCGTATTTTAGATTTATCGATAAACATGCCATTTAAAATCCATTTTTTATTAGTGTTTAAATCAAAAAATGCCGCACTACTTGGATTTTCTAAACTTCGATCATTGTATATTCCGATTCCGTAAGATTTCTTGTCAAATTTTAAACCCGTCGCTCCTCTCAATTCAATGCCTGTCCAATTTATGTCAGAAGGACGGTTGAATTGCGGATAATTTAATGTCATTTTTGAAAGTGACTTTGGTTCATTTAAAATTTCATCGTGCGTCACTATTTGAATAATTGGTATATCTGTGAATAATATACCAAATTTCGTGCTTGTACCGTTAGTAGAAATCGTTAAATCGTAAACTTTGTTTAATTCTAAATCTCCCAAATTATTAATAGCATTATTTATAAGTGAAATATTATTAAACTGTATGGTTGCTATTTTTTGAAATTCAATAAAGGTCGAAAAATTCATTAATGCACTTTCATCAATAGAATATTTTAATAATTTTAGCTTAGAATCAAACGCACAATCTTTCCCATTTAACCTCAACATTAATGAAAGTTCAAACTGATCATTCGCAATAGAATCAAATACTATTTTTTGCTTTTTACAAGAAGAAAATGCAACTAAAATTAAAAACAAGATTAAATATTTACTCATTTTTTTTTAGTTTAAAACAGTAACTCAAATTGAGAAAGAAAAAATTAAGCGGATAAGGATTATTAAGCTGTCGCTCATAGGCTATGGCAATATCTATCTCACTTTTAAATATTTTAAATTCATCGCCCAAACTTATCCTTAAATTATTAAATTTTGGTTTTTGATAATATTCATATTTGCGAAAAAGTTCCGCTGAAAAATACAAGGAATGTTTGGTAAAATTGTAACTCATTTTTAATCGATTTCTAAAATTTGAATTTTCTTCAACTTCAGGATTAAAAGTAAACAAATTGATATATTTGTGTTGGTATCTCATACGGTATTTAAATTCAAATTTTTCAGAAAAATTTGTTTTATATTCAATATCTAAACTGTATCTAATATCGTTTGTAAATGTAAAATCGTTCTTTCTGGCATAATCATATCTCCCACCGGCACCCAATTTAAAATTTTTGTTTATTCGGTAATCTACTTCAAGGTCCACCAAAGTGCTTTTAATTTTGGAAGCATTATCAAAAGTCCTGAGGCTGGGGGTTAGTGCAATATTCCAATGTTTATTAAATTTATAATTAACACCAATATTCAACCATACTCCAATATCTCTAGTAGTAACAATTTCTTGCGACCAACTTGTATTTGAAAAAAACAGAAAAGCGCAAAAATGAGTCAATATATAACTGGAACAGTAAGAAGTAAGTTTTTTCTTCATTAAAATTTAAAAAATAGACATCACTTTATTATACATTATTGAAAAATTTTCTTGAATTTTAAAATGGTTTGCAAATATAATGCTAATCCTTTGTTAAAACTAAAACCTTGTAGCTACCTCAAATCAATATGCGTTGGTTTTCGTTGGTTCGCGTTGGTTTGTGTTGGTTCGCGTTGGTTCGCGTTGGTTCGCGTTGGTTCGCGTTGGTTCGCGTTGGTTCGCGTTGGTTCGCAATGCATTGCGAACCTATCGCAAATCAATATGATCGGTTTCTTCTACTAAAATAATTTCTTTGGTTTTTTTCTGAATGATTTTGAAATGGTGTTCATCTTCTGGTGTTACCAATGTGAATGCTTCACCGCTTTCATCGGCTCTGCCTGTGCGACCAATTCTGTGGACATAATCTTTGGGAGATCTTGGCAATTCATAATTAATCACAAAAGGCAATACTGCAATGTCAATTCCTCTCGAAATTAAGTCTGTGGCTACCAAAACTCTAACTTTTCCATTTTTAAATCCTGACAATGCTTTGCCCCTCGCCTCTTGACTTTTTTTACTGTGAATTGCCGATGCTTGGATGCCGTTTTTCTGTAATTTATCTACAACCGAGTCGGCTTTAAAAACGGAACTCGTGAAAATTAAAACCTGTTCCATATTTCGAGATTTTATCAAATACCTAAGAAAAGGACCTTTGCGCTCTTCACTCACTCGAAATGCGGTTTGTGTTATAACCCCATTTTTTTCTTCTTCTCTTTCTATTTTGATTACAATTGGTTCTCGAAGTAAGATTTGCGTAACAGCTTTAACATCTTCATTAAGTGTGGCTGAAAACAATAAATTTTGACGTTTGCTTGGAAGGAATTTTATAATTCTATCCATCTCTTCCTTGAAACCATCGTTCAATAATTTATCGGCCTCATCTAACACAAAAATCTGACATCTATCCAAATGTACCGCGCTATTATCCACTAACTCCAATAGTCGACCAGGAGTTGCAATCAAAACCGAAACGCCAATCATATTTTTCATTTGTGGATTTATAGAAAAGCCGCCATACACTGCCATAGATTTTATTCTATCTTCACCAAAACCAGCAAAAGATTGAAAAACTTCTTGCACCTGGATTGCTAATTCTCGCGTTGGCAAAACAATAAGTGCTTGAATGTGTCGGTTTTTAAAGTTGGCTATCTCCTTTTCAAGTCGAGTAAGAATCGGAAGCACAAAACTGGCTGTTTTCCCGGAACCTGTCGGCGCAATACCAAAAACATCCTTCCCCGAAAGTATTGCAGGAATTGCTTGTTCTTGAATCGGATAAGGTTTTTCATAGTTTAAGTCAGCGATTTTTTGTAATAGTACTGGGCTTAATTTAAAAGAGGAAAATGACATTTTTGAGTTTTAATTTCTGTTTGAATTGACACATTCAATTCGTGGTGCAAAAGTAAGGAAATAATTGTTTGGAGGCATTCATTTATTGCCGCACTATCCTTTTAAATTACTCCCGATCCAATCTCATGAAGCGAAATAATCAAATTATAATACCAGATGGAGAATCGAGGATTTTTGTCAATTATATTGTTGTAGTTTTGTCCAAAAAAAATAAAATTATAGAATTGACAAGGTTATTTGCAAAAGAAGAAAAGTAAAAGGAAAATGAAAAATTTATTGCCTATAATTTTATTTACTATTATTACAAATTTCTCCTTTTGTCAAACTGACTCTACGTGGAGCAAAAAGCCCGAGATTATTTTAGAAGAATTTTTAGATGTTTATTACATTTATGACTTTAATAAACCAAGCACTTCATATCGACAAACTTTTTTATACAATCACAATAGACACAATGAGTTTAATGTAAATTTAGCACTATTGAAACTTAAAGTGGTACAGCAAAAATACAGAGCAAATTTTGGTTTACAGGCAGGTACATATCCGGAAGATAATTATAAATCCGAACCTGCCGCATATAAATATATATCAGAGGCCAATATTGGCATCTCGCTAAGCAATAAAAAAGAACTTTGGTTAGATGCAGGAATAATGAATTCTTACATCGGATTTGAGGGTGCTATTAGTACTTCTAATTTAACGCTAACTAGATCTCTGTTGGCAGAAAATTCTCCCTATTTTGTTAGTGGCGCTCAATTAGGTTTTAAACCTTCTAAAAAATGGTTTTATTCGGCACTCTTGCTAAATGGATGGCAAAGAATTCAAAGGGTGAATAGCAATTCTTTATTGTCTGCCGGAACTCAAATAACTTATACTCCAAATGAAAATGTAAAGTTTAATTGGAGCACATTTATTGGTACCGATGATCCTGATTCAACTAGAAGAATGCGTTATTTTAGTAATTTATATAGTCAGATTAATCCTACTGAAAAATTAAAATTGATTTTTGGTTTTGATATTGGAATGCAACAAAAAAGTTTAAAAAGTGAATCTTACAATTATTGGTTTAGTCCAGTGATTATTTCTCAGTTCAAGTTATCTAAAAAATGGTTTACCGCTATCCGTCTGGAACATTATGACGACCAAAAAAATGTAATCATTTCTACTGCCAACAATGAAGCTTTTCAAACAGCAAGCATCTCTTTAAATTTTGATTTCATACCAACCGAAGCCATCCAAATTAGACTTGAAGGTAGATATCTGCAAAGTGATAAAGCCATATTCTCAAATGGAACGAATTTTAGCAACCATAATTTCTTTATTGGAACTTCAATTGCTTTTAATATTTTACAGAAATTAAGTAAAAATGAAAGGGACTAACGATTGTTTCGTGAATTTCAAAAAGCACTTTTTTTTAAGTTTGGCCCGATCAATCCTCCAATCACCATACGCCCAATTGTACATTTTGGCTTCACAATAATAACATAAACAATCCAGTAGTGAATATCCAAATTTTAAACTTTAAAGTTACCATACTTGGAGAAGTGGCTAATCCTGGGACATTTAAAATACCAAATGAACGCATTACTTTGTTAGAAGCAATTGGCTTAGCAGGAGATTTACAAATTACTGGCGTTCGCAAAAATGTTTTGGTTATTCGAGATAACAATGGAAAAAAAGAAGAATTTCGGGTAGATTTAACGGACAGCAAATTATTCAGTTCTCCAGTTTACTATTTACAACAAAATGATGTAATTTATGTGGAGCCTAATTTCAACTCCCGTTCTAATTCTACCTTTTGGAGATCAACTGGTCCCGTTTTTATATCATTGACCTCTTTGATTATTACAACCATTGTTTTAATTACACAATAAATGTCAGAGCAACAACCTACAACTTTCTTTGAAAATCAGGAAGATAAAATCAACATAAAAGATTTGTTGAGCCGCTATCTCCGCAATTGGAAATGGATGGTACTTTCGGTTCTTGTTTGTGCATTTTATGCTTATTTTTATTTAAATTCAATTACACCTCAATACAAATCTTCAGCGAAGGTGTTAATTAAAGAAGATGAGAAAGGTGGAATGGCTTCAGGTCTTGATGTTTTTGAAGACTTTGGTTTATCCTCAGGAAGTGATAATTTGGAAAACGAAATTGAAATACTTAAATCACTTACCTTGATTAAAAAGGTGGTAAATGAAATAGGATTAAACATCAGTATCGCACCAAAAGATGATAAGAATGAAACAGCTTTTCAACAATCTCCACTAGCACTGCACAGTTCAAATCACGATAGCAACCTAGCAGATACGGCATTATACAATCAATCGGCGTTTTATGAACTACAGATTGTAAATGCTAAAACATTTATTTTATTTGATGGTGAAAGTCACGATGAACTAGGCACTTATTTCTTTGGGAAAAGTTTTAAATCTTCCATCGGTGACATTATTATTGAAAAAACCGAATTCTACAATCAGGAAAAAAAAGACCAGACTTATGTGATTTCTGTAACACCCGTACTTAACGCTGCTATTTGGCTTCAAAGTAGTATTCAAGTGGAATCTGTTAATAAAGATGCTTCTGTTTTGAGCATTTCTTTGGAAGGGCCGAGTGTAAATAAAAATAACACCATTATCAATACATTAATTCGCTTACATGAATTGAGTGCGGTAGAAGATAAAAACAGAATCACTAAAACCACGAGTGAGTTTATCAATGAGCGCATGAAGGTTATTACCAATGAGTTGTCTCTCGTGGAAGTGGAAGGTCAAGATTATAAAACAGCCAAAAGTCTTACAGATCTAACTTCGGATGCGCAAATATTTCTTGAGAAGAATAATGATTTAGAAAAAACAATCACACAGATCGCTATTCAATTAGAAATGGCTGATTATATGATTGAATATTTGAATCAAC
>JBBSUQ010000154.1:0-7720 GCA_038234235.1 Flavobacteriales bacterium
GAAATTGTGGCTGTTTTACCAGGGTTTGGGTCGGTGTAAGTATCTGTTTTTCTAAGAGAAGTTACATTTTTTGCATAGGCATCTAAATTGTAAATTCCTGTAGCGCGAGCGGTGTAACCAACAGAATTTCCCGAATTTAGATTTTTCCAAATGTCTTTTGTTTTTATTCCTAATTGTCGTGCAGCTTCGTTGTAATTAATTTGACTTTCTTCTCTAAAATTTTTCACATTTCTAACGGCATCTGTTTTTATTTCATTTTGTTTCAGTTTTTGCATTTTAGAATCCAAGGCATTTTCCTTTTTATGGATAGCCTGCATGTTTGAGCTGCTTATATTTTTCAATTTCTTTTGTTCGTTCTCATAAAAAGCACTCAGGTTTTTGAGATGTTGGTTTTTCGCATCTACTTTTCCTATTTTCTGCAGTGCAAACTTTGCGAAAGTTTCTCCACCTAATTTCACTGCCATTTCATCAACTTCCCATAGATTTTTATCTAAATTGTTGAGGTACAAATCCAATAATTTCTGCGAACATTTTCCATGAATAGAACGCATGCGCATTTCAAAATCTTTTGTTGCCAAGTTGGTTTGGTTAAAGCGCTTGTTCCAAAATGCTAAAACTGAGGTTGGATCTACGTATTCTCCGAGGTAAAAATTGGTTTCTTTAGATATAGAATCTGCAATTGGTTTTTTTACAGCTTTAATACCAGTGCTTGCTCCATTTTGTATTCTCGATATTTGCAAGTAATCATCTTTTTGAACGATATTTGAAGAATTATTCTCTGGATTTTGAACCTCAACACTCATTGAATTAAAATACTCAGGCAACATTCTATACAAACTATCCTTATAAAATTTATTTTTTTCACCTTTCAGCTCGTTTAGTTTAGCTTCGTAATTTGGTGGATAAAAATTTAAATCTTTCATTTCAGCCATGACTGGGAGTGTGTTTAGTTTTTCGGGTTCTATCCAATTTACATCGCCATTCGCAGTTTTTTCGCCTTTAAAAAGCATTAGTTCATTGTCGTTTTTGGCTTGAGAAATATTGGCAATTTGCATGTACACACCAACTTCTGGATTTATTTGAAGTTCCTTGCCTTTTTCATCAAAAGCTTTAATGCTGAACATTCCTTCCGTTTCCAGAGGTTTATCGCCGGCCATTGTGCTCAACCCACTCAAGATTATATCGCTTGGAGTGGTGGCTTCTTGTATGGCAAGTTTTACTTTTCCTTTGTAAATTTTACCGCTTTGCATAAAAGAATTTTCAGCCACAGAAATCAAATTTCCATTTTCGGTAGCAAGCAATTGATTGTCTGCTAAAATGTCGAAAATTTGAGTTGTAATTCTGTCAAAATCTTTTTGTTCTTCTATTGTTCCAATTATTGCTTGTTCTATTTGCTTGGTTTTTTCAGAATCTTTATCCTTATCAGAATTGAGACTTTTTGTGCTAAAATAGATTACTGAAGCGATGAGAGTCAAAATCAAAACACTTAATCCGATTATTTTTAAAGTTTTCACAAGATGATAAGATTTCTTTTGTTTGCTTATCATATCTTTAATTGCCATGCGTTGCAAACTTTCGTACAAGGCTTTTTGCATGTTAACTTCTTTTGCCAATTCAGCATTCGAATTCATTTTATCTTCGAAATTCAATTTTTCTTGCTCGTCCATTTCATTCAATAGATATCGGTCAATTATTCTGGTTATTTCTATATTTCCAATCATGAGTTCTGAGAATTAGCGTGAATAATTTCTTTTGCTTTGGTGAGACAGCGGTATTTCTGAACTTTTGCAACTGCTTCATTTCTGAGGTCAAATTTCTTGGCAATTTCACTCATTTTCATTCCTAAACCGTAAAATGCCTTCAGTATTTGCTGACATTTTGCTCCAATTTTAGAAATGGCTTCTTCCATTAATTGGTATTTTTTTTCTTCATTTATAAAAGTCTCAATTTCCGGATCTCCAGAATAATCGTTGTTAATATTTGAATGCTGATTAGGTCCGCTAGCTGATTCATTTGAAAACTCAACAGTATTCAAACCTTTCTTTCTATTTTCATTGTACCACAAAAATTTGGCAATATTCATGAAATGGTAAAGTGCCTCTTTGCTGCCGGCTTCAAAATTATTTTGCTCGCGTTTTCTTACAAAAACCAGCAACGCTTCTTGAAAAATATCTTCGGCCTGCGTGCTGCCGCAACCTTTGGTTTTTAAAAATATCCTGACTTTAGGCCAATTTTTATAAAGAATTTTTATTTCTGTTTCTAAATTCATATTCGTTATCGTTTGTATATAACTGTCGATATTTGAAAAAGGTAAACAATTAATAATTTATTCAAATTTATTCCGTTACTATTCAGCATTTTAAAATTATTATTAAAAAAAATTTAATTTCCCGGGTTACTTTCAATTTTTCCAGACATTAACCAATATATCATGAAAGACAAAGAATTAATATTAGCAATAAAAAATGGAAATCGAGAAGAGGCGATAAAATTTCTCTACTTGGAGTATCCAAAAATACATGCGCTTATATTAAAAGCAGGTTGTAATAAAGTTATAGCGAAAGAGATTTTCAACGACAGCTTACTTATCTTGATTGAGAATGTGCAGAAACCTTCATTTCATTTGTCATCCGCCTTAAGCACTTATTTATACGGCATCAACCGTTTTTTGGTGAAAAATGAATTGCGCAAACAAAACAAGTTTGTGGAATTGGAATGGAGTGATACGCTCATTGTGTCTGAAGCTGACCTAGGGTTTGAAATTGAGAAAGAGGAGAGATTGAAAACCATGCAACGAATACTAGGTCAGTTATCAGACCAATGTCAGAAAATTTTTCAACTCTTTTATTTTGAAAAAAAATCAATGACGGAAATTGCAGATGCCTTAAAATATTCAAGTGTAAATTCTGCTAAAACACAAAAATATAAATGCTTAGAAAAAGCACAGATTTTATTTAAAAAGAATCATTCAGAAGAATTAACAGCATGAGAAAAGAGCTCGAACATATAGGAAATATTGAGCAGTTTTTGCTAAATGATTTATCTGCTAAAGATAAAGCTGATTTTGCCAATAAAGTAAATTTTGATTCCGACTTAAAAGAAGATGTTGATTTTTTCTCCGATTTTCAAACCGCCGTTAAACGTAAAGAATTACGTTCTGAAATATATTCAATTTCAAACACATATCATGTAAAAAATTCTTTTTTATGGTTAAAATGGCTTTCAGTTTTTGCAATATTATTACTTTTTGTGTTAGGAATTTATTTATTTACTAAATACGAAAATAATTCTTCTCATTTAAAAAATAACGGCGATAAAAATTTAGTTTTAGTTCAAAAAAAATATAATTCAGCGAACATAACTACCAATGAAATTTCTTTAGATATTAATTCAACCAATTCAGTTAAAACTTCGGATTATTTGTATAATAAATTTAAAAGAGGTCTAACACCTTTGGACCAAGATAATGGCTTTAATTCTTTTTTCAATTTGCCAACATATAATCCTTTTCAAGATGTTTCTTTAGTTGATTCTTCAGTGAACCTAAAAGATGAAATAGAAGTATATGATAAAAACACAAAATACTTGCATTACAATCTTGTTCCCGAAGAATTTAAAAAAATAGTAAAAAGAAATCAATCTTTTTTCAACACGAGATTGACAATGGATGAATTGATTGATAGCGTATTCTTGGCGCAAAGAAAAGTGTGTTACGATACTCAATATGGTTCTACAATTGGAACTTTTAACAAGAGAAATGCATTGAGTGTGTCTGAAGGTTCTCCAGGCAAAACGCTTTATTTTGTAGATAAATATACAAATCCTTACAGTGGATTAATTGTGAACGAACTTGCTGAAAATCAAATGGCTCATACTACTCCGGAAGGACAATTGTATGTTTACAAAACCAAAAAATCGAATGAAATTAATTTGAAATTGACAAATAAACTAGGGGAAATTGCTTTTGTAACAGTTACCTTAGACAGACGTCGTAAACAATTGGTAGAAATTGATAAATCAGAGTTTAAAACTACCATTCAGAAATTCAATGCGACCGAACTAAAATTGAAGGAATTATCTCTTCCAAAATTTGATACTACTTACATCAGAACACAAGAATTTAAAAAAAGAATTAATTTTTTAATTGAAAACAATTATTCACTCAAATACATAGATAAGTTTATAGTTTTAGCACAATCCCAAAAAATAATTCCTGATGACAGTGTCATGAATGCCATGACTATTGATGAGCGCAAAAGTTATAAAGACTTTTTAATGGGCGAAAAAATAGTGGGTATAGATAATTTAGATAAAATTATTTACGAATTACCAATTATAATAGGGGATGACAGTCCTCCACCAACGAAGTCACAAGTCCTCGCGAGACTGCAAGAACTTAGTTGTATCTCACTTCACAAGTATTAATTTAAAATTTACAGAATCATGAAAAAGCCATGTATCCTAATATTCTTATGCTTCAACTTTTTAGTTTCGGCAGTATGTTTTGCACAATGCACTGATTGTTATTCTATCAACCAAGCCATGGAGAAGCCAGGTTTAGTAAGAGAATTGCACCTGAGTAACCAAGGGTTAAAAGAAATTCCGAGTGAAATATCAAAAATGCCCAATCTTATTTATTTAGATTTATCTTTTAACGAAATAGCCTGTGTTGACTCACAGTTAGATAATTTACTTTCTTTGGAATACCTCAATTTATCTAATAATTTTGGTTTTACCTTGTTCTGCTTTAGCAATGAATTTTTCGAAAATACCAGAATAAAAAATTTACAATTAGAAAGCTGTGAAATCGGAAATTTAGACTATCGATTGTCAAAAATTGAAGAATTGCAAACTTTAAATTTGGCGAACAACAGAATTTCATATTTACCATTGACTTACAGTTCATTGAAAAATTTGAAAAATCTCAATTTAGCAAATAATGACATCAAAGATTTCGATACTTATTTCGCAAAAGCTTGGAATTTAGAAACGCTCGACATAACCAACAACAATGACTTGAATTATGAAAAATTTTGTGACAATTTACATTACAAAAGCAACCTTCATAACTTGAAATTTTCACCTGAGTTAATTACCAAAGAAATGGCACTGGGAATAAATAATTCTGGTATAAAAATCCTAACATTTGTTGATTGTGATTTGGCAGGTTTGAGTACAACCTTAAGACAAAATGTGATTTTGCAAAAAGTAGAATTTGTGAATTGCGAAATGGAAAAACCGATTTATGTTTACCGTGTTTTAAAAGATATAAAAAATCTAGATGAAGTAAGTTATGTTCACACACCTGTTTATGAAGAAAATAAATTACTAAATGCTTCGGCTATCTCAATGACAGATGTGGATAGAGTAGAAACAGATGCTTTAAATGCAAGAGCTTTCGCTACTATTAATTCTGATAAAAATTCACTAACTCAAGTAGATATGTCATCGAAAAAACTTCAAAATGTAATTAAAATAGAAAATATTGAAGTTTCTGAGGCTATGATGAACAATGCCTTACCTGTAGTTATTGAGATACCCCTACAAACAAAAAAAATAGACAGTGAAAAAGAAAATACCGTATGTTTCGAAAATACAATGTTTGAAATACCCAAAAACACTTTTGTAAATGCCGACGGTTCTACTTACGCCGGACCTGTAACAATAGAAGTAATTGAATATTTTGATCCTATAAGCAATGCCCTGAGCGGAATGCCGATGATGGCAGAATCTAATACTGGAAGAGAAATATTTACATCCAACGGAATGTTTAGTTTTAATGCCAAAGATGAGAATAATAAAGATTTGGCTATAAATCCTTTAAGTGAGATTGTAGTAGAATTAAATGATTTGCAACCATCAATGAATTCACAATTGTATCAATTAGATTCAACCAACAATTGGCAAGTAATTGGTGTTCCTACTAGAAAGTCAGTTAACATGGATAGTTTAAGATTAATTGTTTTAGATTCATTAAATAAAATTTCAGATAAAGAATTTATACAAATCGATAGAAAAGCACCAAAATATGCCATTCAAATAACTAAAAAAAGCAGAGATCCCTATGAAATTCAATTACTTGCTGTGGCTCCAAAATTTAAAAGAGCTAAAATTCAGGTAACCGATGTGGGAATTTCATATTACAATAAAGAATCGCATTCTCGTTGGCTTTCAAAGCAAAAGTGGTATTTAGACACGCTTATTAATCCAAATTTAAAAGATTCTCTAAAATTATTGGCAAAAGAGCAAAGATATTATATTAAGAACTATTTAAGTTTTAATACTTCTACAAATTTAATTGAAGATGTTACACTAAAAACAGACTTCGTCAATGACAATTTCATTATGAGCTTTAATTACAAGGGACAGTTAAAAGAAATGCCAGTTTATTTTAAGTCTAAAAAGCAAACAATTAAAGAATTAAAAAAACAAAGTGACTATTATAAAAAATATTTAAAAGACGAAAAATTCAGTGTGATATTGGAAGATAAAGTCGGAATTAAAATTGACAGTATGTCGGCAGAGGTTGCGGCTGCTCAAAGAATTTATCTTTCAAATATTTTGGCACAGCAACGTGCTCGAGAAATTGAGTTTGGACCAGTAATTACAGCTGTGCGCACCAATACTTTGAGATTCGGCTTTAGTGCTCCTGGAAGATACAACTGTGATTATTTTTATAACAATGTACCAGACGAATTATTAGTGCTTTCAGATTCTATTTCAAATTCAGATGGAGAAAAATTACCGCAAACAAATGATGTAAGATTTATTTTAACCGATGCAAATGTAAGTTTCGCGGTTGCACCAAATAGAATTCCATATTATAACAGTCAAAAAGCAATTATAATTTTAGTTTACGAAGACAATCGCATCGGAATAATAAAAAATTACGAGCGCTCTAAAGTTGATTTATCTTTTATAGTACACGAATTGAATATCAAAGGTATGTCGAGCGAAGATGTAAGAAAAGCAATTAATAATATATGAGATTTTTTGGATTTAGTTTAGTTTTTAAGTTTTCGTTTAAGTTTGTAATCCATATAGTTTTCATAGGACTATTTGTTTCACAGAATGCTAACGGGCAATCGATTTTGTACAAGCAAAAAATCGCCGAACTTTTCGGTTTGCCCGATAGCATTTCTGAACTAAGTTATGAAACGCCTTCTGGAGAATTTGACCCGACACAAACTAAATACAATGATATTGAAAACATGATTTTTTCTATTTTTAAAAGTCATGATAAAAGGTCTAACCTTAAACACAGCAGTTTATTAACCAGTTTGTCATTTGAAGCGAGTAAATATTTACCAGAAAGTAAGTTTAAAGAAAGAAAAAAGAAATGGAAGCTTCAAAGATCCACAGACCGAATCATGAGGCATTTATCTTGTCCATTCGGAATTGTAGAATTTTATTCTTTTACAATAGATTTGGTTAACGATAACGGCGGAAGGTATTTCTTCGACAGAAAAGGAGATAGCGATTTAAAACTATTTAAAGGCTCCAAAAAACATTATAAAGAAATAGAAGATTATGAACCCTTAAAAATGTTGAGCTACAATGATATTTCCACAAAAATTCAGAAAGATTTAAAAAGAAAAAATATTCTCAAAAACATAGAAAACAAAACTTATTCTTATGTAGGGATCCATGTAAGAAAATTAGAAAAAACCTTTAACCGAAATAAAATTCCACAGGCAAGAATTGTAATTTATTTGGGGGC
>JBBSUQ010000155.1:0-7719 GCA_038234235.1 Flavobacteriales bacterium
ACATTTTTTTGGTAAAATAAAAATAGAATCTATAAAAAAACATTTCTTATTTATTGCCTATAATATGGAAGGAAATGAGCCTTTTGTATTTTCTGATGATAAAGCTAGATATAGAAATATGTTTCTATCAAAAATGATGATGGCTTGTTCGGCCTATCAAAATGTGATTGAACCAATTGGAATTGACAACATGAAATTAAGCGATGGTATACACGGAGTGAAAAATCCAAGTATGTTAGCTTATAAATATGCCAAAATGCAATATTATGACAATCCCATCATCTTACTCTCCTTGGGCAGTGGTTTCAAAGAAAATGACGATTGTGAAGTACACAGTAGATTAATGGATGTTAGTAAATTCGATAAAAACCTCATTTATTATCGTTTAAATCCTAAAATTTCAATTGGTAGTGATGATGAATTTGATTGCAGTGAATTAAATATGGCTAATTTAAGGGAGGATTCTGAAAGATATTTGGAAGGAATGCCAAAGGAAATGGAAAAGCTACTAGACCTTTTGACAATTAAAATTGAAAATTTATCCTAGAGTTTTCATTTTCGTTTATACGATATTCTACATACTTTCGTTAACTTTGCACATTGAACTCAAAATATGAAATTAAAGTATATCTACTTATTTATCGGTGTTTTTATAATTTCTGTTGCTTGTTCGGATTACAACCAAGTTTTAAAAGGCGACGATTATTCCCGAAAATTTGAGCTAGCAAACGAATTGTATGACGGCGGAAAGTATACTAGAAGCATTGGTTTGTATGAACAAGTTTACCAAAGATTCCCTAAAACGAGCCAAGGTGAAATATCTTATTTGAGAATGGGTAAAGGTTTTTATCTCGCAAAAGACTATTACATGGCGGGCTATTATTTGGGTAGTTACTACTCTAAATTTCCTTACAGCGAAAAAGCGGAAGAAGCTTTATTTCTTTCGGCAATGTGTTCAGTAAACACCTCCCCTATTCCATCTCTTGATCAAAATGATACGGAAGTGGCAATTAACGAATTACAACAATTTATTGATAGATACCCGAACTCTAGTTTAGTGGACAGTTGCAATACTATAATGGATCAAATGCAATTTAAATTAGAAAGAAAGGATTACGATGCCTGTAAAGTTTACTCTAAAACATTAAATTACAGAGCGGCAGTTACTTCATCTGAAGTATTTTTAGAACAATATCCAGGTTCTATTTTTGCAGAAGAAGTAGCGTATATATCAGTTTTTAATTCGGAATTACTAGCAATCAACAGTATCCCTGATAAAAAAATGGAAAGAATTGATGAAACATTGGAAAGATATAGTAATTTTGTAGCCCAATATTCAACTTCCAAATATTTGAAAGATTTGCAAAATCTGCCAACTAGGATGAAGAAAATGAAAGAGGAGTTAATAGCAGTAGAATTGGCTAAAAAAAAATAAGATATGAATTTTAAAAATAGCACAGCAGAAAGATCAACTATCACCCGTGATACTGTAGTATTTGAAAAAAATACACAAAATATCTATGAATCAATTGTGATAATGAGCAAGCGAAGCAATCAATTGAGTAGCGAACTTAAAGAAGAACTTACACAAAAACTTCAGGAATTTGCATCTTCTACAGATAATTTAGAAGAAATTTTTGAAAATAGAGAGCAAATTGAAATCTCTAAATTCTATGAAAAGTTGCCAAAACCGGTTTCTATAGCAATAGATGAGTTGAAAAACGACGAAATTTATGTGAGAAAACCTATTGTTGACGAAGATCAAGAAGAAGAACAAGATTAATTACATGCAAAGCAAACGCATACTTCTCGGAATATCTGGAGGAATAGCAGCGTATAAAATTGCTTATCTCATAAGATTATTAAAAAAATCAGGGGCAGAAGTCAGATGTATAATGACTCCTGCCTCTTGTGATTTTATAAGTCCCTTGGTTGTGGCAACCCTTTCTGAAAATCCTGTTGGAATTGAATTCTGGAATAAAAATACCGGAATGTGGGCGAATCATGTGGAACTAGGAATGTGGGCCGATATTTTTATCATTGCACCACTAACCGCCAATACCTTATCAAAAATGGCAAATGGCGCCTGCGATAATTTACTTTTAGCTACATACCTGTCAGCAAAATGCAAAACAATTGTGGCTCCTGCTATGGATTTAGACATGTATAAACATGCCACAACAAAAAACAATTTAGATAAAATAAATTCATTTGGTGTCGCAATTATACCTGCTGAAGATGGAGAATTGGCAAGCGGACTTATTGGACAAGGACGAATGGCAGAACCTGAAACAATATTTGAACATATTGAAAATTTACTACATCCAAAAAATAATTCAGATAGTAAACAACAAGAAAAATTATCTGGAAAGCAAATTTTAATTACCGCAGGACCAACAGTAGAAAACATAGATCCAGTGCGTTTCATTTCTAATCATTCAAGTGGAAAAATGGGATATGAATTGGCAAAAGAATGTCTTAAACTTGGCGCTTTAGTTAAATTAATTTCAGGACCCGTAAATATTATTCTGGAACACGAAAATCTTGAAATTATCCAAATTCAAACGGCAGATGAATTACTAATTGAAGTTCAAAAACATTGGAAAAAAAGTGATATTGGTATATTTGCTGCAGCAGTGGCCGATTTTAAAGTGAAAAATATATCTGAAACTAAAATTAAGAAAACTGATTTTTCCGAAGATGAACAACGCACAGAAAAACTCACATTAGAACTAATTAAAAATCCGGATATTTTAAAATGGGCTGGCGATAACAAAACAGAAAATCAAATTCTGGTAGGTTTTGCACTTGAAACGAATGATGCCGAAAAAAATGCACAACAAAAATTAATTAAAAAACACCTCGACTTTATAGTCTTGAACTCATTAGAAGACACAGGCGCAGGATTTGCAACCAACACAAACAAAATAACGATTATTGACAAACACAATAATTTTAGTAGATTTGAGTTAAAAAGCAAGTCGGAAGTTGCGACAGATATATTAGATACAATAACTAAATTATGATACAGAAATTAGCCTTTTTATTTGCTTTGTTAATTAGTACTTGCGCACATTTGCAAGAACTTAATTGCCAAGTAACTGTAGTGAGCAATGCCAAACTTGAAGTAACAACTGTGGAAACAGAAATTTTTGATGTTTTAAAACAGACCGTTTATGACATGATGAACAATACAAAATGGACCAAAGATCAATTTAAAGTAGAAGAACGAATTAATTGCCAACTTCAAATTCAAATCGATGAAATTCCAGCTTCCGGATCTTATTCTGGTTCTATGCAAATACAATCTACAAGACCAGCTTATAATTCTTCTTACAATACAACTTTATTTAATTTTCAAGATGATGATGTGCAATTTACATTTTCAAGAAATGCACTTTTGGCATACGCACCCAATCAATTCAGAGATAATTTAACTTCAATGTTGGCATTCTATGCTTATTATATTATTGGGATGGATTATGATAGTTTTTCTTCAAAAGGTGGAACAGCATATTTTGTAGAAGCGCAGCAAATTGTAAACAATGCACAATCAAGTCCGGCAAAAGGATGGAAATCTAACGAAATTGGAAAGAGAAATAGATATTGGCTTATTGACAATGCACTACACCAACTTTTTGAGCCACTGAGAGAATGTAACTTTCTTTACCATAGAAAGGGAATAGATCACCTTTACGATGACGAAGTGGCTGCTAGGGCAGAATTGTATCAGGCACTCACAAAACTTCAGAAAGTAGCGGCTACAAGACCCAATTCCGTTAATCTTTTAAACTTTCTTCAAGCAAAGACCAACGAAATAAAAAGTTTATATTCTGCAGCCCAACAAAAAGATAAAACAGACATAGTTAATCTTCTCAAAAAGCTAGATCCGGCAAATGCCACCAAATACGAACAAATTCTTGCATAAATGCTCAATTCATTAAGGATTAAAAATTTCGTATTAATTGAAGACAGCACTTTAAATTTCGATAAAGGTTTTACTGCAATCACTGGCGAAACTGGTTCTGGAAAATCTATTTTATTACAATCTTTAAATTTACTTTCTGGCGATAGAGCCGACTTTTCAGTAATAGGTAACAATGGCGATAAAAGTATAGTAGAAGCAAAATTCACAGAGCAATCTGATGCTTTAAAACATATTCTCACGCAATTAGATCTAGATGTGGAAGATGAGTTGATTTTGAGAAGAGAAATAACTAAAAACGGCAGATCTAGAGCATTTGTAAACGATACTCCTATTCAATTAGCTGACATGAAATTGATAGCTAATAATTTAATAGAAATTAATTCTCAACACCAAACTATAGAACTTAAAGATTCTAAATTTCAAATGCAAGTACTAGATTCTTTGGCTGGAAGTGAAACTGAGCTCAAAGAATTTCAAGAACTTTTTAAAACTAAAATTTCACTTGAAAAAAAACTTGAAAATTTAGAAAATGAATACAATGAGAAAGTAAAAATTGCCGATTACAATGATTTTCAATTAGCCGAAATTCAATCTTTAGAATTATTGAATTACAATTATGAACAAGCGGCAATTGATTTGGTTAAATACGAGCAATCAGACGAACTTAAACTGGCTTACCAAAATATTCAACATTCATTGAGTGATGATGAATTTTCCGTAGAACCAAAATTGAAAAACTTACTCATTCAAATTTCGAAAATATCAGGTCAAGATGAAAAGTTAAAAGATTTAGAGACGAGATTGAAATCAACCTTAATTGAATTAAATGATATTAGCAACGAGGCAACAACTGAACTTGAAAACTTGGAAGTTGACCCTTCTTTAATGCAAGAATTAGGAAATAAATTAGATAAATATAATTCTATTCTCAAGAAACAACAAGTCACAAATCAAAAAGAATTAATTGAAATTTTAAAAAATTTAGAATCTGGAAGTTCAAATTTAATAGATTTGGAATTGGAAGTTTCCAAATTTAAAAAAGAATTGGAAATACTCTCCACTCAAACGAATAATGCCGCAGAAAAATTATCAGCGAAGCGAAAAAGCAGTGTAGCATCTATAGAAAAAAATATTGTAGCGCATTTGGACGGACTTAAAATGCCGGAAACGAGAATACAATTTACGCTAACTGAAAGAGCAAAACTTGGAGAACTTGGAAATGACGATTTACAAATACTTTTTTCTCCAAATAAAGGTATGGAAATTAGCCCAATTCAAAAATCGGCAAGTGGAGGCGAACTTTCTAGATTGATGTTGGTGTTAAAAAAAATGCTCTCTACCAACAAAAGTTTACCAACTATACTTTTTGATGAAATAGACACCGGCGTTTCTGGAGATGTGGCTGAAAAAATTGGCAACACTTTAAAAGCAATGGGCGAAAATATGCAACTTATTGCCATAACGCATTTGCCACAAGTTGCAGCAAAAGCAAGTGCTCACAAGCTTGTTGTTAAAGAAAATATTAAGGATGCAACTTACACTAAAGTGCTTGATTTAAATACTGAAAATCGTATAACTGAAATTGCAAGATTGATAAGTGGAGAGCAAATTAGTGACACCGCTCTGTCTCATGCGAAAGCACTCATGAATTAATTTTTATATAATTCTAATGAAAACTAAAATAGATTTCGATCTAAAAAAAAGTAGTTTTAAGTTCGACTATCAACAAAATTTAAGTTTTATCGGCAGTTGTTTTAGTCAAGAAATTTCTAAGAGATTAACTAAATTAAAATTTCACACTTACACCAATCCATTCGGCGTTTTATTTCATCCTTTAACCATTGCCAAAAATATTAGCGAGAGTTTAGAAAATAATGATGAACGCCTTTTTAATGAACGCCTTTTCAATTCTGATGATTTATTTTTTTCTTGGGATGCGAACAGTACTATTTACGGTAAAAGCGAAATTGAACTAAAGGAAAAATTACATCAAAATAGATTAAAATTTAAAAATCAACTTCAACAGAAAAGCTTATTGATTGTAACCTTCGGATCTGCTTTTGGCTACATAAAAAAAGACGATAATACTTTGGTTGCTAATTGTCATAAATTACCTTCAAAAAATTTCGAAAAAATATTGAGTTCGGTTTCCGAAATGGAAACTGCATGGATAAAAATAATTGAAAATTTAAAAAAATTAAATCCTGAATTAAAAATAATTTTTACTGTAAGTCCGGTTCGACATACCAAAGATGGAATTATAGAAAATTCGCGAAGTAAATCTCGACTTTTATTATTGGTTGAAAAGCTCGAAAACAAATTCAGCAACGTAGATTATTTCCCTTCGTATGAAATAATGATTGATGAATTGAGAGATTACCGTTATTTTAAACGCGATTTAATTCATCCGAACAAAGTGGCAGTAAATTATATATTCGACAAATTTACAGAAGAATATTTAGATGAAAATTCTAAAAAAATTACCATTGAAATTCAAAAACTAAATCAACTTAAAAAGCATAAAATTCAATTTAAAGAAAGCAATGCAGCCACGCAACATCAAATTAAACTTCAAGAAATCTTTACCAATCTTAAAAAGAAATATCCAGAATTAAATTGGAAATGATTCTTGACTAGAATACGAAAATTAAAGACACAAAAAAAGCGTCAAAAAAATATATCTTTGACGCTTTACTTGTAACCGTTTATAAGATGTAGTAGTTTCTTATCTCTTCATTACAACCGTTCCGTTATATACTGGTTTTTCACCGATTGCTGCATTTGCTATAACAACTTTCCATACATAACTTTTATCAAAATCAACCATTTTACCAGTTCTTTGATCGTAACCATCCCAACCTGAATATTTGTCAGTTGTTCTGTAAACTACTTCTCCACTTACTGGATCAATTATTACCAATTCAAATCTTACTTCTCTTTCTTGTAAAGATCTCGGCATAAAACGATTCACCGTGTTATCACTTGAATATGGTCTAAAAGCCTCTGGTGCAAGTAAATTAAAGTCTTCCTCAATTGTCAACTCTTTAGAAGTTTTAGCTTGACAACCATTGGCTGCTTTATTTTCTAGAGTAATGATGTAAGTTCCTTTTTTGAAATAATGAACTTCAACCTCGTTTCCAACTAATTTTTGTTGGTTGTTTTCAGCAGTCCATACCAAAGATTCATCTGGAGAATTTGTGTACAATCTAATACTCGGAATACCATTTTCGTAAGGAGTATCGTCATCAATTTCAAAATCTAATCCTTTGCCTTCATTAACAAAAAGTGTTTTCTTAGCTTCGAAATTTGCACCGTTGTACATTCCAATCAAATATTCTCCAGCAACTGTCGGTTTGAAATTCAATCTTTCATTTTGTTTGATTGATACTGTTTTGCCATTAGGATCAAGAATAACTAAATCTTTAGTATTTTTATTTTCTAAGTTCCATGTTGTACCAAGACAGATATTTTCTAAATTTTGAACTTCGAAAATTGAACTACCTTTATCACTTGATTGTTTTGTTTCGTCTTCATTATTCTTTTCAAAATCATTGATATTAAGATTAGGCATTGTTGGGAAAGGACCTGTCCAACAACTTAAATTCTCTTTAATATTTGAAGAATTTGTGTTTTTTAAATCAATATTAGTAGACGAATTAACATTTGTATAACCATCATCAGAATTTTCATTAGTTGAATGCTCTCCATTTAAATGTGCATCATCCAAAAGAATTTTCTGATCTTTCTTAGTATCTATTCCCTCGTTTGTATCGTTTTGAGAAATTTGAGGA
>JBBSUQ010000156.1:0-7583 GCA_038234235.1 Flavobacteriales bacterium
CAAGCCATTATGCCATTTTCTTCGAATGCTTTTACAAAAGTTGCAACCTGATCGGCTACAGATTTTGGATTTTCGCCAAAACTTCTAAATCCAATTACCGGATTATTTGGATTGCTATTTACATCTGCCACCGGAGCAAAATTCATTTGAATGCCGTGTTTTCTTAATTCGGCTGCCATCATTTCTGCAACTTTTGCCGATAGTTCAAGATTATCTGCCGCTCCCATGGTATAAGCATACGGGAAACGTTCCACATCAGAAACCCGCATATCCATTCCCCATTCGGCATCCATTCCAAAAAACAAAGGAACTGAGCTTTGACTAGAGAGTTTTTTAATAGTAGAATCAACTTCTGCCATTTTGCCCTGAAAAATAATAACGCCTCCTACTTTCTGGTTTTTCACAAAATTTAAAGCTTCATTTACGCTGGTTTCTTTACCAGGATAAACTGCAACCATAAAAAACTGAGCAATTTTTTCTTCCAAAGTCATTTTACTCAACTTTTCTGTCGCCCAAGCAATTGCTTTTGGGTTTACAGGTTTTTCTTCAGGAATTTCCATTTGCTTTTCAGATTTACTTTTAAAAGTCATCAACGCCATTACCATTGGAACGGCAATTAAAAAACGAAAAGGTAAAATATTGGAGAGATATTTCATTTTGCTAATTTAAGAGTAAGTTCTGACGTGTAAAAACTATGCCAAGTATTTTTCAACAATTTTTTTATGCATAAAGTCACAAACAATTGGAAAGCAAGCGTAAAATGGTTGAAATAGTATAAATTGAAAATCGGTAAGATTGTCAGTTGAACGAAGCTTGGAATAATTCTTGAAAAGTCACTTAGTGTAATTAACTTTGAATAATTATCTTTGTAACTAAGCTATGATGAAAATCAAATTTTTAAAAAATAATATTCGGAATAAGCCTTTTGTTTATCGTCCGATGTATTATGACGCTCGAAAAGATCTTTTACAGAAAAAAGTAAATTTCTATACTGATGACAAAAGCATCATTGAATCTGGTACAAAATCAGAAAGAGCCGAAACAATGCGCAGCCGAATGCATCAAAATTGGAGATCTGAAAGCAACAAACACCTTGGTTCTGATAGCAATTATAAAATAAGAATTTTGCTTTTGATACTCGCTATTTTGGCAATTGGTTATTTCATCTTTTTTGCTTTTGATGACGAACCCGTTATTATAAAAAAGTTGTGGTAATATGAATGTTATTCGTTTATTACCCGATCACATTGCAAATCAAATTGCGGCAGGAGAAGTTATACAAAGGCCAGCTTCTGTTGTTAAAGAATTGGTTGAAAACGCTATTGACGCAGGTTCAGGAAAAATTCATATTCTAATAAAAGATTCAGGAAAAACGCTAATTCAAGTAATAGACAATGGTCAAGGTATGTCTGCCGATGACGCTCGAATGAGTTTTGAAAGACACGCAACTAGTAAAATTTCTACAGCAGATGACTTGTTTGCTTTAAAAACCAAAGGATTTCGGGGAGAAGCTCTTGCGTCAATTGCTGCCATTGCGCAGGTAAATTTAAAAACTAAAAAAGCCGATCAGAAATTAGGAACCAATATTCAAATAGAAGGTAGCAGACTCAGTACGCACGAGCAAATTGTGTGTGCCAATGGAACTTCATTTGAAGTAAAGAATATTTTTTACAATGTTCCAGCAAGACGCAATTTTTTAAAATCAGATCAAATAGAGTTTAGACATATTTGTGATGAATTTGAGCGACTGGCATTGGCGCATCCTGAAATACATTTTATTTTAGATCATAATGATAAATCGGTTCACAATCTTCCAGCAACTAATTTGCGCAAAAGAATAATTGATGCGGTAGGCAAAAGCATCAACGATAAATTAGTTCCCATTGAAGAAAATACAGATATTGTTAAAATCACAGGATTTGTGGGCAAGCCAGAACATTCTAAAAAGAAACGTGGCGAACAATTTTTCTTTGTAAACAATAGGTATTTTAAAGAGAGTTATTTCAATCATGCCATTGTTTCTGCTTATGATAATTTATTGCCATCAAAACACCATCCCTCCTATTTTCTATTTTTTGAAATTGATGCAGCGAGAATTGATGTGAATGTTCATCCCACCAAAACAGAAATTAAATTTGAAGAAGATAAATACATATATTCTATAATTAGGAGTGCCGTAAAGCAAGCGTTGGGCAAATATAATCTTACACCCGCACTCGATTTTGAAAGAGAAAACAGCTTTGATTTGCCTTACCACATGAAGAATAAAGATATTGTGGAACCCCAAATAAAAGTTAATCCAAATTACAATCCTTTCAACGGTGGTGGAAATGGAAACTCTATAAGTTCTGGTAACAATTATTCTAGTGCAATGAATAAGCAAGGTTTCGGTGATAAGAAAACTGACAAAGCAGCATGGGAAAATTTTTATAATATCGAAGAAGAAAAACAAATTGAAAATCCATTATTAATTGAGGTAGATAGTCAACTTAATTTTGGCGATAATTTTATAGAGCACGGAGCATTTATTGCAATTTCAAACAAGAGCAATTTAACATTGGTACACAGAAGGAGAGCAATTCACAGAATAATTTACGATGAAATGATGGCGTTTTTTATTTCAAAACCTATCAATTCTCAAACAATGCTTTTCCCTATTGAAAAAGAACTTTCTAACAATGAGATTTTGGCACTTAATGGCAATGAAAGTTTGTTGAAAAGAATGGGGTTTAATTTTGAAATTGGTAAAAATATTATTTCTATCAGCGCAGTTCCCGAAGTTTTGCAACAAGAAGGAATTTTACCTTGTTTAGAAGAAATAATTCATAGAATTGGCGACCAAGAATTAGACAAAGGTGAATTAGCGCATGTGATGATAAACAGTATTGCTCAATCTTCTTCTCTTTGTAAATTAGAAAAACTCAATGATGCCGCCTACAAACATTTATTAGGTCAGCTTCTAACTTGTGAAAATCATAATTATTCGCCAAACGGAAAACTAATTATCAATGAAATAAGTATGGATGAATTACAACAAAAATTTTAAAAAATGTTTTCGATTTTAAATAATATTCCTCAGGTAACCAAAAATTTATTGATCATTAATGTGTTGATGTTTTTGGTGAAATTGGTGGCAGAATCTCAATTTCATTATGATCTTGACTTTCTTTTAGGAGCACATTATTTTAACTCTCCTTTGTTTCGGCCTTTTCAAGTTGTGACACACATGTTTATGCATGGAGATTTCTTTCATTTACTTTTCAATATGTTTGCCCTTGTAGTTTTCGGTAGTGCTTTAGAAAAAGTTTGGGGGGCAAAAAGATTCTTTTATTTTTATGTTATTTGCGGTATAGGTGCAATAATCTTGTACAATGCCATTGGTTTTTATGAAGTTTATCAGTTAAAAAAACAATTAACTGCAGCAGGAGTAGATTTATATGAATTGCATGAGCGTTTTAATAGTTATAATTGGCAGTTTAATGATTTTAGTATTTATGGTTTAACAGATCCTTCTTTGAGCGACGCTTATGTCAGTTATCAGTTTAAGTGTTTAACCCCACTCATTGGTGCCTCAGGTGCAGTTTTCGGCGTTTTGGCTGGATTTGGATTATTGTTTCCCAACACTAATTTATACCTCATGTTTGCACCTTTTCCCATCAAAGCAAAATATTTAATTGGATTGTATATTATTGTAGAAATTTATTCATCAATCAGCAATAGTCCCGGAGATAACATAGCCCACCTTGCCCACGTAACAGGGGCAGCAGTTGGCGCACTAATGATTTTAATTTATAGAAAAAAACGTACTCAAGAATTTTGGTAATATGCAAGGTGAACAAGGTTTAATGCAACAATTAAAGTACCAATTAAACAATGGTACAATGACTTTCCGATTGATTTTTATCAATGTGGCAGTGTTTCTATTGATTAAAACAATTGAAGTAATTGGTGGGTTAATAAGCGGAGAAATTAGCATAATTGTCGTCAAATTTTTAGATGAAGTATTTACACTTCATACAGATTTAAATCAATTTATTTGGAAACCATGGGGACTCATTACAAGCATGTTCTCCCATTTTGGATTCTTGCATATTTTGTTTAATATGGTTTTTCTATACTTTGTTGGCACTTATTTTGAACAGGTATTTGATAAAAAACGTTTACTCTATACCTACTTACTTGCCGGTTTGGCTGGTGGCATAATTGAAATTTTAGCACGATTGGCTTTTCCAGGTTTGGAAGAATCAATTGTTGTTGTAGGTGCATCAGGAGCTATAATGGGCGTATTTATTGCGCTGGCTTTCAACCAACCTCGAATGACAGTGAATTTATTTGGAGTTTTAAAAATTCGATTGATTTTTCTAGCTTTGATCTACCTTGTTATTGATTATGTAAGTCTAGGTCAACAAGACGGAACTGCCCATTTCGCCCATTTAGGTGGTGCATTAATTGGTTTTATATCTATTCAAAATTTATACAGTCGCAGCAATATTGTGACAGCATTCGGCAGATTTGGTGACGCAATTGGTAAATTTTTCAGCAAAATATTCGGAATTAAGAAAAAGAAACTCACAGTAATTCACCGCGCTACGGGCAAAACATATAAAAGTGATACTGAATATAACCAAGATGCCAAAGCGAGGCAACAATCCATAGATTTAATTTTAGATAAAATTTCAAAATCCGGATACAATTCATTGAATAAGGAAGAAAAAGAATTTTTATTTAAAGAAAGTAATAAATAACCGTTTGAAAAGGCTCCTCTCTTTTTTTAAATTAAAAACACTGTTTAAAATACTTACGATTATCTTAATGTTTTGTCTTTGCCTGGCCTATTTATGTCCTTTCATTCACCCAGAAAGTTTTAAAATTCTTCCTTTTTTCGGTTTGGCTTACCCTGTTTTTTTCTTGTTGGCTTTGGTTTTTTTAATAGGCTGGGCCTTGGCAAGGAGTAAATATGCACTGATAATATTGGTGGTTATATTAGTAGGTGGAAAATTACATTTTAGGATGTTGGCGATGGGTGGAAACAAAGAAATACCATCAACAGAACAAAACGTATGGAAAATTATGAGTTACAACGTCCGACTTTTTGATTTGTACAACTGGTATGAGAATGATGAAGATGACAATGACAGCAAACGCCTTCAAATATTTGATTATTTAAAAAAACAAGATGCGGATGTTCTATGCTTTCAAGAATTTTACCATCAAGATAATCCGTCTAAATTTCCTACAAGAAATGCTTTAATTCCACTTTTAAAAGCTGTAGATTACCATGAAAGGTATTCACATAAATTGTTTGGGCGCCAAAATTTCGGGATAAGCATGTTTTCAAAATATCCAATGATATCAAAAGGAGATGTTGCTTTTGATGACAGCGAAGGAAACTCTGATAATTATTGCATATTTGCCGATATTGTGAAAGGGAAAGATACACTCAGAGTATACAATGTGCACTTGCAGTCTATAAAGTTTAAAAAAGACGACTACACAGTTTTCGAAAATGAAAATTATACTAAAAAAATTCCTCAATCCGCTTTAAAAGCTTTGTATGAAAAACTTCAAAATGCTTATCCAAAAAGAGCTACACAAGCAATGAAAATAATGGAACATATAAAAACTTCGCCTTATGAAGTAATTATTTGCGGAGATTTTAATGATACTCCAATGTCGTTTGTTTATGCGCAGTTCAACTTTGGGCTAACAGATGCTTTCAGAAAATCATCAAAAGGGATTGGTACAACTTATGTGGGTAAAATTCCTGCAGGCAGAATAGATTATATTTTTCATTCTTCAAGCCTCAATTCTAGTAATTTCAACATTCAGAACGAGGCTTTAAGTGACCATCGGGCAATTTCTTGTTTAATTTGGAAATCAAACGATTGATTTATTTACAAAAAATGTATATTTGCAACATGAGAATAAAAATACATATTTTGGTTGTCACAATTTTCTCCTTATTGGTGGCTTCTTGTGGAGATAATAGTACTCCCAAAAATGACGAATCATCCATCCAAAGAAAATGGACTTTGCAAAAAACAGAAGATCGATCTGAGAAATATCAGTCTGAAGAATTTAAAAATCAACCTATTGAAATAATCTTGAGTTTAGAAGAAAATGGTTATTTCGTAATTTACGATACTTTTCTTGATCCAAAATTTGACGGAGCTGGAATTAATAAAATTCAAGAAAGATCAAAAGGTCAGTGGGATTATAAGGATGATGTACTTACCTTAAATCACATGAATGTTGATAATCCTCGGAAGGAAGTATTGAAGGTTAAAACTCCATCAAAAGACGAACTTGTATTGCAAGGCGCAGATTCAAAAGCAAATATTTATACCACTTACAATAAACGCTAGAAAAAATGTTGGTAGAAATAAATCCCAACAACATTGACCAACGATTAATTCAACAAACAAGTAAGATTTTAAAAGATGGCGGAATAGTTATATTCCCAACAGATACTGTTTACGGTATGGGTTGCGATTTATATAACAAACAAGCGCTCCAGAAATTAGCAAAACTGAAAGGCCTAAAACTCGGAAAAGCCAACTTCTCTATAGTTTGCCATGATCTTAGTAACTTATCTGAGTACGTTAAACACATCAGTAGACCAACATTTAAATTATTGAAACAAAATTTACCTGGTCCATTTACCTTTATTCTTTTGGCGACGAATGAAATACCTAAAATTTTCGACACCAACAAAAAAGAAATAGGAATTAGAATACCTGACAATAAAATAATTCTTGAAATAGTTAAAGAACTCGGCAATCCGATTGCTATTACATCTTTGCACAATGAAGATGACGAGATACAAGATTATTTTGCAGATCCATATTCAATTTACGAAAAATTTGAAGACCAAGTGGATATGATAATCGATGGAGGTTATGGAAATTTAGATGCTTCAACAATAGTAGATTGCACAGAAGACCATGCTGTTATTGTTCGTCAAGGAATTGGGCAAATAGAATTATGATTTTACTTATCGACTTCGGAAGCAAAAAATCTCCTGACATTTTAGAAATTGTTGATGAATTTATAGATTGTGAGCTTTGTTATTTTAATGATTTTGAAGAAAGTCTTTTAGAAATCAAAACCGGAATTATATTATCGGGAGCGCCAGTTTTAATTACTGAACAAAATCCACATTTATACATTGATAGAATATCCGCAATTTTTGAAAGTAAGTTACCGATCTTAGGAATTTGTTTCGGACATCAAATAATTGGCATGAAATACGGTGCAATGCCAAGTAAAATGAAGGAAGACAGGTCTTGGCAATTGATAGGAAAATTATATGAAAGTAAGTTGTTTCAGAGATTGCCAGAAGAATTTGAAATGATGGAAGACCATTGCGAGTGCATATCTATTCCACCAAATTTTATTTTAACTGCCAGCAGCGATGTTTGTGTAAATGAAGCAATGGAACATAAAACTTTACCTTTATTCGGAGTTCAGTTTCACCCTGAAACAAGTGGAAATTTTGGAAGAATTGTAATTGAAAATTTCATTAAAGTCTGTGAATCTTTGAATGAAACCAAAATCACTATCTAATTTAAAAAAGATAAAAA
>JBBSUQ010000157.1:0-7562 GCA_038234235.1 Flavobacteriales bacterium
CCTACCAATTCTCCAAATTTTCTAATTTTCTTGGTATCTTCCGATGTATTGACAGAAACTGCAGCGGCTTCGCAACAAGTAGCAATTAAACTTCCCGTTTTTTGTCGAATAACTTCAAAATATATTTCCTCCGTTATATCAAGTTTTCGTGCTTTTTCTATTTGCAACAATTCCCCTTCGCTCATATCTTGAACGGCACTTGCAACTATTCCTAAAAGTTCAGTATCGTTGTCTTTTATTGATAGAAGTAAAACCCTGCTCAAGAGATAATCTCCAACTAAAACGGCAATTTTATTTTTCCACAATGCATTAATTGAGAAAAAACCTCTTCTTTCGTTGGCATCATCCACAACATCATCGTGCACCAAAGTTGCGGTGTGTAACAACTCAATCAGTGTGGCGGCTTTGTAGGTTCTGTCGTTTATTTCTCCCAGCATCTTGGCAGTTAAAAATAAAAACATGGGTCTCATTTGTTTTCCTTTCCTTTTAATGATGTAATGTGTAATTTTATCTAGGAGAGGAACTTTAGACTTCATGGTACTGCGAAACCGTGTTTCAAACTCCTGCATTTCTGCATTTATAGGATCCATTATTTCTGCTACCGTCATCACTTTACAAATATACGCAAGGAATCTCTAACTTATTCCGCTACTTGAAGGTAAATGATTTGATATTTTCTTTTAGTTTTGGTAAAAAAGTAGATTTTGGTGGCTGTGGCTATATTTTCACTAGGTTTAAAATTTGTTTTTTCTTTCTTGTTAATTAAATATTTTCTTTCTCTCTCAGATTGATATTGAGTTGAATTTTCAGTTAATTCTTGTCGAACACTCGTAACATTTAAGCTATTGAATAAGATTGGGTTCGTTTGTTTTAGCTTATTGCGATTGGCATCGTTTATTTTTTCATTTTTCTCATTGTCCCAAAAAACAAAATTCAACACTTTGTTCTCTTTTTCAATTAACAACGCATAAGAAGAATATATTCCTTCATCGTTTAAAGACGACTGAACTTTTGGAATATTGGTATTTTCAATAAATTTACCCTCTTTATTAAAAAAAGTGATAATTACATCTTCAAAATTATACTGTTGGTTTATACTTTGAGTGTTTCTCTGATCTGTGCTTACATTAATTTCTCTAAAATAAACCTCGGCAACCAGCGCATAACTAGAGTCGTTAAAAATTTCAATTGAATTAATTTTCAAATTACGATAATCTTGAAAATTCAAATCTAAATCCTTTTTATTCTCTAAAGTTGAGCCATCAAATGAATTGGCATTGCCTTTAACAATATTTAAATTACTATCTATTAAAAGCGTAAAAGCACCTTTTATGTGCGATAAAAAAACATCTGAATAATAACCTGCCACCAACCAACTGTTTGACAAAGGCTTTACCTTTAGACATTGAATATATTTTTCTTTAATTATGATTTCCGTTTCCTTGCTCACATCTTTTTCTAAATCATAAGACCAAAAAGAAAAACTTTGCGAAGAACGGAATCTCCCGGCAGCATGTTTTTCCATAGAACTAAGTTCTGCAGTAAAATAAATTTGATTTTTTCCGTCGTATTCGAAATCTGCAAAACTGTATTGTTTGCCAGTTGACTGTAAATTAATTGTACTTTTTTTGATCATATTCCCAAGCGCATCAAACTTTTGAACTTCTAAATCTTGATTAAACCCTGATAACGAACTTTCAGAATGAATGTAAACAAAAGAGTTTTCATCTTTAGCCGTAATAAAATGATAATTTTCATCTTCTGTAAAATTTTTAGGAAAGGTATCTAATATTTCAGTGCTTAATTTATTGCCCTCAAAATCATAAATATTGGCAGTTAAAAATGTGTTTCCATTCTTTTTATCTTGCAATTCTGTAATCAGAAAAATTTTATTTTTTAAGGAAAATATTTCTTTGTAATAAAGATTAAAGTCATTTTTATCATCTGGAGTTAACGAAAACTGATGTATTGGTAAAAGGCTTTTTTTGTTGTATGTTTGAATAATAAATTCATTATTCTTAAGAAAATAATCGTTGCGTTCAAGCGCATAAATATTGTTTGAATCTAAACTGAGAAAACCAAGAAACGAAGATTTTTTATCTTTTTTAAATTCTGTCCCTTTTTGTAAAGTTAGTTGGGCATTAAATAAACTAATTTGGAAAATGAAAATTGTAAATAAGAGAATTTTGAGGTGTTGATTAAAAGAAATAAGTTGTGTCATTCCTTAAAAATTACTTCATAATCTTTTAGAGCTTTATTTTTATTTGCAAGCTGTCCGCATGCAGCGTCAATATCTTTACCTCGAGATCTACGGATATTCACAATCATATTTCTATCTTCTAAAAACCTTGCAAAAGCATCTACTTTTTTTCTGTCGGCCTGCTGAAATTCGCCATCATCAATTGGGTTATATTCAATAATATTTATTTTGCAGGGAAAAGCTTTTGAAAAAACTGCTAATTCTTGTGCATCTTCTAATTCATCATTAAAATCATTGAAAATAATATATTCCAAAGTTATTCGACTTCCTGTTTTTTCATGAAAATAAACCAAAGCTTCCTTTAAAGATTCAAGATTATTACTGTCATTAATTTCCATTATTTGACTGCGTTTTACATCATTTGCAGCATGAAGAGAAAGAGCCAAATTAAATTTAACCTCATCGTCTCCAAGTTTTTTAATCATCTTTGAAATTCCTGCAGTAGAAACTGTTATTCTTTTGGGTGACATGTTCATTCCTTCTGGAGAAATAATCATTTCAGTTGACTGCAACATCGCTTTGTAGTTCAAAAGCGGCTCACCCATTCCCATATATACAATGTTCGTGAGTGGTTTTCCATAAAGTTGTTCTGCCTGTTGACTTAAAAATGCAACCTGATCCACTATCTCTCCAGCACTCAAATTACGCATCAATTTAAGTTTACCGGTAGCACAAAACTTGCAAGCCAAACTACAACCTACTTGCGAAGAAATACAAGCCGTAGTGCGAGAAGTTGTTGGTATCAAAACACCTTCAACAATTTTATTATCATCCACACTGAAAGCATTTTTCACCGTTTTATCATTGGATATTTGAGTATCAACGACCTTAATTGCATCAATATAAAAATGAAGATTGCATTTTTCCCTCAAACCCAAACTGAGGTTTGTCATGTCCTCAAAACTGTGTGCGTTTTTTTTCCAAATCCACTCAAAAATTTGCTTGGCTCTAAACTTAGGTTCGCCCAACAAAACAAGTTCGTTTATGAGTTCCTCTAAAGTTAAATTGCGAATATTTAAAAGTGTATTTTGCGCTTTCATTATGGATGCAAAGATACAATTTTGAGGTCACTATCATTTTTAAAAATCGATATATTTCTCAAATGAAAACACCATCATTACTTAATACAATTGTTTTTCGATGAAAACTTAGTATTTTCACAACTCAAAAAAAGAACTTATGAAATTAATTCTCTCCTTAATTGGTATATTGTCTTTTGCAAATTTACAAGCCCAAGACTATTTAACCCCTGAAATGTTATGGAAACTTAAACGACTGGGAAATGCACAATACTCCCCTGACGGACAACACATTAGTTTCACACAAACTACTTATGACATTGATGCAAACAAAGGCAATACAGATATTTATCTTTACAATGTGAAATCCGGAAATATTAAGCAATTAACAGATACTCCATTCTCTGAATTTGAAATTCATTGGGGAGTTGGCAACAATATTTATTACCTTTCTACCGAAGAAAAAGGATTGCAAATTTGGCAATTAAATGTTTTAACCAACAAAAAAACCCGTTTCTCAAATTTTGAGAATATAGAATTGGAAGGTTTTATATTAAGTCCAAATGAAAATTTTGTTGTAACAATTGAAGCCATTGATATTCAATATGAATTAAAAAACAAATATCCAGACCTGCCTCAAGCCAATGCAAAAATAGAAACAGATTTATTATATAGACATTGGGACCATTGGGATGATCATAAAAGAAGACATATTTTCATACATGATTTAACAAGTAATATGGTTAACAACTCTGGAAAAGACATTCTTCAAGGGGAAATTTACGATGGAGTATTGCCTCCATTCGGCGGAACAGAATCTTTAAGCATTTCTCCCGACGAAAAAACTATTTACTATGTTTCCAAGAAACTTCAAGGAAAAGCATTTGCTTTAAGCACAAACTCAGACATTTATGCTTATGATAAAATGAGCGGAACAACTAAAAATATAACTCAAGCGAATATGGGTTATGATGCGCATCCAAAAGTTAGTCACAATGGCAAAATACTTACTTGGCTCCAAATGGAAAAAGATGGTTTTGAAGCTGATAAAAACAACATAATTGTAATGGATTTAGCAAGTGGCAAAAAAGAAAATATTACTTCTTCTATTGATATTACTGTAAACGATTATTGTTGGTCTAAAGACATGAAAAAAATGTATTATACCGCCCCAATAAACGGAACCATACAATTGTTTGAATATGATTTTGCAACTAAGAAAAACCTGCAAATAACAGAAGGTTGGCACGATATAGTTTCGCTTGATGTTTCTGAAACGGGCATAATTTCTGGAATTCAAAGCATGCTTAAACCGGTAGATTTAAATATTTTAGACATTAAAACTAAAAAACTAAAACAAATTACTTTTGCCAACGATGCCATACTTTCTAAATTAAAAAAACCAACAGTAAGGCAAAATTGGGTAACAACAACAGACAACAAGAAAATGTTGGTTTGGGAAATTCTTCCACCAGATTTCGATGAGAATAAGAAATATCCTACGCTTTTATATTGTCAAGGTGGTCCGCAAAGTCAGGTAAGTCAGTTTTTCTCTTACCGTTGGAACTTTATGTTGATGGCATCAAAAGGTTATATTGTAGTTGCACCAAACAGGAGAGGACTTCCAGGTTTTGGACAAGAATGGAACAATGCCATTTCTAAAGATTGGGGCGGACAAGCAATGCAAGATTATTTAACGGCAATTGATGAAGCCAGCAAAAACAAATATGTTGACAAAGATAAATTAGGAGCTATTGGAGCATCTTATGGTGGATACTCTGTTTATTTTCTTGCAGGAATACACGAAAAAAGATTTAAAACATTTATCAGTCACTGCGGACTTTTTAACTTAGAAAGTTGGTATGGAACCACTGAAGAATTATTTTTCGCGAACTGGGACAATAAAGGTCCATACTGGATTCCAGAAAACAAAGAATATTACGAAAAAAATAGTCCACACCGCTATGTACAAAATTGGGACACACCTATGTTAGTTATTCATGGTGGTAATGATTTTAGAGTTCCAGAATCAGAAGGAATGCAGGCTTTTCAGGCAGCGCAACTTTTAGGTTTAAAAAGCAAGTTTTTGTATTTTCCTGAAGAAGGACATTGGGTTTTGAAACCACAAAATGGAGTTTTATGGCACCGAGAATTCTTTGAATGGCTTGATTCTGACCTTAAATAATAAATTTAAAAACAGAAAAGATGCTAATTTTTTCTAATTCTTCTTTAAATGGACAGAGAAATGCTATTTTTACGCTTTTCAGAATTTGAGTTAAAATTATGTGGCAAAAAATAGCAAATCTTATACTTCGCAATAGATTTTTCATCATTGCATTAATTTGCTTGTTAACCGTTTTCTTTGGTTACTATGCAACAACGGGATTAAAAATAGATAATAAGTATGGAAACATGCTTCCCAAAAGTTCGCAAGCACAAGATGATTACCTTAAATTTAAGTCAAAATTTGGAGAAGACGGTTCCTCTTTGGTATTGATTTTTCAGTCAGATTCTCTTTATACAGAAAAGAACTTTACAAAATTTAAGGAGTTAAGAGACAATATTCTTTTAATGAAAGGTGTGTTGAACGTTACATCTGAAACCAGTCTTATCAGCATTCAAAATAACATTGGTGAAAGTAAATTTGAAGTTAGAAAAATATTTTCAGATATTTCCTTTAAAGAAAAATCAATAGATTCTATAAAACGAGAAATTAGAGCCAACCCACTTTATGCCAATTCACTTTACATAGACTCAACTAATATCTCTTTGATGCTTGTTGCGATGGACGAGAAGTTTCTTTCAGATCCGAAGAAGCAACAAGTACTAATTGATGTTGAAGAATACACAGCAAAGTACGAAAAGTATTTTGGTAAAATCCGTTATGCTGGATTGCCACATCTACGTGTAATTATTGGTAAAAGAGTTATAAAGGAAATGTACCTTTTTATTGCATTAGCAATACTTGCCACGAGTTTGTTACTCTATGTTTTCTTCCGCTCATTTAGAGTGGTAATGATTTGTAATGCAGTAGTTTTTGTAGCGGTAATTTGGTCTATGGGAACCATTGGGTTATTTGGTTTCAACATATCCATAATGATGGCCTTGATTCCTCCATTAATGATTGTTATTGGAATACCCAATTGTGTCTTCCTTATCACCAAGTATCATCAGGAGATAAAAGAACATGGAAATAAAATACTGGCTTTAACAAGAGTTATTAAGAAAATTGGTATGGCCACTTTTCTTACGAACCTCTCTACAGCTATGGGTTTCTCTACCTTTATTTTCACTAATTCAGAAAAACTAACCGAATTTGGTATTGTAGCATCTATAAACATTATTCTTGTTTTTATCGTCTCAATATGTATTCTTCCAATATTTATATCGTTGGTAAAAGTGCCTAAGCCAAGACATCTTAAACACCTTGAAAGAAAATTTGCTAAAGGATTAATTGAAAGATTAATAAATATTACACTTTACAGAAGAAAAGCCATTTACATTGTTACATTTTGTATTTTAGTTTTAAGCGTTATTGGATTGTTCAGAATAAAAGCAACTGGAAATATAACAAGTGATTTACCTAAAGGTGATCAAATTCTGGAAGATGTAAACTTTGTACAAGATAATTTTGGTGGAGTTATTCCATTTGAAATGATGATTGACTATAAAGAGCCAGGTAGATTATTTAAAACCTCAACTCTAGAAAAGGTCGAAGAAATACAAAGAAAATATACTGCTGATACGCTTTTTTCTAAAAGTTTGTCAATCGTAGACATGGTAAAAGTTATAAATATGGCTTATCATGGAAATGACACAAATTTCTACAATATCAATATATCTCGACAAGATAAAGGAAGGTTAAAACAATACATTGATAATTTTGATTTTACTGGCGGAAGTGGATTCACTATAAAAGAGTTAGTTGACACTGCAAATACCACTTTGAGAATTCGCACCCAAATGAGAGACATTGGTTCTTATGACGTTCTCAGAAAGGTGGATATAATGAAAGTTAAGATTGATTCAATACTCAATCCTGAAAAGAAAGACATTGAGAGATTGTACAAAAAAGTTAAAGCAGGAAAATATCAATATGTAGATTCAATTATAAACACTTATCCTAACATTTACAACAGCTTAACAAATGTTATAGCACACGGTGATCAAGACAAGATGTTTGAACTCGATTCTGACCCAGATAAAGTTAAAGCTTACTTTAAAAAACCTGCAATTAAAAAGCAACTACGAGAAGCAATCGACAATGAGTATTATGACCTTAC
>JBBSUQ010000158.1:0-7560 GCA_038234235.1 Flavobacteriales bacterium
CATGTAAATACGCAACGACTTTTAGATACAATGCCATCAAGAAAAATTGCCTTGGCTCAATTAGATCAATTCCAAAAAGAAGGTTTTAAAGAATTGAGAGAAATGGACTCAGTGTTAAACTCTTTGGCAGAAAAATTAGAAAGAGAAAGAGCGACTTTACCTCCTGCAAGAATTCAAATAGAAGAGCAAAAGTTATACAAAAAACAACAAGAGTTGCAAAATCGTCAACAAGAGTTAGAAAACGAAATGCAATATTTGAGCGATCAATTGAATGCTCCAATTTTGGATAGAGTTAAAAAAGCCGTTGCAATTGTAGCTGAACGCAAAAAAATATCTTACATAATGGACGAGTCAACAGTGCTTTATTTCGATAAAACGCTAGATTGCACAAAAGAAGTAATCGACGAATTGATGAAACTTGAAGCTCAAGCTAAGATTTAATAAAAAGATTTATTATTAAAATATTAGCCATGTCTCTTGATATGGCTTTTTTTATACTTTTACTTTTCACCATTTTTAACGGACAAACAGATTATTTGAAATAATGTAAATCGATTTCAAAATGAAATATTTAATATTACTTATATGTTTTTCTTACACTGTTCTCAATGCACAAACGAAAATAGGCTTTGTTAATATTACGAGATTGCTAGATACAATGCCTTCAAGAAACGCTGCTTTGGCAGAATTAGATCAATTTCAAAAAAGTGGACTTAAAGAATTAAGAGAAAAAGATTCTTTATTGAATGCAATGTATGAAAATATTTCTAACATCTGTTTTTCTTCTTCATTGATGGTCAAAGAAGCAGAACAAATAATGCAAGAAAAATATCAAAAGTTTCAAAGAAGGCAAGAAGAATTAGATAGCGAACTGCTATATTTAAGCGACAGCATCAGTGCACCCATTCAAGAAAGGATAAAGTTGGCAATCTCCATAGTTGCTGAACGAGAAAATTATTCTGGCATCGCTGACCAAACTACATTCTATTATTACGATAAAACTTTAGATTGTACCGATGAAGTCATTATTGCATTAATGAAACTCGAAGTCCAAGTTAAATTATAAATCGAGAATTTAATATTTACAAATTCCATGTCTGTTGATGTGGCTTTTTTTATACTTTTACTTTTTTAAAATTCAATTTCATTTGAAGAACTACAGTCCTATTGGTGTTTTTGATTCTGGCTACGGTGGACTTACGGTACTCAATGAATTAATAAAAAAATTACCAGAAAACGATTTTCTATACCTTGGGGATAACGCTCGCGCTCCTTATGGCTCTCGTTCTTTTGAAATTGTTTACAGTTTCACCCTAGATGCCGTTCAAGAATTATTTAGCAGAGGTTGCAAGTTGGTAATTTTAGCGTGCAACACTGCATCGGCAAAAGCATTGAGAAATATTCAACAAAAAGATTTATTTGATTATCCAGACCACAGGGTCCTTGGAGTTATTAGGCCAAGTACAGAGATAATAGAAGGACTTTCTAAAACAAAACATGTGGCAGTTTTAGCCACAGAAGGAACCGTTAGTTCAAATTCATACCTTATAGAGATTGAAAAGTTTTCAGAAAAAATGTCTGTTATCCAACATGCTTGCCCTATGTGGGTGCCTCTAATTGAAAACGGAGAGATAGAAAGCGATGGAGCATTGTATTTTATCAAAAAAGAAATTGATCATATTTTTCATCTAGACAATTTAGTTGATACAATTATTTTAGGATGCACGCATTATCCATTAATTGAAGCACAGATTCGTAAGTTTGTCCCAAATCATGTAAATATTGTTTCGCAAGGACCAATAGTAGCTGATAGTTTAAAAGAATATTTGTTAAGACATCCGCAAATGGATACTGCTTGTTCTAAAAATGGACAAGTTGATTATCTTACAACGGAACAATCGGATACATTTAATACAAATGTTTTAAAACTTACGGGTGACATTATTACAAGCACCAAAATAAAACTTTAAAAAATTAACTTTAGAATTGTATAATATTTTGAGGATCAATGGCAGTATTATTTTGCCAAATTTCTAAATGTAAATGCGGACCATCAGTATTTTCGCCTAAATTTCCACTTAAACCAATTAGTTCTCCTAATTGCACAAAATCACCTTCTTTTTTAAATAGTATTTCACAGTGTTTATACAAACTTACATAGTTGTTGGAGTGCAATAATATTAGCATGTAGCCATCTTTCTGGGTGAATCCTGCAAACAGAACAGTGCCGTTTTGTATTGCTTTAATTGGAGTTCCTTCCTTGCAAACAATATCAGTTGCTTTGTGATTTTGAAAATTAAAGCCCTGAGAAATTTTACCTTTCAAGGGTGCTATAAAATTTAGAGTGTTGAGTTGCTCATCCAGCAAGTGGGTCGTCATACTTTCTTTAACTTTCGCATTTAATTTTTTTTCTTTACCGCTAAGTTTAGTGCTAAGTTTAGAAAGATCCATGTCTTCAATTTTTGGATATTTTTTGGTTAAGGTATCCGCATGGATTTCACCATTTAAAACTTTTTTAACTTGTTGTAAATATAAACTCTGCTGATTCAATTGCTTCTCTAATTGTAAAAGTTCGCTGCTTTGTTTGTCTAATTCAATTCTGTTTAATGTTTTTGAATTGTAGTTTGGATATAGATTTTGATTTCTGAAAGCCCACGAAAGTAAATAAGCCAAAAAGAAAATTAATAATAGTGACAAAGATATAATTTGGAGAATTGAGGTTTTAATTTCCCATTTCTGTGTGAAAGTTTTAGAATCTGTTGCACTGAGCTTAAATTTTTTAGTAAGTCTTTTAAAAATTTTCTTCATCTTTTCCCTTTGTACAATGGTAAATTTAACAGTCTTTGAGTAATAATCTTAGATTTTTTATGTTTTAGTTAGCTAATGGTACAAATTTTGAATATAATTTTGTACATTCGAGCAAACTCTTTTGTTGTTTCTTCGTTATAATTATTACAGTGAAGCTTATAAAATATATCATAGTACTTATTTTTTCTCATTCTGTTTCCGGACAGTTGGTTACAAGTGGTGCTATGAGTCCTTCAAGTTTGGTTCAAAATGTACTTTTAGGAAACGGAGTTGTTGTATCAAACATCAATTATTCAGGTTCGCCATTGGCAATTGGTTCTTTTACCGCTACTGGTACCAATTTAGGTTTGGCAAATGGCATTATCATCACTACAGGAACAATACAAAATAATGGCCAAGGTCCTCAAGGTCCAAATAATTCTCCTTCATCGGGTATCGACAATAACAAACCTGGTTATAGTTTATTAGCCGCTCCGCCCATTGGCAACAATACACCAACTTATAACGCAGCGGTTCTCGAATTCGATTTTATTCCATATTCCGATTCTGTAAAGTTTAGATATGTATTTGGTTCAGAAGAGTACCCAGAATTTGTAGGATCTCAATTTAATGATGTTTTTGCATTTTTTATAAGTGGTCCTGGTATTGCAGGTCAAAAAAACATGGCACTTATTCCAGGTACAAATACGGCCGTTGCAATAAATAATGTGAACAACGGTAACCCTACAAACGGAACACCATCTTCAAACTCTGCATATTATGTTTCTAATAATAATGGTGCAACAATTCAATACGATGGTTTTACCACTGTTTTAGAAGCAAAATCAAAAGTTCAGTGCGGTCAAAAATACCATTTAATTATAGCCATTGCCGATGTAGGTGATGGTATTTATGATTCTGGTATTTTCTTAGAAGCAAACAGTTTGTCTTCAAAAACACCGATTGACATAACTTATACAATTTCAAATCAGTCTTTCCCTGATCCCAATACAATGGCTGAAGGTTGTACTTTTGCGACAGTTAAATTAGAAAGAACTACCAATTTAAATACTACCTTAACTGTTCCCATTAATGTAAGTGGTTCAGCTTCTGAAGGAGTAGATTATACTTCAATTCCAAATTCTGTAACTTTTGCTCCTGGCCAATCAGTTATAACCTTTACCGTTGATGCATTTGCGGATGCCTTATTGGAAGGACTTGAAGATTTAATAATTGATTTTGTGCTTACTGATCCATGTGGTAATTTAACTCCAATTCAAATTAAACTATTTATTGACGATACTAAACCTCTGGAAGTTGAAATTGAACAAACGGAAATTGTTTGTCCTGGAGATATCGTAACACTCACTGCTATTGCTACTGGCGGAGGTGGTGGATACTCTTATATTTGGAGTACTGGTGAAACAACTCAATCGATTCAAGTATCGCCTGCTTCTACAACAAATTACACCGTTACGGTTAATGAAAATTGTTTAAATACTTCGGCTATAACGGCTGTAACTGTTAATGTACCGATATTTACTCCATTGGTTGCAAATGAAAGTGCCGATGTTACTGAAACTTGTCCTTATGTACCTACTGAGTTATCTGTTGTGGCTTCAGGCGGATCAGCTCCGTATACGTATCAATGGTCGGCAAATCCAGGAAGTAATTTAGGAACACAGCCCACCCAAATGGTTATTCCTCCATCTACAACAACTTATACTATTATAATAACTGATTTTTGTGGAGCAAGAGATACGGCAGTAATTCTTTATACAATTACAAGTCCTCCTTTGATTTTAGTAACTACTCCCAATCCTACAATTTGTCCTTACGATAGTACTTTTATAAGTGTTTCGCCTTCTGGTGGTTTTGGTTCTTACTCGTATTTTTGGCCAGCAACTAATGAAACTACTCAGGGAATTTGGGTAGATCCACTATCAACTACTACTTATGAAGTTATAGTAATGGATGAGTGTCAAACTTTCAATGTTAAAGCAAACGTTACTGTTTTTGTTCAATCTCCGACTGCCGATTTCAATGTGCATTCGGAAACTTTTTTTGAAGATTTACCAGTAACATTTGAAAATACTTCTCAAAATGCCAACACTTATTATTGGACCTTTGGTGACGGTAGTTTTTCAACTATAACTAATCCTCAAAATATTTATGTTGATTCTGGTTCATATACCATAACTTTAATTGCTTACGACAATCTAGGTTGCTCAGATACAATTGTAAAATTTATTGATATTCAAGAAGAATGGTATATTTATATTCCAAATGCTTTTACGCCAAACGATGATAGAAACAACAATACTTTCTATGGAAAATATATTGGCTTACAAGAAATAGATTTTTTAATTTATAACCGTTGGGGAGAATTGATATTTGAAACGAGCAGCATGACGGAATCTTGGGATGGAACCACACCAAATGGTAACATGGCTCAAGATGGCGTATATACTTATAAGTTAAAATACCTAACCCGTTCAGGCAGAGATGGCACAATTACTGGCCACGTAAGTTTGCTTAGATAATATCCTCGATTGCTATCGTGCCAATTAACCATCATATTTAAAGCGATTTAGTTCTTCCACCATCCACAGGTACATTTATTCCATTTATATAAGAGGCTGCAGGACTGGCTAAAAATGCTACTGCATTGGCTATTTCTTGTGGTTGAGCAATGCGTTTCATAGGAGATTCTTCTGCCATTTTTCGCATTACTACTTCCATGTCTATTCCACTACTGTTGGCTTTGTTTGATACAATTGACTGTAATCTTTGCGTATCAGTAGCTCCTGGTAAAACATTATTCACCGTAATTCCAAATTCCCCTAATTCATTTGCCAAAGATTTGCTCCAATTGGCAACTGCGCCTCTAATAGTATTAGAAACACCTAAATTTGGTAAGGGTTGTTTTACACTTGTTGAAATTATATTTATTATTCTTCCGTATTTTTCTTGTTGCATTGAAGGATACAGCGCCTGAACCATTATGTGATTGCAAATTAAGTGCTGATTAAATGCCGCTAAAAATTCATCAGTATCAGCATCTTTAATGGCTCCGCCTTTTGGTCCTCCTGTATTGTTTATTAAAATATGAGCAACATTTTTTTCAGCCCAATTTTTTATTTTGGATCTCAAATCTTGTGGATTGCTGAAATCTGCAACTATATAATCGTGTTTTTGATTTGATAAAGTGGAAAGTTCTTTGAGCATTGTTGTGAGTTTAGCTTCGTCTCTTGCTACAAGTGTTACGGAAGCTCCCATTTTTGCTAAAGTTTTTGCGACTTCAGCTCCAATTCCTTGTGTGCTTCCACATACTACAGCTCTTTTATTATTCAAATTCAAATCCATAATTCTTTTTTTGCTAAAAATATAAATTTTGTCTCGGATGCATTGCATAATTTTTAGATTCTATATCTTTATGCAAAACATTAAAATATGATAGCTCCTTTTAATCTTCAAAAATGGATAGATGAAAACCGTGATTTACTTAAACCACCCATTGGCAATAAAAATTTATACCACCAGGCAGGAGATTTTATCGTGATGATTGTTGGCGGTCCAAATGCTCGTAAAGATTACCACTACAATGAAAGTGAAGAGTTATTTTACCAAATTGAAGGTGATATTTTAGTAAAAGTTCAACAAGATGGAGTTTCTCATGATATACACATCAAAGAAGGTGATATGTTTTTGTTGCCCAGCAAAACCCCACATTCACCAATTAGAGGAGAAAATACCGTTGGTTTAGTAATTGAAAGGGTAAGAAAAAACACTGACTTGGAAGATGGATTAATTTGGTATTGTGAAAATTGTAATCATCAATTAAAAGAATACAAATTTCCATTGGAAGATATTGAGCAAGATTTTATTTCACGTTTCAGAGATTTTTATGGGTCTCTAGAAAATCGTACTTGCGACAAGTGTGGAACGGTTATGGAAGTTGACGAAAGATTTATTTAACTGTAATTGAAGACAACATTATTTGATAATTCAATCTGTATATAAAGAAAGGGCTTTGTGATTTATAGTTTTAAAAAACTCAGGATTAATATTAAATTTGATGGTGCGTGCACTAAAGGGATATAAGCAATGTTCATATCTACTTGTTATATATAATTTAAAACGCCAAATAGAATGATGAAGTATTTTTATTTTTTCTTATCTTTAATTGTGATCTCTTGTAGTACTCATACGGGTGTACTTGAAAAACAGTCAGAATACCCTACAATAAAAAGCAGTAGTGAATATAACTCGATAGGTCATTGTGACACTGTATTAATTGAAGGGGTACTGACAGAATATGAACCTGATCATAATGGTAAAGGCGGAGGTACCCAATATTTTGATTTTGAAATTGAGCTTCGAAATAATGGAACAGTTCCTATTCATAACTCTTTAGTGATTGAAAGCCTGTATATAAATAAAATGGTTAAAGTTTTGGGAGTATTAGAATGTGGAGGAATTAACCAAACCGGGATTCAAAATATGAATATTAAAAGATTGCAAAAGATAATATCTATAGAAAGAGTAAAGTAACACTGTATATGAAATCATAGCACCCTGCGGGATACTACGCTTCGTATACTAACCGTTGGCGGTAACCCTATGACGACAGAACACAAACAAAATTAAAAACATAAAAATGACAACAGGAATAATAACCTAAACTCTCTTGGAAAATCGAAAGAGATAAAAGAAAAATTAAAAAATGAGATGCAAAAGCAGAATGAAATGACACATAGATGGTTCAACGAA
>JBBSUQ010000159.1:0-7543 GCA_038234235.1 Flavobacteriales bacterium
GAGAAATAATATTTGAATCAGTAGACCCAACTTACATGTGGGATGGAACTTATAAAGGTAAACTTATCCAAGATGGACTTTATACTTATAAAATAAATTACAGCTCAGAATTTTCTAAAAGCGAAGTTGTTGTAGGGCATGTGAGTGTTCTAAGATAAATATAAACTTTATAATCTAAGTTAGTTGCAATCCTTAAAATCAATCAAAAAACAGTTATAGATTTGATTTAAAAGGTGTCTGAAAATCAATATCATACAAGTATCATTTTGTCTTATAATTAATATTATGTTAAATAGAAACTCAGGGAATATTCAACCTCTAATTTTCAATACCTATTCTACAAACTACCAATCAAAATTCTTTTTAGTAATTTTACATGTCAAAAAATAAAAACCAAACCCTACTCCGCAACCATCCCTTTTAAAAATCAAAATGAATAAAAGAAAATGATACTACAAATTTTAATGTTCTCAATAAGTATTTTTCCTTTACATTCTATTATTTCTGGCATCCAGCTTATGACAACTATCCCGATGTGAATGTTGCCTACAATCAAATATTGGCCTTTTGTAACTGGAAGGAAAAAAAGATTAATGGTTTCCGATTATGTTATGAATTTGTGCGAATAAATTAAGTATTGAATCTACTCTCCTAGAATCGCTCAGAAATTTTTAATTGACAGAATATAATATTTAGTGGATTCTCGTTAGGACTAGATTTAAAGTGTAATTTTAAATTTACTTATTTATATTAAAATCCTATTTAACATAATACAAGAATAATTAATCTCAATTCACCATCAATGTCCAACTAATCTTAGCTTTTGTTATTTCTAATTTACTTTGAACATCCGCCATTTTTACCAAGGCTTCCAAATATTTGACCTCTCTGGAATTAACTAAAAACAATGAACTCTCTCCAATACTGTATTTGAGATACTCTGCCTCTAACAATCTTTCGTTACTGCGAATAAGGTCTTCTTGAATTAAAATTTGCTGGTTGTAAGTATCTATACTCAATTTTAAAACACTTAATTTATTTGCTAATTCATTGCGTTTCAGTGCCAAATCTAACTCAGCTGTTTGTTGTTTGATATTAATTTTGGCTATCTCGCCCCTCTCCTTTCGCAGAAAGATTGGAAAACTGGCTGTAACTCCCCATTTAAAATTATCAACATCATAGGTTCTAAATGTATTGGGCTCTGTTGGTTGCACCAAGGGCAAAAGCGTGACATCTACTTGTGGTTTGAGCATTTCTTTAGCCAGTCGTTCATCTAGTTTTAGCATATCTAATTTGTATGCATAAGTTTTAAGAAAAACGGAAGAGTCTGAAAGTTCATAATTGGTAATTTTCAACGTTGCTGGCTCATATATAGGTATTGTCAAAGAATCTAACTCTAATGGAATTTGATTTTTTAACCACAAAAACGTAGATATTTGTGCTTTAGTTTGTTGATAATCAATCCATGCATTTTGAAAATCTGTTAGTCGGGTAAGATATTGAATGTGCGCTTCAACAGTATCAATTATGGCGTATTCCTCAACTCTTGCACCTTCAACCACAGCCAATTTTCTTTGAAGGGCGAACTCCACTCCGCGCTCGGCTATTTTGTATTTTTGATAGGCAGTGTACCATTCCCAATATGCTTGAACGGAAGAAAATGTTAAGTCATTTAATAATAATTTTCGCTCAATTAATGAATATTCTTGCATTAATGCACTTTGACGCAACATGGTTCTACGTTCATCAATAAATAAGTTCTTGCCTAAAGGCACTGTTGCACCAAAATACCAAAGTCCGGAACCGGGAACGGTTAAAGATCGTGAGAGAAAATCGCCATCATTGTATTCATATCCTCCCTTAACTTCGATACCAAACCATGTGGGAATTTTTAAACCAGAATTGGAAAGGAAATAATAATCTTTACCATCGTATTGTTTTCCACTTAAATCACTAAATATTTTTGGATCAAAATTTCCTTTTGCTTTTAATCTTTCGGCATCCGCGAGTTCAGTTCTGAAATTTGCCTGGAGCATTAACGGATGGTTTTCTTCAACAATTGAGAGAAATTCATTCAAAGAGATTCCGCGCAATGAATCTTGCGCAAAAGTTGAAGAACTGTGCTTAGAAATTATTACAATTAAACAAATGCAGATAAATCTTGTCATTTTTGATCTTTTATTCCTTTATCTGTTTCTTTGTAATAATCTGGTGGAAATCCATTTAATTTTCGCCACAACTCATACCAGACTGGTACATCATTCAACAACATAAAGGTTTTAACGCCGCTGCCTACCCTTAAAACTTTTGGCCATTCTGCTGTTTTACCATTTGGCATTGCCAGAGCTCTGTATTTTCCATTTGAACTAATAAAATTGTCCATTGCATAGATTTTTCCAGAATAAGTACCAGTAGAAATGTTAGGCCAACCACTAAAAACAACTGCTGGATAACCGTCAAACTGAACCCGAACTTCTTCACCAATTCTCACCAATGGAAAATCTACAGGATCTACATAAAATTCAACTGCTAAATCTACATTTATGGGCATAAGAGTTACTATTTCGGAACCATCTTTAATAATCTCGCCGATACCATATTTAGTTAGTTTGGTAACATAACCATCTTGCGCGGCAGTAACGTGGTAATATCCCTGACGAATGGAATAATTGGCCAATGCGTTTTGTAATTTTGATTTTGCATTTTGAGCGTCTAGCTTGTCAGAAGTGGCACTTGAAAGATCAGAATTTGCTTTGGCAATTTTTTCCATGTACTCATTTTGAGTATTGGCAATGTCCATTTGTACATTGAAACGTTCATTTTTAGTTCCAAGATATTTACTTTGTTGGGTTAAAACTTTGGCGTTCATTTCTTGCAATTTCACTCGTTTTTGTTCTAATTCTGTTAAAGATTTTATTCCTTTATCATACAATTCTAAAGTTCTTTCAACTTGTTTTTCTGCAATAATTTGTTGGGATTTATATGCTTCTAAATCTGCACTGTCGGCTCTTATTTTAAAGTCCATTTGTTGCAACTTGTTTTTATTCTGTTGCATTTTCAATTTTGCTATTTCTCCCAGGGTTGAAATTTGAGTTTGTAACGATCCTAGTTTATTCTCATAAGCCGTAACCGACGAGCCTTTATTGTTAAGTTGTTCTTCTGTTCGGGTCAGTAATTCAGGATCAAAATATTCTGATTTTATTTCGGTAATAGAAATAATGGTATCACCTTTTTTAACAAAATCACCTTCTTTGACATACCATTTTTCAATTTTACCACCAATTATTGAATTTATTGTTTGAGGTCTATGTTCTGCTAACTGCGTTGTAAGATAACCTTTGGCATTTATGTTTTGGGTCCATGGAAAAAACAATAATATGAATCCGAAAAGTGAAGAAATTAGCAAAATTCTAATTACAGTTTTCTTAAATACTGTCCTATTAATCTGTTTATAAGAACGCATTTGTTCTACATTAACATATTTATGAACTCTATTTTCGGATATATTAAGCATATAAATAGTCGTTGATCGTTGGGTCTTCCATGAAATTTTCGACGGAAGTTGTTAATTTCATTTTACTATTTTCGAAAACAGTAACATCTATGAAATATTTGAGTAATTCTTGGTGTTGAATTTCGGCAATAATAGCCCATTTTTTAGCTGGATCGAAAAGATAATCTAAAAGTTCGAATTCACCGTTGAGATACAATTTATCTACGAAATCTTCAAGTATAAGTAATTTAGGATAGCTTACTAGCGCTCTTGCTAGTAAAATTTTTAGCCTGATATTTTGTGATAAATATTTACCATCAGTGAGAATTTCAGTATCGAATCCGTTTTCTGTATTATTTATAAAATCAATGATTTGCACGTTATTACAAGTTTCAAACAATCGTTTATCGGAAATATGACGTCCCATTAATATATTTTCCTTTATGGAACCCGAAAAAATGCCATGTGCACTATTACAATAAGCGAGTTTTTCGAAAATTGAAGCGTTTTTATAATTTTTCTTGGTAATTCCATTAATTAGAATTTTTCCGCGATAATCTGAATTTATTCCTGCAATGAGCGAGAAAAAAACAGATTTACCAGATTGCCTACCTCCTACCACAGCCACCCGTGATTTGCGCTCTAATGCTATATTAATTTCAGAAATTTCCACTCTATTATCAAAATGTGAATTATAGGATACATCCTGTAAACGCATGTCTAGCTCCTCTTCTTCAACTTCGTGATTAAACTCTTGTTTTTCATCAACTGCCTGGTGATCTAATTCAATATCGATGAAACCACCCAATTTTTCTATTCCTACAAGTACATCATAAACAGTATCGAGCCCCATTATTAACTTTTCAACTGAAGAAATTACCAATAGAATGATAATTTCTGATGCTATAAATTGACCAATATTCATTTGTCCACGGATAACTAAAAGCCCTCCAATAAGTAATAAACTCATAGTAATGATCACTTTAAAGCCAATAAGTTGAATGAATTGACGAACTATTATTTTGAAATGTCTCTCTCTTGCTTGAATGTAATTATAGGTAATTTCATCTGTTCTTTTTAGGTGATAATCGGCCTTACTAAAAACCTTAAACCAAGCCAGAGATTTTGCGATATCTTGTAACCAAGACGCCATTTTGTATTTATGAGATGATTCTTCATAAGCTGTAGAAAAACCACGAAAACTGGTGTTGCGAAGCGCCCAATAAAGCAAGAATAACAAGATGAAACTAAAAACGATAAAAAAGTTATTATAAAAGGAAAGCAGCACCAAACCAAAAATAATTTGAAGCGCTGCAGTTGTCATATCAATTAATATTTTAGACATGCCTTTTTGCACTGTGAGCACATCAAAAAACCGATTGACAAGCTCTGGCGGATAAGAATGACTGATCTTACTTAAATTGAGTTTGGGAATACGGTAGGTAAATTCAACTGCGGAACGAAAAAATATTTTTTGTTGAAGACGCTCCACAATTCTCAACTGCATAACTTGCAAAACACCAGAGAGAATAACACTACCGGTTACCAAAATAACAACAAAATACCAAGAACTACTTGTTCGTCCGGTTTGAATTAGATTAATGATTGTCTGGATGCCAAAAGGGAGAACTAAACTTAGCAAACCTGTGAAAACGGCATAAATATAAATTTGATACAGTTCAGGCTTATCTTGTGCGAACAAGGATTTGAACCGTTTGATAGCAGTAATTAAACCCTCTTCATGATTTTCACTCATAATTGCGCAAAGATGCAAAAATTATAAAAGCCTATTTGCAAATAAAATATAAATTTTTTTAATGGTGTGTATAAAGTAATTTTGAGGATGAATATTAAAATCAAGTAATATGATGTGATATTTTTGATTTAAGTGTTGGTTAGGTTTACGCGCCGGAGAAGTGCGGTAGCTATGGCTTTGATAACCATATTTGGCGTGGCTTTACAATGCTTTGACGCTAGGAAAACGCTTGTATTGCTCAGCCAAAATGGTTTGGTAAATGCCATACTAAAGCACGGATACGGGTGCAATACATTACTTTATTGAATCAATTTTTATTGCACGCGTCAAAAAAAAATGATAAAAATTAACTCTCTACCTTATTTTGCCAGCGGAAAGTAATATATTTGCAGGCAATGAAGATAAAACACAAAATCTTTACTTTCTCAATTTTAATATTATCACTTACTGCATGCTTGCAAAGTAAGAATGAGTCTTTGAGATTACCCAACGGTGTATCGTTGAAAAATAAGGTATTTTTTAATCCTTATAATATTCCTTATTTGTTTAATATAAACAACACTTTCGTATATGTTTTGAACGAAAAAACTATTGATTTGATTAACGCCAAGAACATGGCTCTGACTTGTTTTGGTGGTAAAAATCCGAATGATGTGGTTGAGAAATATGATTTTGATTTTGATAAAAAAGGCAAAATTCTTTCTTACTCTTTTAAGAAAGCGCCAGATGTTAAAAATGCTTATACGAGTGTAAAATATGAGTACAATAATGATTTGGTGACTAAACTCATTTATGAACGCTACATGGGGCAAAAGGCAAATGCCTACACCAACATTATAAGAAAAGATGGTGTAATGAATTTAGAATTACACAGAAATAATACCAGCAATAATATAGATGTATATTCCGCAGGGGAACAGATACAAATGGTGATTGACAGAATTGGCGACCGAATTTTTAGCATAACTTATTACGTACCGACGGGAAATTCTTTAAAAAGTTTTATTGAAAGCCAAAATTCACGTTTAGATGTAGAAGCCGGTAAATTAGAAAAATGTTTGAAATATGCAATTTATGTTGACAATGGTTTGCCTCAAGTAGGATATATTTTAGGTCAAAATTATACGCAAGAAAACAGGGTGCAACAGTATTCTTACGATGACGACCAGCGTATAACCAAATACGAACAATGGATTGGTTTGGATAAGATTACGAATATAGAATTTAAATATAACAGTAAATATTTGCCGGAAATTATAACTTATAACGAACGCAAGTATAATATAGATTTTGATTGATGCTAAGCCGAGAGGAAAAGAAGAATATAAATACCGAATTTTTTAAAGAATTAAGAGATTATCTCAGTTACTTTAAATCTAGCAACGGGAAAACCATAAACTGGCTCACCTACCCCACTGATGTTAAGCAAATTTTCGTTAGGTTGCATGTTGACAGCCATATTGCAGCATTATATGTTGATATTCAAGCCAAAGATGATGGAATTAGAGCCATTGTTTATGAGCAGTTGGGTGAATTGCAACGGGTGATGGAAGAAAATGTAGGCAGTGACGCTATTTGGATTGAAAACCATAACATGGAAAATGGTCAAGACATTAGCAGAATAAAATGGGTGCTTGAAAACGTGAGTATTTACAATCCTGAAGATAAAATAAAAATATTTGAATTTTGGAAAGAAAAATTACTCGGTTTTGACATTTTTTATCAAGAATACAAGGAAATATTGATATTGCTGACGAAGTAAAATTCCAACAAGCAATTAAATTTATAGATATGAAAAACATAATTTTTGGCACTTTCGTGATTTTAAGTTTCATAGCCAGTTCACAAACAAATATATTAAACGAAGATTTTCAATTGGGTTTTCCCGCAACATGGTCAAGAGTAGATGTTGATATGCAAACTCCCGACCCACAAGTAATGGAATACAATGCTGCTTGGATTGTTACAGAAAACAGAGATTTGGCATCGGATTCAGTTGTGAGCAGCACTTCTTTTTATTCGCCAATTGGAACTGCTAACAAATGGCTCATAACTCCACAATTGACGTTAGGTAGTTTCGGTAATTTTTTGACTTGGGAAGCTGCGTCGCATGATCCATCATTTCAAGAAAAATATTACGTTTTGGTTTCATTTACTGATAATTCGCTGGCTTCTTTTAAAGATACGATTGAATATGTTATTGCAGAAAACGAAGCGTGGACAACCCATGAAATCGATTTAACGGCAGAAGGATATAATGATAGTACAATTTATATAGCTTTTGTAAACAGAAC
>JBBSUQ010000160.1:0-7529 GCA_038234235.1 Flavobacteriales bacterium
AATATTGAGCATGGTAATATTGAAATTTATGGCGCTAGAGAACACAATCTCAAGAACATAGATTTAATTATTCCGAGAAATAAACTGGTTGTTTTTACAGGCCTAAGCGGTAGCGGAAAATCATCTTTGGCATTTGATACTATTTTTGCAGAAGGTCAGCGCAGGTATATAGAAACATTTTCTGCTTATGCACGTCAGTTTTTAGGAGGATTGGAAAGACCAGATGTAGATAAAATTGAAGGTTTAAGTCCGGTAATTTCTATTGAACAGAAAACTGTTTCTAGAAGTCCGAGATCTACCGTTGGCACAATTACTGAAATTTATGATTTTCTAAGATTGCTTTTTGCCAGAGTAGGAACCGCTTATTCTTACAATACTGGAGAAAAAATGGTCAAATATTCCGACGACCAAATTGTAGATTTAATTATTGAAAATTACAACAATCAAAAAGCAATATTTTTAGCTCCTAAAGTAAAGGGAAGAAAAGGTCATTACCGAGAATTATTTGAGCAAATTCTTAAAATGGGTTACACCAAAGTTCGTGTAGATGGCGAAGTGATGGATATAACTAGAGGAATGAAACTCGACCGCTACAAAATACACGATATTGAAATTGTAATTGACCGCGTTACCGTAAAAAAAGAAGATAGAAAAAGAATTTATGATTCTGTAATAACTTCAATGAAACACGGTGGCAAAAGTATGATGGTTATGCACTTTGATACCAATGAAGCAAGACATTTTAGCAGAACTTTGATGTGCCCAACAACCGGAATTAGTTATGCCGAACCAGAACCGAGTTTGTTTTCATTTAATTCTCCTTATGGCGCTTGCCCCACTTGCAATGGTTTGGGCGAGGTTTCGGAAGCGAATATGGATAAAATAATTCCAGATACTTCAAAATCTATAAAAAAAGGCGGAATTGCGCCATTAGGTGAGTACAAACGAACTTTCCTATTTGAAAAAATTCAGTTTTATTTAGAGGCGAATAACTATACAATAAATACTCCTCTTTCAGATATTAGCGATGAGGTATTGAACGTACTTTTAAACGGAAATGATGATCTTGATACTTCACGAACGAAGAATGCAGTTAGGTTTGAAGGCATTATAAATTTCATTGCCCGACATTCAGAAGAAAGCAGTGCAGCTGTGCAAAGATGGGCGCAAAGCTTTATGAATAAAGTTATTTGTCCGGAATGTAAAGGCACCAGATTAAAAAAAGAATCGCATTTCTTTAAAATTGCCGACAAAAACATTGGTGATATTGCCATGATGGATTTACAAGAAATTCCAAACTGGTTTGTTGCTGCGGAAAAATCTTTTTCGAAAGATGAAAAAATAATTGCAACAGAAATAATTAAAGAACTTAAAACCCGATTAAATTTTATTTTGGAAGTTGGATTGGAATATTTAACCCTCCACCGTTCTGCAAAAACGCTTTCTGGCGGAGAAGCACAGAGAATAAGACTGGCAACCCAAATTGGAACAGAACTGATGAACGTATTATATGTTTTGGATGAACCAAGCATAGGTTTGCACCAAAGAGACAACACCAAATTAATTAATTCTTTAAAAAGACTTAGAGATGCTGGCAACAGTTTAATAGTTGTAGAACACGACAAGGAAATGATTGAAGCAGCAGATTTTGTTGTTGACATTGGTCCTGGAGCAGGTGTGCATGGTGGCAGAATTGTAAACGCAGCACCAATTGATCAGCTGACTTCAGTAGATTCCATAACAACGAAATATTTACTTGGCGAACTGGAAATTTCTATTCCAAAAACTAGAAGAAAAGGAAATGGCAAAAAACTTGAATTGTTTGGCGCAACCGGAAATAATTTAAAAAATGTAAATCTTAATATTCCACTGGGAACCTTAACTTGTGTAGCTGGCGTTTCTGGCAGTGGAAAATCTACCTTGATAAATCATACTTTGTACCCAATTTTGTTGGCAGAAATATACAATGGTGTAAAAAAACCCTTGCCTTACAAAAAGATAAAAGGTTTAGAACATTTAGATAAAGTTATTGAAATTGACCAAAGTGCAATTGGTAGAACACCAAGATCTAACCCTGCAACTTACACCAAGGTTTTTGATGTAATTAGAGCATTGTATGCCGAAATTCCTGAAGCACAAATAAGAGGTTACAAAGCAGGTAGATTTTCATTTAACGTAAAAGGAGGACGTTGCGAAACATGCAAAGGTGGCGGATTGCGAGTAATAGAAATGAATTTTTTGCCTGATGTTTATGTAGAATGTGAAACTTGCAATGGCAAACGCTACAACCGCGAAACTTTGGAAGTTAGATATAAAGGAAAATCTATTTCTGATGTTTTGGATATGACAATTGAAGATGCGTTTACTTTCTTTGAACCTATTCCGAAAATTGCTCGAGTTCTAGGTACAATGGTTTCTGTAGGTTTGGGATACATAAAACTCGGACAATCATCAACGACACTTTCTGGAGGCGAAGCACAGAGAACAAAACTTTCTTCGGAACTTTCAAAAAGAGGAACAGGAAAAACCATTTATATTTTGGATGAGCCTTCTACGGGTTTGCATTTCGAAGATATTCGAATTTTATTGGAAGTTTTACAACGATTAGTTGATGAAGGAAATACAGTATTAGTGATTGAACACAATTTGGACATTGTAAAAGTTGCAGATTGGGTTATTGACATAGGTCCGGAAGGTGGAAAAGGCGGAGGAGAAATAGTGGTGGAAGGAACCCCTGAAGAAATTATTAAAAAGGGAATGAAAACATCTTATACAGCACAATATTTAGCAGTTGAAATGAAACCTAAAAAAGGTAAAAAATAAGTCTGAATTACAAGAAAAGAAATTAAGTCTCAAAAATATAATTAGTGTTCCGAATATTGAAGTTAGAATATTTTACTTTTAAAATTATAGCGTTAATTTTAGCTTTGAATTTTTTTTCGTGCAATGAAGAAAAAAAGAAGGAAATATTAGTAACGCCAGAAATAAATTATTCTGATTCTTCGAAATATAAAAAACTAAGTGCAGAATATAAGGAAGAAAAACGCAAGTTAATTCAAGATTTTTACGACAAAAATCTACTTCCTCTTGATTTTAATGGAGGAATTTTAATTGCACAAAACGGACAAGTTATTTTTGAAAAATATAGCGGTTTTCAATATTTAAAAGATTCTGTGTTAATGACTGAAAATAGTCCGCTGCATTTGGCATCTGTCTCTAAAGTCCTAACCTCTGTTGCAATTATGCGTTTGGCAATGCAAAATCAACTGACTTTAGACCAGCAAGTAAATACCATATTACCAGAATTTCCTTACGATACAATTAGCATAAGAATGCTCTTGAACCATAGAAGTGGCGTGCCAAATTATTTTTATTTCACATCTAACGACAGCCTTTGGAACCAAGATGAGTTTTTACAAAATTCTGATGTTTTACAAATATTAAGTACCCAAAAACTAAAACTAGATTTTAAACCAAATACAAAATTTTCATATTGTAATACTAATTTTGTCTTGCTTGCATTGATAATAGAAAAACTGACTAAAAAACCATATCCGATTGCGATGCAAGATTTGATTTTTGATCCGCTCAAAATGAAAAATTCTTTTGTAATTGACATATCGAAAGCCAAACAATTTGCCTCTTATAAATCGACTTATGAAGAAATACCGCTCAACTTTATAGATGCAACATACGGTGACAAAAATATATACAGTACGCCAAGAGATTTACTACTTTTTGACTTGGCTCTGCACGACGAAAGATTTTTAAGCAAAGAATTAAAAAACGAAATGTTCATCCCCTACAGCAATGAAAAACCTGGAGTAAAAAACTATGGTTTGGGCATGCGCATGAAAATATTTCCAGGTTTCGATACCATTTATTACCACACAGGTTGGTGGCATGGAAATACTGCCATGTTTGTTCATCTAGAAAAAGAAAATGTAACAATGATAGCAACTTCTAATAAATTCACAAAAAGAGTTTACGATATCATTCAACTCGCGGGTTATTTTGGCAATTATCCAATAGTTTCAGAAGAAAGTGAGGAAGTGAAGAAATTACAGATTGCAAATTAGCAAATGAAAAATTGCTAATTTGCAATCATCCCTCTAATAAGCCTTAAAAACAATACTCGCAATATGCCCACCGAAACCAAATGTGTTACTCATAGCGTATTTTAATTCTTTTTTTACTGCTTTATCCATCGGGAAATGGAAAAGATCTTTGAAATTTGGCTCGATGTTTTTTGTATTAATTGTTGGTGGAACCATGCCATCTTTTAGCGCCATAACACAGGCAATACCTTCAATAGCTCCAGCGGCTCCGAGCAAATGACCCGTCATGCTTTTGGTAGCTGAAACGGTTAAATTTTTATTGTCTCCAAATACTCTTTTTGCAGCAATTAATTCAGAATTATCTCCAAGAGAAGTTGAGGTCGCATGCATATTGATGTAATCTATTTTATCGGCAGAAATTCCAGCTTCGCGCAAAGCTTCGTTCATTCCTAAAACTGCACCGTCGCCCTCTGGATGCGTGCCAGTGAGGTGATAAGCATCTGCAGCCATGCCACCACCTACTACTTCTGCATATATTTTTGCACCACGGGCTTTTGCGTGATCGTAACACTCTAAAATTAATGCTCCAGCGCCTTCACCCATTACAAATCCATCGCGGTCAACATCGAAAGGACGAGAAGCACCTTGTGGATTGTCATTTAGCGTGCTGAGTGCTTTGGCCGATGAAAATCCACCAATTGCCGACTCGTTTATTGCCGCTTCAGAACCACCAGTGATAACCATATCGGCTTTGTCCCATTTGATATAATTGAAAGCTTCAATCATTGCGGTATTTGAAGTTGCACAGGCAGAAACTGGACAAAAATTTACGCCTCTTAAACCATATTTTATGGAAATAATACCTGAAGCAATATCGACCAATATTCTTGGAATGAAATAAGGTGTGAAACGTGGAGTTCCGTCTCCAGAACAAAATTCTTTCATTTGATCTTGAAAAGTTTGTATTCCGCCATTTCCTGACCCCCAAATTACACCAATTCGGTCTTTATTTAATTCGTCAAAATTGATATTTGCATCTTTTACGGCTTCCGCTACAGAAACTAGTGCATATTGGGAAAAAGGATCATATTTTCTAATTTCTTTGACATCGAAATGGGCTTTTGGATCGTAATTTTTTAATTCGCAGGCAAACTTAGTTTTAAACTTTTCTGTATCGAATTTTGTGATGTTTGCTGCGCCACTAACCCCGTTTTGCAATGCCGACCAAAAGTCTGCAAGATTTTCACCGATAGGCGTAAGTGCTCCCATTCCGGTAACTACAACTCTTTTCATAAATTTAATTACTAAATTTTATTTAGATTTTTTATAAGAATCCCAATTCTAATTTTGCTTCTTCGCTCATCATATCTTTATCCCAAGGCGGATCAAAAACGATGTTTACTTTAGATGATTTTACTTCTTCAACTGATGCAACTTTATCTTCTACTTCTTTGGGTAAAGATTCGGCAACCGGACAATTAGGAGAAGTTAAAGTCATTTCGATTTCTACGTTTTTATCCTTATCAATTTTCACTTCGTAAATAAGACCAAGTTCATAAACATCTACCGGAATTTCGGGATCGTAAATCGTTTTAAGAATTGCTACAATTTTATTTTCTAATTCTACCATGTTTTATTGTTGCATCGCTTTTAATGCATTTATTTTCATTTTTTGAACCATGCTCGATAATCCGTTTGCACGGGTAGGAGAGAGGTGTTCTGCCAAACCAATATCACCAATAAAGTGAAGGTTAGATGTGGCAATTGTTTCTGGAGATTCTCCGTCCATTACTCTTATTAATAAACCAATGATTCCTTTTGTAATAATTGCGTCGGAATCGGCTGAAAAATGCATGATATTATTCTCACATTTGGAATCGAGCCAAACTCTAGACTGGCAACCTACAATCAACCGATCTTCTGTTTTATTTTCTTCTGATATTAAAGGCAAATCTTTACCAAGTTCAATAATATACTCGTATTTCTCCATCCAATCATCGTAGATAGCGAATTCGTCAATTATTTCTTGTTGTTTTTCTTCGATACTTGCCATATTGTTATTTCAGTATTGTTAATTTAGCCTTGTTATTTCAGCTATGCCAATTTGCTTATTTAAGCATGTTTATACTCTTCTCAACCGCCTCGATAAAAATATCAATTTCTGCCTTGGTATTGTAAAATGCAAATGAGGCGCGGACTGTACCTGGAACTTTGTAAAAATCCATTAAAGGCTGCGTGCAGTGATGACCAGTACGAATTGCAATACCTTGTTTGTCTAGTAAAGTTCCAATATCGAAAGGGTGAATGCCATCAACAATAAAAGACACAACACTTGTTTTATTCTTTGAAGTGCCAATGAGTTGCAATCCTTCAAAAGTTGAAAGTAAATCAGAGGCATATTCTCCTAGTTCGAGTTCGTGTTTTTGCAAGGCTTTCATATCCATTTCTTGCAAATAATTGATTGCAACACCCAAACAAATTCCTCCAGCAATGTGTGGCGTTCCTGCTTCAAATTTAAAAGGCAAGCCGTTGTAGGTTGTTCGTTCGAAAGTCACCTTTTCAATCATATCTCCACCACCTTGGTAGGGAGGCATTTTTTCAAGAATTGCTTCTTTTCCGTAAAGAACTCCAATTCCTGTTGGTCCGAAAACTTTGTGAGCTGAAAAACAATAAAAATCACAATCCATATCTTGAACGTCAACCGTCATGTGTTGGATAGATTGTGCGCCATCAATCATAACTTTAGCACCAACTGCATGTGCTTTTTTAATCATTTCCTTAACAGGATTTATGGTTCCTAAAGTATTTGAAATATGGACGATAGATACTAGTTTTGTTTTTTCGTTGAGTAATTTCTCGTATTCTTCTTGAATAATATCTCCACGTTTATTTATAGGTGCAACTTTTAAAACACATTTTTTTCGTTCACAGAGCATTTGCCACGGAACAATATTGCTGTGGTGTTCCATTGCAGAGATAATTATTTCATCGCCCTCATTTAAAAGTTGACCGAAAGAAAAAGCTACAAGATTAATAGCATCTGTTGTTCCCTTTGTATAAATAATTTCATCTTTACTTTTCGCATTGATGTATGAACGTACAATTTCACGGGCATTTTCATATTCAGAAGTTGCACGTTGAGACATAAAATGCACACCACGATGAATATTTGCGTTGTCTTTAGAATAATAATGATTGATGGCATCGAGCACAACTTTCGGTTTTTGGGAAGTTGCTCCATTGTCAAAATAGATAAGATTTTTACCGTAAATCAATTGTCGGAGCGCTGGAAATTCTTCGCGTATTTCTCTAACAATAAAAGGTTTTTTCGTAATTTCTGCCATAACTAGCGCAAAGATAGCTATAATCTTTATTTTGAATAATTCTAGATAGGGTTAAATTGAGATGATTGTAAAAACTATGGGTTATGGGTTGTAGGGTCATGGCATGCCATGACCCTACAACCCATAA
>JBBSUQ010000161.1:0-7526 GCA_038234235.1 Flavobacteriales bacterium
ATCTTTCGAAAACTTATCTATTTTTGTTTGATTTTTACTTTTTACAGCGTCAAACAAATTGATCGACAAGGTCTCTAGACCACTACCAGCATAAGTTAAGGTGCTTACCGCCAATAATATTGTTGTTATTACTTTTTTCATTTTTGTTTTATAATATTAATTCAATTTTATATTTAAAATGCTTCACCAATTGTAAAATAGGTCAAAAATCCAGTTTGAGAAAATCCAAAATCCAATCGGATATTTATATGTTCTTTTTTATTCAATTTGTACCTCACTCCTGCTCCATAAGCCGTGCGAGTGTTTCTAATTGCAATTTCATTATACTCTTTTGCTGCCCATCCTAATCCAAAAAAGCCAGCAATTCCTAAATTATTGAAAATTTCTTGTCGCCATTCCACTTGTGTTTGTACAACCTTATTATCTCTATATCTTCCTTCAAACAAACCCCTCATTCTTTTGTTCCCGCCAAGCAAACCTAACTGGTAAAAAGGGATTTCGCCATCGTTTCCTTGCACATACGCATTGAATCCTAATACAGATTTTTTTCCGGGAGATAAAAAATAAGAAGCATTCAATGTAGTTTTGGACATTACATAATTACTGCCGAAGTATAAACGATCAAAAACTGAACTAAAATCTATAAATAATCCTTTTCTAGAGTAATAAATATTGTCTCTTGAATCGTAAATTGCAGCTATACCCAAACCACTATTCACACCTCCTTGCGTGCCAGTAATTTGTTTATTTTTCAATACACCACCAGCATCATAGATTAAGTTTGTGAAATAGTCGAAATTATAACGCAGACCAACGAAAGTATTTTTAATTACCTTTTTGTAGGCTGAAAGTCGAACCCTTGGAAAACTTACAAGAAAAGGTTCTTCTGTAGATTTATTTATGGGGATATTATTTCCAATACCATAATATAAGTAGCTGTATTTGTATGCTCCCAATTCTCCAATAATTCTATAAGTATCATTTTTTATTAGTAAATTGAAAGGAATAAAAAGTAAAATTTGATTGTTTAAGGTGTATGCCGTGCTTGGGTTTATTGTTGAAGATTTGGCTCCTATAGAATCCGACTTAAAATTAAACGCAAACAACGCCACCGCGCCGAATGCCAAACTTGTTTCAGGAGTATAATAAACTACGGGAAAAAAATTGATTTTTAGACGCTTTTTAGTTTTCTCATCGATTTTGGAATCATCTGAATTTATGTTCGAAATTGAATCATTCGTTTCTATTCTAATTTGATCCATTGTAATTTGAGAAAAACAAAAATTAAACGAAAGTATTGTTAAAATGAAAGCAGTCTTTAAAGCCATTAAATGTTCTTAGTGACTGCCAAAGTAACTAAAAACTGTAGTAAGAAATCATTTTTTTATAAAATCTTAGGAATTTTATTTTAAACCGAAGTGGAGTTCAGCTTTATCCGCAATATAACCACCAATTGCCAAAGATGCTGTTGCTGCTGGAGACGGAGCATTTAAAACATGAATTGAATTGCCTAAATATTCTATTCTAAAATCGTCTTTTGTATCTCCTTTTTGATTTAAAAGCATGGCACGAACTCCCGATCTTCCCGGATGAATATCGTCCATGGTGAGACTGGGCACAAGTGTCTGTAAACTTTTTAAGAATAGTTTTTTAGAAAAAGCTCGGCGATATTCATTTATCCCGAATTTCATATTATTGAAAAACAATTTCCAAGTTCCGCCATAAGAAAGCGCATTTGCGGTATCTCTTAAAGAAAAATCTGTTTTACCGTAACCTTCTCTTTTAAATGTGAAAACTGCATTTGGTCCACATTCTATTTCTCCATCTGTCATTCTTGTAAAATGAACTCCTAAAAATGGAAACGCCGGATTTGGAACTGGATAAATTAAGTTTTTAACTTTATGCTTCGCTTGCTCGGTCAATTCGTAATAATCTCCTCTAAAACCAACCACTTTCTCTTTAATTTTTACGCCATCTTTCTTTGCCATCCTATCAGCTTGCAAACCTGCGCAAAATATAACGTGTGTAGCATCAAATTTGCCTTGTTCACAAACCAATGTAGAATGATTTTCATGCTTTTCTACGGCGTCAATTTTATGTTTTAATTTCAATGCACTGCTTTCATTTTTAGCCAATGCCAAATCTACCATTTTTTGTGTAGCGCTTCGGAAATCTATAATTCCAGTGCATGGCACCCAAAGTCCTGCTACACCTTCACAAAATGGTTCAATTTCTTTAATTTGATCTGAATTTATTTTTTCAATTCCTTCGATTTTATTTTGTAAACCTAAATTAAAAATTTTCTCCATTTCTGGAATTTCACCTTCATGAGTTGCAACTACTACTTTACCACAAATATCATGGTCAATTTTATGCTCTTTGGCGAAAGCGACCAGTTCATGCCTTCCTTTGTAACAGTTTTCTGCTTTTAGTGAACCTGGTTTATAATAAAGTCCGGAATGTATAACACCAGAATTATGACCAGTTTGGTGATCGGCCAAAATATCTTCTTTTTCAAAAAGTACAATTTTTAAATTTGGATAGCGGGTTTGAATCTTATAAAACGTTGCCGCTCCTACAATTCCTCCTCCCACAATCGCTAAATCATATTTTTCGTTTGCCATTTTTGTTTTTTGGGGTAAAATTAATGATTTATCTACGTTTCGATGGCTAATTTTCTAAATTAATAAAGTTTAAATATGGGCAAAATATTTACAAATTGTTCTTTGTAATCGCTGTGATCATAAATCCATTTAAGCTGAAGATTACCGCTTTTTTGTAGTTCAAGATCGTTTGCTTTTGCAAAATCAAACGCTTCCTTTAACTTTTTATCTTTCTTTAAAAGTTCGCTTGCCAAATCTTCAAAAACATAAGATGAAAAATATTCTTTTTGTTGCAAATAACTATCAAAAAAATTCCATGCAAAAAAACCATCTTCCGCCGTTGCATCTAAGGTATTCACAATATAATTTACATTTTTTTGATTGGTGCTTACAATTACATCTCCTTTTCTCATTAAAACACTTTTCTCAATTTCTTGACTAACAATTTTCGTGTGTAAATAATGACCTTCGTAAGGATTTTTGCCCGTATCATAGCTTTCAATCTTTTGACAGTACAAATTTAAAAGTGAATCTTTTTCAATATAAATGAGAGAAACATTATTTGCTACAAGTCTGTCAATAGCCTTTTGATTTTGACCTGTAATAATATAATATTCAGGGATTTTAATTGAATCTTTTGTTTCGAAAAAATGATAATTAGAAATGTATTTTTCATAAGGTTTTTTAACGTCATAGTACAGTCTAGATAACCCACTAATTTCACTTTCCTTATATTTTGCTTCGTATCCTCTAAATGAAATGCTGTCGAATTTATCTTGCAATTTATAATTTATAGGATAAGTTGTTTTTATTAAATCGTATTTAACAGCATCTTTTCTCGCAATTTCAATAGCTTCTTTATTTTCAATAGCGAATCTAATAAACTCAAAAATTGCGGCCTCTGTGGCATTTACTCTTTTATTAAAGGGTTTTAACATGTGTGTTTCTATGGTAAAACTCAAACAATTGAATAGTGAAGCATAACCACTCGCATACCTCGGCAAATCATTAAAACCTACAATTCCTTCATCAGGAGTTTCATTTTTCAGTTCTACATACTGCATCAAATCCCAACCTTTTTTCTTAAGATTTTTGGACATTGTTGGTAAGAGTTTTTCATAAGTTATTTCTGCAATGCTGGGTGCCAATCTTTCTCTCATGCTTGATATCATTGAAAGTGTGTATTGATAATCTGCGCCATTACTAACGTGCGTATCTATAAAAATATCAGGATCTAGCGCATGAAAAATTTTAGTGAAAGTCTCAGCATTTTTTGAATCCATTTTAATGAAATCTCTGTTTAAATCTAAATTATTTGCATTTCCTCTAAAACCATATTCTTTTGGTCCATTTTGATTTGCCCTGCTTGTACTAGATCTATTCATCATGCCACCGACATTATATGCCGGAATAATGGCAACTATTGGCATCATACCTGACGGTTTTCCATATAAAATCCATTCTTTAATAAGATTAACACAAGCATTTACCCCATCTGGTTCTCCAGGATGGATGGCATTATTTATTAGAATGGTAGTCCCTTTTCTTGCATTTTCGAAAGAAGTTAAAGAATCTGAACCTGCATTTATTAGACAAACGTAAATTGGCAGTCCAAAATCTGACATTCCCATATTATAAAGTGAAATTTCTTTGTGTTTATTAGCTAGGATTTTATACAAATCAATTAATTCTGGATACGTATAGGTTTCATTTCCATATTTATATTCCTGAGAATGTGAATGAAAACTTAAAAAATAAAATAGAAATATAATTGATATTTGTTTCATGCTATTTATAAAAAAATCAAAAGTAACAAGAGTTTTGAAGCAATTAAAATTTATTGATATAACTTTGCCTTAATTAAAATAGATATGCGATTCGATATCCTTACAATATTACCAGACTTATTAGCAAGTCCATTTTCTGCGTCAATTATGAAAAGAGCGCAAGAAAACGGTTTGCTAGAAGTATTCGTGCATAATATTAGAGATTACGCTACAAACAAACACAAGAATGTAGATGATTACCAATACGGTGGAGGTGCTGGCATGGTAATGAGTATTGAACCTATTGCAATTATTATCGAAAAACTCAAAACAGAAAGAAATTACGATGAAATAATTTTCATGACGCCTGATGGTGAGTTACTTGAACAAGGTTTATGCAACCAAATGAGTTTGAAACAAAACATTATGATTTTGTGTGGCCATTTTAAAGGTGTGGATGAAAGAATTCGCGAAAATTATATAACTAAAGAAATATCTATCGGCTCTTACGTGCTTTCAGGTGGTGAAATTGCTGCTGCCGTTGTTGTTGATGCCGTTGCAAGATTAATTCCTGGAGTGATGAATGACGAAACAAGCGCACTGACTGATAGTTTTCAAGATGATTTACTATCACCGCCTGTTTATACCCGTCCACCCGAATTTAATGGTTGGAAAGTACCAGAAGTTTTGTTATCGGGAAATTTTGCCAAAATTGATAAGTGGCGAGAAGACCAAGCTTTGAATAGAACAAAAGAAAGAAGACCAGATTTACTTAAGAAAAAATGACGAACGAAGAAAAAGTAGAAAAAGCCATAGAAATTATTCAGCAAGGCGGCACAATATTATATCCAACTGACACAGTTTGGGGCTTAGGATGTGACGGCACAAACGAAAATGCCTGTGATAAAATTATTAACATTAAGAATAAAACTCAGCACAATAGTTTTATACTTTTAATGGACTCATGGCGTATGATTGAAAGATATGTACCTGAATTTCATGAAGTATGTTACGATTTAGTCGACTTATCCACTCAACCTATAACGGTTATTTATCCCAATTCTAGAACACTTGCTCCTCAAGTTATTTCGGAAGATGGCAGTGTTGGCATCCGTTTAATACAACATTCAATTTGCAGACAATTAATAAGAGGATCTAAAAAACCATTGGTGAGCACGTCGGCTAATATTTCTGGAGATAAAGCACCAAATTCTTTTAAAGAAATAAATGACAAAATTAAAAATTCAGTAGATTTTATTTTAGATTTAGAAACTGATAAGATTAGTCTAAATCCTTCTCAAATCATAAAAATTGATGCCGACGGTACAGTAAAAATAATTAGAATTTGAAATAATGTTAACTTACATATTTATACGATAATTAACTTATTTTTAATTTATTAATCATTTAATAATACTATCCTTTAATTGTTAAAACCCGTTAAAAACACCCCAAAGAAGGTTAATAAAAATCCAAACTATTAGTACATACGTATCTTTGTTGATGAGCTCAAAATGGGCTTGACTATTATAATTTAATATTAATCAAAAAAAACAAAGGATGAAGAAAATTCTATTCTCAGCTTTATTTGCAGGAGGCTTTGCTTTCGTAAGTACAGCATCGAGTCATCGTGAGGCACCTTTGATTGCAAATGATCCGCTTGCTGATAACACGGATGTATATGCTTTCAAATCTCCGGATGATCCGAACTCAATTACAATCATCGCGAACTACATTCCTACGGAATTTAGAAACGGTGGACCAAACTATTATAGTTTTGGAGAAAATGTTCGATATGAAATTCATATTGATAATGATGCTTCGGTTTCGGGTGATGATATCACTTACCGTTTCACGTTTTCAAAAACGAATGAAGATCCTACAACTTTCTTCAACATTCGTTTAGGTGCTCAAAACCTTAAGACAACTTACATGGTAGAACGAAGTATCGATGGAGGTGCTTTTACTACATTGTTGACTGGTCTTGATGTTCCACCGCCAAACATTGGTGAGCGTTCAATTGATACTCCAGGTATTGGTTTAGGTATGCCTTATGACGATTTAATCACTGCAGCTATTTACAATCTTCCTGGTGGAGGAAAGGTATTCGCTGGTCCTTCTGATGATCCCTTCTTTGTGGATTTAGGTGGTATTTTTGACTTAGGTGATGCACCAAGACAAAATAATGGTGGTGTTGTTAGAGATGGTTTGGCTAAATTTAATACACATTCAATTGTGATGCAATTGCCAATAACTGTTTTGCAAAAAACAAACCAACCTTTAAGTGCAGCTACAGATATCTTAGATCCTAATTTCGTTATTGGAGTTTGGGCTTCTGCTAGTCGTGAAACTGTTCGTACATTAAACACGAACGGTACAATAAGCACATCAGGTTCATGGGTTCAAGTTTCAAGACTTGGTATGCCATTGACAAATGAAGCTATTATGCCTGTTGGTCAAAAAGATTTCTGGAATTCATTAACTCCTTACCAAGAATTGGCTGAAACAACTCTTGATGAGTATTTCTACAATCCTGAATTGGCGTTGTACATGGATGACAGTTTATTTGGTGGTGCAGTTCCTGCATTCGCTGGTTTAAGAATTCAAAGAAACTCACTTGGTTCTTTTGACTTTGGAAACACACAAGATGGACTTTTCGGATTAAAAGGTAACGTTGCATTGGATAATACAGCACTTTCTGAAGCTAATTTTGGAAGTTTGTTATTACCAGCTGCTGGAAAACCAAGATCAGTAGATTTATGGCCAATATTCCATACAGGAGTTCCAAACATGAGACCGTACCAATTGGCTACAGGTAAAAATGGAGATCCATTGGCTACAGGAAAACCTTTCATTAGCAATTTCTTGCCAAATGGTGGAGATATGTTGCGTTTGAACATGGCAGTGCCTGCAACATCTAGAGCAAGTGCTGATTTCAGTTCATTAGGATTGGTTCAAGCTGCGGTTTTAGGTCTTACAGATCCTACTTATGCCAATATTAACCTTCAGTTCATTCCGAACATGGATGGTTTCCCGAATGGTAGAAGATTAGAAGATGATGTTACAAGAATTGAGTTACAAGCTGTTGGTGGTATTGTTTTAGCTGCAATCGGATTGTGGTATGATGATTATAACCCAGGTATTACTCCATCTCCCG
>JBBSUQ010000162.1:0-7518 GCA_038234235.1 Flavobacteriales bacterium
AGGTTCAGTTATTGATGCAGCAAAATTTATATCTGGAGCAACATTTTATAAAGGCGACCCTTGGGATGTATTGTTGAGAAAAGAAGATTGTACTTTTAATAAAGCATTGCCTTTTGGCACAGTACTTACATTACCTGCAACTGGCTCTGAAGCCAATTCAGGTGCAGTAATTAGCCGAAGTGAATTAAAGGAGAAACGCACAATGGGAGGTCCATTGTTTTTTCCTAAGTTTTCAATTTGTAATCCTGAAGTGGTATTTACTTTACCTAAAGAACAAATTGCTAATGGCATAACCGATAGTTTTGTGCATGTTCTTGAACAATATTTGACAAAAAAAACCGACAATCTTTTACAGGAAAGGCAAGCTGAAGCCATACTTTCAACTCTAATAGAAATTGGACCGGAATTAATGGAAAACCAAAAAGATTATAAGCTAGCCGCCAATTTAATGTGGTGTTCAACCAATGCTTTAAACGGAAGTTTGCGTTCCGGCGTAGTTTACGACTGGGCAACACACATGATAGGTCATGAGTTAACTGCATTGCATGAAATTGATCATGCCCGTACATTGGCAATTGTTTTACCGAGATTGTATGAAAATCAGTTTAAGTATAAAAAAGAAAAACTTGCCCAATATGGTAAAAGAGTTTGGAACTTAGAGGGAGACGACGAAGAAATAGCTAAAAATGCCATTATAAAAACCGAAAAATTCTTTCAAAGCTTAGGAATCGAAACTAACATAAAATCTTATACATCCGAAGGCGATAAAACACCCGCAATTATCAAAAAAAGAATGGAAGACAGAGGCTGGGATAAGTTAGGTGAAAATGAAAGCATTACACCAGAAGACATTGAAAAAATCTTAGAACTTTCTTTATATCCAGTTGCTTAAATATAAAATTCAGAAAGACGAATAAAATGAAATATCTGATTGTTGGTTTGGGGAATCCTGGTGAGAAATATGAGAATACTAGGCACAACATTGGGTTTAAAGTTGTGGAGAAACTCGCCAGGCAAAATGAAACGGGTTTCAGTACCAACAAATTAGGCGAAACAGCAGAAATAAAATTAAAAGGTAGAAAACTAATTTTACTGAAACCCAATACCTACATGAATTTATCTGGCAAAGCCGTCAATTATTATTTACAACAAGAAAAAATTCCGCTTGAAAATCTTTTTGTAGTTACAGATGACATTGCCTTACCTTTTGGCAAACTAAGACTAAAAGGAAAAGGAAGTGATGGCGGCCACAACGGTCTTAAAGATATACAGAGCACAATATTAACTCAAGAATATGCCAGACTTAGATTTGGAGTAGGCAGTGAATTTTCAAAAGGCAGACAAGTAGATTACGTTTTGGGAGAATGGAATGCAGAGGAATTGGAAACGATGAAAGAACGAATTGAAACAGCCTGCGAATTTATAAAGTCTTTTTGTACTATTGGCTTAGGACTCACCATGACAAACTGGAACAATAAATAATATGAATTTAATAGATTTCGTTATATTAATCCCTGTAGTTTATGGAGCCTGGAAAGGTTTTAAAAAAGGACTTGTAATAGAAATTTTTATTTTACTCGCGCTGTTTGTAGGATTGTATATCGGTATTAATTTTTCAGATAAAACTGCCTCTTGGCTAAAATCTACCTTTGAGTGGAACTCGTCTTATTTGCCAGTAATTGCTTTTACGATAACATTTTTAGCCGTGGGTGCAATGCTTTATTTTGCGGGCAAGGTTGTGGAACGAATGGTAAAAGTTGTGCAATTAGGCATGGTCAATAAAATATTTGGAGCACTTTTGGGTGCATTGAAAATTGTATATATCGTTTCCTGCATTTTAATTTTGCTAGAATCTTACGATGAAAGAGGTAATTTTTTCCAGAAAACAACCAAAGACGATTCCTTGTTATACCATCCCATCATAGGCTTTAGCAAGGCTACACTTCCCTCTTTGAAACAAAGCACAATTTTTGTAAGTAACTTTTACAAATCAGAAAGTGATTCTTTGGGAATGGAAGAAAATGAATTAGAGGAAGCGAAGAATATAGCTGATAGTTTAAACGTTGGTGTAAAAGATGCTGGAACACTCAAAGATATTTATGAAAAATACCATTAAAATAATTCTGATAGTTATATGCTTTTCGACCCAATTTAATCTTTGGTCGCAAAAAAAATCGGGTGTTTTTGGAGATCTGTTTAAAAAGAAAACCGAAATACGAAGTACTAAATATGGACCATATATTGGTTTACAGAAAGGAAAATATACCTTTTTTGAATTGGGAGCAGAATATCAGTGGAAAAAAATTAAGCTTATAAAACCGACCACAAATGCCTTACATTTGGGATTTGACTATAATTTTACACAAAATCAACTTGGTTGGAATTTAGGTTATTGGCGCAAAATGGGAAGATTAGATTTAACTTATGGTCTCAACTTGAACTACAAAACCGATTTCACTACCAATCGTTTTGGTGTTTCACCTGTAATGGGATTTAAACTATTTCAGTTTCATTTGCAAGCGGGAGTAATGATCTTGGATAAGCGAAATACTTTTATTACCAATTCAGTTTTTATATCGCTAAGATGGGTGCTTATTAAAAACAGGGACATTAATGTTGTAAGAAAAAAGCGTTAAAAGTCAATAGAAAGTAATTGATTACATTTGCACCAAACACAAATTATGAAATATTTATTGATAGGCATTACTGCACTTCTATTATTTGCTTGTAAAACGGAAACTGAAAAAGTAGAAGATAACGATGAAAAAATTTGTTTTTATACTTTGGATGAAACACAAATTTCTGTGCAATGGACTGCATTTAAGTTCACTGAGAAGACTGCTGTCAAAGGATCGTTTACAGATGTGAAAATCACCTCTAACACAAAAACTGACGATAAAAATCAATTGTTTAAAGACTTAACTTTAAAAATTAATACTCAAAGTGTTAATTCTACCAATGAAGAAAGAGACACCAAATTGAAAGAATTGTTTTTCGGGCAAATGAGTTCAAACGATATTATTGCCAAATTGAAAAAGGACGAAGGCAAGGTAGAAGTAACAATGAACAATGTTACAAGAGATGAAGAAGCAGAAATTTTGGAAGTAAACGACCAACTTTTTGTAAAGTTTTCTATAGATATGATGAATTATAATTTGACTAAAAGTTTTCAAGACTTAGCCAAAGCATGTCAAGATTTGCATATTGGACCTGACGGGAAATCAAAATTATGGACAACAGTTGATTTAGAATTTATAGCAAATCCGATGAGCGACTGCGACAAATAACAGATCAATATACAAAATATCGAAAGTCAATATTTTTTAAAAATACTATAATAAAAACCAAAGATTTTAGTTTAAAGAACGGTTAACCATTAGACTGAATGCGAAAATTGATAAAATATCTTATTTTTTGTGCCTTAACAATTGTTTTGGTATGGAGTTGTTCTACAGAAAGAAATTCTTTCATAAATAGAAATTACCATACGCTTACGGCCCAATATAATGGCTATTTCAACGCCAATGAGTTAATTACTACATCTTTGAATACTTTTCAAACATCACTAAAAGAAAACTATTACGAGATTTTACCGATAGAAGCTTTGCCCGATGAAAAAGAAGTGATTGGATTATATCCTGCCATTGATACGGCAATAGTTAAGTCTACCAAAGTTATTCAGAAGCACAGCATGCCGAGTAACGATAAGCCTTCTAAAAAAAATGCAGAGCACAATCAATTTATTGACGAAAACTGGATTTTAATTGGCAAAGCGAGTTATTATCGTAGAGATTATGATTTGGCAATGAAGAATTTTAAATTCATTAGAAAGTTTTTTGCCAATGATCCTTCTTTGTATGTTGGAGAACTATGGATGGCAAAAACAAACATTGCTTTAAAAGAATTTACAGAGGCTCAGTTTAATCTTGATAATTTAGATAAAGTAATTAAAGCCGAGAGCGATAAAGCAAAAAACGATAAGAAGACATCAAAATCAAAAAAGAATTCTAAAAAGGAAGAAGAAACTGCAAAATTTCCGAAGAATTTGAGATTTGATTTTGAAACCACCAAAGCGGACTTAGCACTGAAAAAAGGAGATACTGAAAAAGGAATTGAATACCTCGAAGAATCTTTGAAATATGCTAAGAAATCAGAAGACAAGGCAAGAATTAATTTTATACTAGGTCAATTATACGAAAAGCAAGGAAAAAGAGACGATGCCGCAAAGAAATTTAAAAAAGTAGGTAAATATCATGCTAAGTTTGAAATGCTTTTCAATGCAAAGATAAAGCGAGCAGTTTTAAAAGGCGATGTAAATACCAAAAAGGAACTTCAAAAAATGCTTCGCGATCCTAAAAATGCGGAATACAAAGATCAAATATATTATGCCTTAGCAGAAATTGAATTGAACGATGGAAATATTCCGAAAGGAAAAGATTATCTTACAAATTCAGCTTTCTATTCTACCAGCAATACTCGACAAAAAGGAATGGCTTATGAAAAATTAGGCAACTTATCTTTCTCGGAACGAAATTATGTAAGTGCTCAAAAGTACTATGATTCTACTGCAAAAGTAATTAACGACTCTTATCCTAATGCTGAAGGAATCCGCAACAAAGCCGATAACTTATCTAAGTTGGTAATTGCGGTAGAAACTGCCCAATTTGAAGATAGTATTCAAAAAATTAGTGCAATGTCTGACGGTGAAAAAGAGACATTTCTTAAAAATTATATCACCAAGAGAAAAGCGGATGAAGAAGCTCGAAAAAAACGAGAAGCTCAAAAACTTTTAGAATTGCAAAAAACACAGAATGCATTTGATCAAAACTTAAATGGTGGGAAAGGTTATTGGAGCAATGCCAAAGCTCGTGTTCAAGGATATGATGAATTTCGTAAACTTTGGGGTCAGCGAGAAAACGAAGACGATTGGCGCCGAAGTGAGAAAATAGTATTTGCAACCTTTGCAGAAAATGACAGTTTAAATGAGGGACAAGATAAAATTGTCAAAGTGCAAAGCGTAGATTCTTTAACTGTTGAATCTTTGCTTGCACAATTGCCACAAAATGATTCAGCAATTGAAGCCAGTAGACAACGCTTGGTTCAAGCATATTATAACGCTGGTGTTATTTATAAAGATCAACTTAATGAGTTAGATTATGCCAAAACTCAATTTAACAACGTGCTAGATCGCAAATATGAATCTAACTATAACGTAATGTCGGCCTTTCAGCTTTATGGAATTTATAAAGATGGGGATATGGGCTTGGCTTCACAAAACAAATCTTACATTTTAGATAATTATCCAAACTCAGATTATGCAAACTATCTCCGTGATCCAGATTATTTTGTGAAGAGAAAAGAACTAATGGCCCTTCAGGAGCAAGAATACATAACGGTATTGGATAGATACAATCGCAGGCTTTATTACCCTGTTATTGCTCGAGCAGACGAGGTTATTGAAAGCGAAAAAGACAATGAGTTTAGGGCAAAATACATGCTCTTAAAAGCTATGAGTTTAGGACAAACATCTAGCAACAAACTTTTAATGAAACCAGTTTTAGAGCAAATTGTGGCAGAATACAAAGACACGCCAGAATCGGTTAGAGCACTTGAAATGTTAGATGTTATAAAAAATGGTTATTCAAAAGATATTGAAGCTAATTTCGCAAAGAATAATATTTATACTTACAGTGAAAAGGCCCATTATGTAATTATTTTCTTGGAACCTAAAACAATAAGTAGCACCGCCAAAACAAGCGTTGTAAATTTCAATAAAGAATCTTTTAGTAGAGATAGATTGCAGGTTGACAGCAAAATTTACGACTTGGAAAAGGACATTAGCATAGTAGTTATAAAAGAATTCAAAACAGATTTAGAAGCTTTAGAATATATTAGGGTATTTAAAAATACAAGGAGAAATTTGGGAACCTTGCAAGATGCTAAGATTGTCGCTATAACTCAAAAAAATCTTCAAACTTTATTTCAAACTCAAAAATTAACCGAATATCAATCTTTCTATGATGAATTTTATTAATTATGTTCGGTAAGAAAAAACAACCAGTAACAGACGATCCTCGCAGACTTAATACAATTGTAGAAGGCACTGTAATTAAGGGATCAATGACAACAGAATCCAATATTCGGATTGATGGAACTATTGATGGTGACGTAAAAAGTCTGGGGAAAGTAGTTCTTGGAAAAACGGGAAAAATAATTGGAGATTTAAATTGCATGAAAGCCGAACTTGATGGCCAACTTTTAGGAAATATTGAAGTGGAAAATCTACTAATTATTAGAAAAAGTGCGGTATTAACGGGCAATATAAAAACTGAACTAATTTCCATTGAAGAAGGTGCTAAATTTACAGGCCAATGCATCGTTACTGGCACAGCAATCAAAAAAAATAATAAAATTCAGGAAAACATTTTTTCAGAACAAGAAAATACAGAAGATTTAGTTTATTGATATGGCAGAAAAGAACGAATCCGGAATGTCAAAATTTGCCCGTTTTGGATCTTTGGGCATACAAATGGGAATTATAATTGGACTATTTGCTTGGTTAGGAACCTATTTAGATCATAAATACGATACAAAAACTCCTTGGTGGACCTTAGGGCTAACGCTTTTTGGAGTTACGGCTTCTTTAACGTTAATTATTCGTGAAGTAATTAAATTGAGCAAAGAAAATGAGCAAGGAAAATGAATAAAGGCATAGTTTATTTTAAATTATTTTTACCCATTACTTTAATTGTTATTGTAGCTTACATTTTACTTGCTAAATATATAAGCCCCGATTTCGGATTAAAACCTGCAATTCTTGTTGGAATGATAAATCTAATATTATATGGTGTTGGAAGTATTTTAATTTTTCCGGCATTTAGCAAACCGCCAGATCAGTTTGTTTCTCGGTTCATGATCCTCACTACAATTCAATTATTACTGACCTTGTTTATGATGGCTTTTTTGGTTTATAAAAAGGTTTACATACTAAAAACCACACTCTTGCATTTTTTATGTGTCTTTGTAATATTGCTTATTGTGCAGTCTGCGCTTTTGATCAGATTTTCCAATAGAAAAGAAAAGTGAACATAAATTTCAGCTAAAATATTAAATTGTTGAAAATCATTTTCAATTTTCTTACATAAAATGGCTTGTAAATTAATAAAGTTTAGCTACCTTTGCGCCAAATTTTGAGGCTTTATTGATTGCTTCTTTTATACACGACATACGATTTAATGAAAAGTTTGAAATCTATTTTTGTTATTTTAATTTCTTTGGTTCTTTCCAACTTCGCTTATTCCGAAGTGCCGCCGGGAGCAGTTGATGACCACCATAATACGGAGCATTCGCAAAAGAAAAAAAAGGAAAAATTTAATGTGAGTGAAATGATCATGCACCATATTTCTGATGCGCATGAATACCACCTTTGGGGTGATGAACACCACGGCACAACAATTTACTTACCTGTTATTTTAATTGACAACGGTTTAAAAACTTTTTCTTCATCGAATTTTTACC
>JBBSUQ010000163.1:0-7358 GCA_038234235.1 Flavobacteriales bacterium
CTGAAAATCCTTCTATAGCAATTACACTAAATAACCAAGTAAATTTAGTAGATCCAGCAATAAACAATGGTTCAATTAATCACTTTGTAAGTGGAGGAACAGGAAGCTATACTTATTTATGGAGCACAGGACAAACTACTTTAAATCTTACTAACCTAGCAGCAGGTAATTATACTTTCACTGTTACCGATTCTAATGGTTGTTCACAAAGCGCTTCTTATACGATTACTTCACCACCACCGTTTATAATAAATATACAAGAAAATAATGGGATAAATTGTTTTGGAGCGTCAACAGCAAATTTAGAGGTAATTGCTAGTGGAGGAACTGCAGGAACAGCTCCTAATCAGTATAGTTATTCATGGTCAGGAGCTAACATTCCTGTTTTTGAAGCTACAAATACTCGCTTTTTATCAAATCTTCCAGCAGGCACTTACACTGTTCAAGTTAGAGATGCTAACAATGTACTAAGAACTTTATCCTATACTGTTACACAACCCACGGCATTAACAGCAACATATGCCAAAACAGATATCACTTGTTCGGGCTTAGCCAATGGAACTATAAACTTAACACCTTCAGGAGGAACACCAAATTATACTTTTGTTTGGAGAAATCAGTTAAATCAAATAGTTGCAACAACAGAAGACGTTGCTAACTTAACAGCAGGAACTTATTCTTGCACCATTACCGATGCAAAGGGCTGTACCTTTATTGCAAGTAATATAGCAATACTAGAACCAACACCGTTAGTGTTTGATTCAGAAATTATTGTTCCTGTTTCTACCGCAATAGCTTCCGATGGAAGTATAACTGTAGTAGTAACAACAGGAACAACACCCTATAGTTATTCTTGGTCTACAGGAGGCTCAAGCATTGGGACAAATAGTGCAACACTTACTAATTTACCAATTGGATCTTACGATTTAGTAGTAACAGATGCTAATGGTTGTACGCTTTCTAAAAATTATTTAGTAGCAGTTATCCAACCTTTAAGCGCAACTATTCAAGAAATAACACCTATTAATTGCAGTGGTAATGCAACTGGAAGTATAAAAGCAAACCCTACAGGAGGTTTACCACCTTATACTTTTAACTGGAATACAGGAGCAACTACTGCGACTATTTCTGGTTTAGGAGTCAATGCTTATTCGGTAACCATAACCGATTCTAATACACCAGCAAGTACTTTTACAGTAAATTACAATCTATCACAGCCTTCTGCTTTGATAGTTGATAATGCAACAGTTACCAATATAAATTGTTTTGGAACTACTTCTGGAAGTATTGATTTAAGTGTTTCAGGAGGCACAGCTCCTTATAGTTTTGTATGGAAAGACCAAAACAATATAACTATTGGAACAACCGAAGATATAGCCAACTTAAATATTGGAAGCTACACATGTACCATTAAAGATGCTAATAATTGCACCCTAACATTACCTTCGTTCACAATCACAACTCGTCCACAATTAATAGCTACTTTAGTTAGTCAGACTCATGTTTTGATTAATGGTGGGGCAACAGGAGCAATCAATATTTCAGTAACGGGAGGAACTTCTCCTTTTACATATCTTTGGAGCAATGGAAGTATTACTGAGGATGTATCTGGTATTCCAGCAGGAACGTATTCTGTCATTATAACAGATGCTTTAGGTTGTACAACTAATATAAATAGCATTACAATTACAGAACCAACCGTTTTAGTAGTTACTCAAAATATTGTGCAACAAATTACTTGTAATAATGGAACAAACGGAAGAATTACAGCAAATGTTTCAGGTGGTGTAAGTCCTTATGTTTATACTTGGACACTTCCAAATAACAGCAGTAGCAATCAAGCAATACTATCAAACCTTATTGCAGGAACGTATTCGCTTACAGTAACCGATGCAAATAACGCAACAGCAGTTATAATGATTACTTTAACACAGCCAGCTGCAATTACGGGAACCTTTACAAGCACTGCAGTTTCTTGTGGAGCAAGTTCAGATGGAACGATAACCATAAACCCGACAGGCGGTTCAGGAACCTATATTTACCAATGGAGTACTGGAGCAACCACACAAACAATTAGTAATGTTTCTGTGGGTAATTATGTGGTTTTAATAACCGATTCAAATGGATGTGAAAAACTATTCACTGGGGGACAAGTGCAAGCTGGTGGAGGCATAATCATTCAAGAAACGATTCAAGATGTAAGCTGTGCAAGTCCAAATTCTGGAAGTATAATACTAGTAGTTTCAGGAGGAAGTAATCAGTTTTCAATTCTTTGGGACGACCCAACACTAAATGGTTTTATAGTTACAAATTTAGCAGGTGGTACTTATACTGGAACAATAACAGATATAGCGAACAATTGTAGCATTCCATTTAGTTATTCGCTTTCGCAACCAACAAATGTATCTTTCAATTTACCAGATGCTATTACACTTTGTCAAGGACAAAATACAGTATTAAATCCGCAAGTTACGGGTAATAATCTAACATATAATTGGACTTCAGATAACGGATTTACTTCAAATAATGCTACTATTACAATTTCAGAAGAAGGCACTTATAGCTTAACAGTAACGGCATCAAACGGTTGTAGTTTTACCGATTCAGTTTTTGTAGAAGTGTTGTCTGAGTCAATAGAATCGGAATATTTAGTAGCCTCACAAACCTATAAAGACCAAGAAATTATATTAATCAATGTGAGTGATATGACTAATGAGAATTACGAATGGATTTTCCCATCGCAAGCACAAATAATCTCACAAAACTCGCAAACCGCAATTGTGCAATTTTCAGAAGTTGGAGTATATGAAATAGGATTAAAAGCAACCAACAATTCAGGATGTATTTTATACGATTACAACCAATTAGTAGTAGAAGAAAATCCAGGTTTACCAGAAGATGATTCAAATACAATTGTAATAAAAGAGTTTAAATTATATCCTAATCCTATTACTTTATCACAACAATTTAACATAGAAGTAGTGCTAGCACAATCGTTACCTATTTCCATTGCTATATATGAAGTAGCACTAGGTAGTTTAGTAAACATAACTAATTTTCCACCTAATAAAAACCATTATAAAGAATACAATTTAAGTATAAGTGGTGGTATTTATTACATCATATTAAGAACACCTGGAAATGTTCAAACTAAAAAATTAATTATCAATTAAGAATGAAATTTTTAAAAATATATATTTTTCTTTTTTTTATAGTAACCTTCATTTGTCAAGCACAAAGAGATACGCTTTATCGTGCTCCAAATGTGTACGCAAAAGGAAAAGTAAGTAATGGTAAAATTCTATTGAAATGGTCTGTAGATGAACCCGTTTTATGGAAAAAATCTTTGTTAGCAGGGTATAAATTACAACGAACAACCGTTTTAAGAGATGGTAATCCCATAATGAAAGACGAAACGGTTGTGCTAAGTGAAAAATTACTACCAGTACCATTAGCAGAATGGGAAAAACTGTCAGAACAAGATAGTACGGTTTTAGTAGTAGCACAAGCCATTTATGGAGAGGAGTTTCAAGTAGAAAGAAAAGACAATTCGATTAGTAGTATGATGTTGTTAAACGATGAAAATAACCAACGTTTTGCATTTGCTTTAATGGCATCCGAACAATCTTATTTGGCTACAAAAGCGGCTGGATGGGGTTATGAAGACGAAACGGCAAAGCCAAATGAAAAATATGTGTACACCATTTCTTATTTAGGAACAAACGAAACACCTTTAACCGCTTCCGTCTATATTGGATTAAAAGACGGAAACGACACAACACCACCGTTAAAGCCGGAAGCTATTTTTGGAAACAAAACAGTCATGGTAATTTGGGATTTTGAATCGCAACAAAGTTTGTACTCATCCTATCATTTAGAACGAGCTACAGATGGTAAAAATTTCACTAGACTGAACAAAGTGCCAATCTATTCCTGGGAAAGTAGAAGTAAAATTATATCCTATACCGATAATTTAGGCCAAAATGGGCAACAATATTACTATAGAATTTTAGGTATTGATACGTTTGGAGAAGTTAGCAAACCGTCAGAGGTGGTTTCGGGTCAAGGTATTAATATTTTAGAATATTCTCCGCAAATTACAGCAAAAGGAGCTATTTCAGAAGACGAAGTTTCTATTCAGTGGACGTTTCCAGAAGAAGGGGAATTTAAAATTTCTGGATTTAATATATTACAAGGAGAAAAAGAAGAAGGACAATTTCAAGTAGTAAAACAAAATGTACCTCCTACAACAAGAAAAAACATTGTAAAAACAAAATTAAAACCCTCTAATTACTTTAAAATTCAAGCGATTGCAAAAGAAGGAGGTTCAAGAGAATCGTTTCCTATATTAGTGCAACCTATCGACTCAATTCCACCAGTTCCACCTATAGAACTTGAAGGTGTTATAGATTCTTTAGGAGTAGTAAAATTAAAGTGGAAACAGAATATCGAAACCGATTTACAAGGCTATAAAGTATTTAGGAGTTATGATCCAAGTGTTGAATTTTCACAAGTAACAAGAGCCGTTTGGTTGAACAATTCCTACCAAGATTCCATCAACGCAAAAGCCTTAAACAAAAAAGTATATTACAAAGTAATTGCGATTGACCAGCGTTATAATGAATCAGCGTTTTCTAAAATTTTGGAAATCAAAAAAATTGACATTATTCCTCCTTCTTCTCCCGTCATTAAAGATTATGAATTGGAAGAAAGAAAAATAAAAATAACGTTTATTCAAAGTAGTTCAGAAGATGTGGTGTCGCATAAAATATTCAGACGATCAGAAAAAGAAACCGAATGGAACTTAATTAAGGAGGTAAAAGACAAAAAAACAATCGAGTTTACCGATAGTAATTTGACTCCCAAAACAGATTATTACTACACCATTATTGCTAGTGATGATGCAGGAAACGAAAGCGATCCAGCCGAACCACTTATTATTTCTACCATCATTGAAATGGTACGACCTGGAATGAAGTCTTTTGACTATGCAGTTGATAGAAACAATAAAAAAATTGAATTGTATTGGTCTTCAAAAGAAAAAGACATCTACGAATACGAGTTATACAAAAAGAAAAAAGACGGAAGCTATATTTTGTATAAAGTAATCCAATATGAAAAAGAAAAAATGAGTTTTTTAGATGATAATATTAACCCCGGAAATGTTTATTTGTACACTATTAGAGCCACTTTTAAAGACGGTACTTTTAGCACATTTAAAGAAATTACCGTAACCTATTAAGTAACAAAATGGTTAAAAATTACTACAAATATTTACCACTACTGCCATTGTTTTTTCTTTATAGTTGTTTAACGGAAGAGATTTTAGTGGCCAATGCTGATTTTCTTATTGAAGAAACCATAACGAGCTCTGGAAAAATAGCAACATTTACAAACCTATCAACAAATGGTGAAGTATTTGAATGGACTTTTGAAAACGGAAATCCAGCTACATCCAATCTGTTCAATCCAGGACAAGTACGTTTTACAGTGGCAGGAACACAAACTATAAAATTAAAAGTATCCAACAAAGACGGTTCGGTTTCTGAAACTGAAAAGCAAATTACAGTTACTTTAAATTCTTCAACCGATTTTAGCTACCAAATCTTAGTCAATGATTATGCACCAGTAGAAGTACAACTTACCAACCTGTCGCAAAGTGTTAGTAGTTACGATTGGCAATTTTCAAATGGAATTCCTGCAAGTGCAACAGAAGCGCAACCAGCAAACGTTTTATTTAATACTCCCGGAACACAAACTATTACATTAAATACAATAAGCACTACAGGACAACCCGGACAAAAAACAATAAACTTTGAAGTCTTACCAGAACTAAATGTCGATTTTGACTATGCTGTTTTACCAATAGATGACAACTACAATGCTCCTGTAAAAGTGTTTATTACAAATACTACTATAAGCGCAACATCCTATTCGTGGGAAGTTATTGGAGCAAATCCTTCAACATCCACACAAGAAAACCCAACGTTTATTTTTAATAGCGAAGGGAATTACCAAATAAAACTAACAGCAACTAATGGAAAACAAACAGAAACACTGATTAAAAATAGCACTATTTTAGCCTACACTAATTTGAGCGTTCAAAATAATGTGAAATTAGGTATCAATTCGGCACAAAATACATTAGGAAGTTACTATTCAACCCTTCAAAAAAGAGTCTTTAAGAGTAACGAAATTACCTCAGAAAACGGAAGCTCAATTGATGTGGTCTATTTTGGGTTAAGTAGTACATTTACTTCAAATGTATTTATTTCACCTACAAATACAACAACTTTTGGCTTAGCCAATATTCCAGATGCAACCACAACAAATTATACAAACAAACAAGAAAATTGTGGTTGCACAGCCATAACAGCAAGCGAGTTTGATAGTTTAACCAATGATACATTTTTGCAATCGCTTACTATAATAAATGAAGAAACTTCTTTTAACAACAATGTTTTACCTAGAATAGTTCCTTTTGTAACTGCTAATGGTAGAAAAGGATTACTTAAGATAAAAGCATTCGTTGATGATGGAGCTAATTCTTACGTTTTAGTCGATATAAAAGTGCAAAAAAGCCTATAATTTTTACAATATTTACCAGTGAATTCTAATAAAACTACTTATATATTTCCTTTTACCAAATTTTTAGAACAACGTTATCAAAGTGTCAGTTCTTTACTATTGAATTATGTCTCAAACGTCATTTTAAGTGTTTTCTCTTTGATAATGAGTTGTTATGCTCACGTCAGTTCGAGTGTTTTTTGTGGAATGAAATGTAATAACTTCTCGTCTCCGCTCGAAGTAAAGCGTATCGAGAACCCATTAAAAACGTTTTTAGTACTACTAACAATTAGTTGTTCTTTTATAAATTTAAAAGCACAAGCTCAGTCTGTCGATTTAGGTTCGTTTTCAGGGAAACCTTTTAAAATAGGAGGAGGAATTGCAGCAGGAGCAACATATTTTGATTCCAATAGAAACGCAAGAGAACCTTTTGTTTATAATTTCACAGGAAATGTAAACGTGTCCTTGTATTCGTTTTCCATGCCTATTTCTTATAATTTTACGAATCTTGGAGGCCAATTAGACTACAAAATTCCGTTTAATTTCAACCGTTTAAGCGTTAGCCCAAAATACAAATGGGTAACGGCTCATATTGGAGATGTAAGCATGACATTTTCACCTTATTCCCTTGCTGGACATCAATTTAGTGGAGCTGGAGTAGAATTGACACCAAATGGCCCAATTAAGTTTTCAGCTATGTATGGTCGTTTTTTGAAAGCAGTTGAAGATGATGATAACCCAAATACGTTACCAGCATTCAAAAGAATTGGTTATGGAAGTAAAGTAGAATA
>JBBSUQ010000164.1:0-7191 GCA_038234235.1 Flavobacteriales bacterium
GAAGGTTCAAGTGATCGAGTTGCTCAAGATGTTGTATTATATGGTTTTGGTAGAATTGGTAGACTTGCAGCACGCGAATTGATAAAACAAGCAGGTAAAGGTCAACAATTGAGATTGAGAGCCATAGTTACAAGAGGAAGTTCGGATGCGGATATTGTAAAAAGAGCATCATTGTTAAGAACAGATTCAGTGCACGGTGCATTTAAAGGAAACGTAAGCGAAGATTTGCCCAATAAATCTATCATTATAAACGGACAACGCGTGCACATGATAGACGCAAAAAATCCGGAAGATATTGATTACACACAATATGGTATTAAAAACGCATTGATAATTGACAACACTGGTGTATTTACAAATAGAGAAGCTTTGTCAAGACACTTACAAGCAAAAGGAGTTAGCAAAGTATTGCTTACTGCTCCAGGTAAAGAAATTCCGAATGTAGTTTATGGAATTAACCAAGGCGCATTAGATATTGAAAACGAGAACATATACAGTGCAGCATCTTGTACAACCAACGCTATCTCCCCTATTTTAAAAGTAGTAAGCGATAAATACGGCATTGTTAAAGGTCATATAGAAACCGTACATGCTTACACCAATGACCAAAACTTATTGGACAACATGCACGATAAACCACGTAGAGGAAGATCTGCAGCCATAAACATGGTGATTACATCTACAGGTGCTGGAAGCGCGGTTACCAAAGTCATACCCGAACTGGCAGAAAAACTTACCGCCAACGCAGTAAGAGTACCAACACCAAACGGTTCATTGGCAATATTGAGTCTAGAGCTCAAGCAAGGCACAAGCTTAGAAGACATAAATGCAACAATAAGAGACGCAGCCTTGAATGGCGAATTGGTAAATCAAATATTCTATTCTTACGATCCAGAATTGGTTTCCAACGACATCATTGGCAATACTTGTTGTTCGGTATTTGATTCTCATGCAACTATCGTAAGCAAAGATGGCAAGAGTGTAGTTTTGTATGCTTGGTATGACAATGAATTTGGATATACGAAACAAGTGATAAGATTGGCTAAGTATGTAACGAAGGTTAGACGGGCTATTTATTATTGAGATTGGTATTATATTAATTGTGAAAGCAAGTTTCTTTTTTGGGAGCTTGCTTTTTTTTGTGGGGTTGGTTGGTTTGGTTGGGGTTGTTAAGTTGTCCACGAATTACGCTAATTTTCACGAATTTTCATTACGTTGTTTTGGATTATGTTAGTGGTTAGGTTGTTCACTAATTACACGAATTTTCACGAATTTTTTTTGTTTTGTTTTTGTTTTGTTTTTGTTTTAGTTTGATGGTTTTATTTTGTTTTTGTCCTATTGAGATAGAATTACAACATTAATGAACTACAAAAGGAATTGAAGGAAGATTAAATTAATTAATTAAATTATTGAAAAGGAAAATCACAACCACTCATAGTTGCGAGCAAATCTGGTTTATCTTGCGAATTATCAATAGATGAATGTAAATCTAACATTGTGGTTTTTAGATTTGAGACAATTGACGTAAATAAATACGGACAGCCAATGTTTTGCAGCAAATTAAGGTTATCACTGAAGTTTGGCGAAAACAAACCATTTGATTCCGAAGTTGCAGAATACGAATCCAAACAACTATACTGATGAAATGAAGTCACTTACCTTTGCATACTTAGATACGCTTTTTTGTACTTATGCAGATAATTTTATTTGGAATATTTCACCAAATTCAGAATGCCTGTTTCCTTCAAGATCTATTTTCTTGCAAAAGAATACTGGAGACACTTTGCAAGTGAAAATGGCTTATGCTTTGGACTTGTTTGGGATTCCTCGTGATTAAAAATTAGTTTAAAGTTAACTTTCATTTTTAGTATATTCGTGGTCGCTAAACGAAAGTTTTAACTTGGTTTTGGGCGAAATCTTTAATGATAAAAAATAGAATTGAAAAATAAGGAGACTAGCTGGACAGCTTGTTTAGACTGTAATGGATTTGGGACAAAAAGCAGAAGATTTCGCAAGAATTCTCGTATCCGAATGCAAAACGAGCTAGATGATTTGGAGAAAATGAGCAAGGGTGACAACCATCACACGCGACTTAATAAACACTTATTAACATGCACAAGTTGTTCTGGTTCAGGGTTGATTAATTCTGAAATTTACCCTGAAGCCGATACAGAAAAATATCCTCAAATCGCGATTATTGGCGGTGGTATTGGAGGCGTGGCTCTTGCGGTGGCTTGTTTACATCGTAATATTCCTTTTAAATTATATGAAAGAGATGATAGTTTCGATGTTCGACATCAAGGCTATGGACTTACTCTGCAACAAGCTAGTAATGCAATGAAAGCATTTGGTCTTATCACTTTGGAAGGTGGAATGACTTCAACTCGGCATGTGGTGCATGATACTGAAGGAAAAGAACTTGTTGAATGGGGAATGAGAATAAGCAATCCTTTGGGTGAAAAAACTGTTCAGAAACGTACGAACATACATATTCCAAGACAATCTTTACGCCTATCCTTACTAAATCAACTTAGTGGTGGTGATAAAGTACAATGGGGTCATAAATTTATAAATTACAAGTTATTAGAAGACAACAGAATAGAGTTAAATTTTAATGTGAATGGTAAAATCAAAAAAGTAAAGACGGATCTAATTATCGGTGCGGATGGAATTCGTAGTTCGGTAAGAAAATTACTGCTTGGTGAAGACCCGAACCCCTTACGTTACCTGGGGTGCATAGTAATATTAGGTATTTGTTCATTGAAAAATCTCAAAGATCTTAATAGTCCTTTATTAGACTCTGCTACTGTATTTCAAACTGTAAACGGTACGGAACGCATGTACGTAATGCCCTATTCAGCTGACTCAGTGATGTGGCAATTTAGCTTCCCAATAAAAGAAGAAAAGGCTAAAAAATTGAGTGCAGATGGTGCTCAAGCATTGTTAGAAGAAGCTCGCAAGAGAATGGACTGGCATTTCCCAATTCCGCAAATTTTAGCTGAAACACTGGTTTCACAAGTTACAGGATATCCAGTATATGACCGTGATTTACTCGACCAAAGATTACTTGAGAATACAGACGCCATAACATTAATTGGTGATGCGGCGCATCCTATGAGTCCTTTCAAAGGACAAGGAGCAAATCAAGCACTTCTTGATGCACTGTCGTTGGCTAGAGAAATCTCAAATTCCTGTGCATATTCTTCCCAATGGAAAAAAGTTGGTATCAGAGAATGTATTTTAAATAAGTTTGAATTAGAAATGCTAGCTCGAAGTGCTTCCAAAGTAAAAGATTCTGCAGAGGCCGTGCAACTATTACATTCAAAAAGAGTGCTTCGTGAAGGAAATGGACCTAAGGGTCGTAGTTTAAAAGAGTAGGATATATAAATTATGAATTATCAGTAAAGGCAGTTTTTTCCTTGACATTAACAAGTAAACTAAGGGATAATTAATTATCTCAATTACTTAAAAGGAATTTAAGAATTATCAATAAGATTAAATAAAAAATACTAATTCTATATAATGCTATTAAATAAAACGTGGTTTCGATTAGTAATAAGCTTACTTGGCGGCGGTGTGATTTCAGAAACAATCCACATTTCAACCGGCGATTTAAATAGACCTCAAACTTCAAATTTGTCATTGTTGTTCGCCATTGTTATATATGCTGTGTTGACATTAATCGTTATGAGAAGGAGGAAAAATCAAAAATCTAAAGAAGCTCAAGATTTTTAATTTTTAAAAAAAATTAAAGTCTATCAAATTATTTTTAATTAAGAGTTGCTTTATAATTTAGTTGACGAATTAATAATTTCATTCATAATTTCGATGTAATAATATTATTTCGTCTGATGTTTACCCTTAACCTTTAAATGTACTGTTATTTGCCAATTTGCCAAAAGGATTATTCGGACTGTTTTTCTTCGAATCTTTGAAAACTACTTCGTTGCTTGTCTTTGTCAACCAGTTTATCGGAGAAAATTCTATTGGTTCACATTGATGCATGTCCCAGTAAATGCTCTTATAACCCCAAACAGTGAAGACAGAAGTAAACAATAAAAAACCATCTTTAACCGTAGATTTATTTGCCAAACTAAAATCAGAATGACTCAGCATTAACTTTTGAAAATTGAATTTGGAAATGGCAACAAGCGCTCTTCCAAACCATCCTTTAGGATAAATTAAACTATCACTTACAATCAATTTTTTCAACGAATACTCCACATTACTGATCTCTTCAATGAATTCTGTATTATCTGCATTAGAATATATTTCAGATAATTTGACAACCTCTTTTTGCAATTCATCCGTGGAAATAAATAGATGGAATGGAATTAAATATTTTCCCTCAAAAGTAATCAATCGTACAGCCAAACTGGCATTAGATACAATTCAAAGTCAATTGCAAACCGCTGACAGGTTAAAATTTTTAATGAATAATAAGAATTATGGGGACGCCATAAAATTATTCTCACTTAAACAACAAGAAAACATTCTAGAAATTCAAAAGAATCAGAAAATGTTCGAATACTGGTGCAAATCATGGACTTTTGATGATGCAAAATATAATCGTTATGTAAATAAAATAATAGCAGGCAAAGCTTACATTATCTTCGAAAATGATGAATGGAAAATAAACGAAAAGTAAATAACCACCTCCCTTTCTTTAACCAAAAACCCAATCTCCTACTCCCCCACTACATCTCGTTTGCTTTCATCCTCCACTCCATTCACTACCTTATGATCCCCAAAGATTTGAGCTTTAAATTTGTTGTAAAGAAAACTAATTACCAACAACAAAATTCCCAAGGAAACAAAAACCACGATTTTTGAAATGGTGTTCATGTACGACATGTCATAAGCGAATAATTTTATTAAAGTTATTCCGAACAAAACAAAAGCCGAAACGCGCAAAAACTGATTTTTTTGATAAATTCCAATCGCAATCATTACAAATGCATACAATCCCCACAATACCGAAATTCCTAGTTTGTAGGTGTTTTGAGCTCCCGCAAGGTCTAAATATTGAATTAATTCACTGGTGAGTATCCAAAGTAGAATTATGTGAATGGCACTTTTAGAGAAAAAACGATATGACGTCATATTTTCGGTTTGCAATTGTTTCCAAAAAGCAAATAGCATAAAAGCAAGTGAAGCAAACGTTAGATAACGATAAAGCAAAAAATTGTTGCCACTCCCAGTTTTTAAATATATTTCTCTCGCATCGCTGAAATGAAGAAGTCCGACAGAAAGAAAAATGAATATTACTAATATTGCTCCTATAAATCCAGCCAATGCAAATCCGCTTTCTTTCCAACGCAATCTATTTAAAAGGAAAACCAAACCGATAAATACAAATAGAAAAACATAAATTGTAGCCTGATACGAAGGACTAGCTTCTAAAATATTGTACCCGTCTGAATCATAATGTAGAGTTGTAAATTTTATCCTCGAGAATTCTATTAACATGCCAATAGCGAAAAATAGCGCTCCCAAAATTGATGGCATAATAATTTTACGATTACTCTTAGATAATAAAAACTGACTTGCTATCAAACCACCGCACAAAACAATTACTGCTGCAAAACCCGGATTTTGAAATGCTGAATGAAATTGCAGACTGGCGCCAAATAATCCGTGCAATGATCTTGCTGTCCAACCAAGCAAAAGTGCAGCTGCTGAAAGATAAATTGTGAGTTCTCCAATACCCGAAATATAATTTGTATCACGGGAAAAACGGCTGTAAAACACAACAATTACTGCTTGTAAACTCAAGAATATGGATACATAGAAAAGGTTGAAATTGATTATAAACGCAATGTTTAGAAAAACAAGAGCACTCATAAATAAAATTCGGGAGGCCAAAATTTCTTTTGCCAAAATGAGATAAATGTAACTGGCGAAAAAAGCGATTGTAAATGCTGAAGAAAATATGGATAATTCTCCTTTGACATGTGAAATTTGACCATTTAGCAATAACATAAATGGAATAACGGCTTGTACAATATAAATCCAATGGACATAAGTTCGCCTGTGTTCGTTTTTCCGTAAATATAAATGATGAATAACTTGAAATAAGATGTGGAAAACTAGTGCAAATAATAGGAATAGTGTGAACTCAATTTTGGGATTGTATTTGGCCAACACCCATGCAAGAAAAATTAGCCAAGTTGCGATAAATGACGAAAGAAATAAACTTTCCCACTTGCGAAGCATTGCTAATATTAGAATTCCTGAATTGAGAATGAGCATATAAATAAAAAGCATACTGACATGACCTGTTCCATCGCTCAATAGAAAAGGTATAGAATATGCGCCGACCAAGCCGAATTGGGCTATGAAAACACGATTGTATTTGAGAGATGCTAATACTGTGGCTGTCATAATCAAAAACATGAAAATGAAAGTTGGCAATTTTCCGTAAAATCCGTAAAATATAAAAGCCGCGAAAGTGACGAAAAAAGTTATTGCCGAAGCGCCACCAAGCAGTACAGCACTAAAATTCTGGTATTTTTTAAATAGACGAAATGCTAGAAATCCTAAGATACCTGCAACGGAATAACCTAAAAGTATGCGCGTAAACGGACTAATTAAATCGTGCTCAATTGCATAACCTGCAAGAAACGAAATGCCTATAATTAATACTCCAATTCCAATTTTTGATAGAAGATTTTCTCCAATAAAACTTTCCCAGTCAGATTTCGATCTTTTTGTGTTGGTATTATTTTTTGTCTCATTCACCTGTGACGTTGGATTAGTCTGGTAAGTTTGAGCAGAAGTTACAATTTTATTTTCCTGAACCACCACTTTTTCGACAGGTTTAGGTGAAATTGTTAGACGAGCTTCCATTAAAGCATTTAATTCAAGTCGAAGCTCGTTAATTTCAGTAATATAGCTTCGTTGTCGATTCATTAGATCCTTAAGCCGAGCATCGAGCGCAAGAATTTTATCTTCATTTGAATTATCAGTCATAAGAATATTGATTATGCCAAAAATAAGTTTAAAATTCCATTCTTAACTCGTAAGGATAAATCTTTTAACTTAAATCAATTTATGAATTCTAATAATTTAGAAACTAGGCCATTTAAAATACAATTTCATAATAAAATCAGGCGTAAAATTAGAGTAAACTATGCAGAACTATTTCAAAATAACAGACAACACTGTGCAAATTTGTATCTTTGAAAGATA
>JBBSUQ010000165.1:0-7185 GCA_038234235.1 Flavobacteriales bacterium
AATATGCTCGCAAATAAGTTACCAATTGAATATGCAAAAACTATTATAACAGGTATTTGGGACAATTGCGAAATACTACCAGAAACTGAAAAGCAACAACAAGGCGAAGCAATTACTGAGGATAGTTTAAAGGTTTTGAGGTAGGAATGTATCATATCACCCTTTCAAGGTTAGAATAATGACCCTTCCTGAAATAGGTTCACAAAAAAAGCCCCAACTGACGTTGAAGCTTTTTGGTGGAGAATATCGGACTCGAACCGATCACCTCAACACTGCCAGCGTTGCGCTCTAGCCAGATGAGCTAATCCCCCTTTTTGACTTTTAAAGTCGTGCAATATTAAGAAAATATTTTTGGATAGGACTCTAAAGCTTTTATTCTTTGGGAATTTTTAAAGATTTTTACCTCAACAAACTAAAGTGTCCTGTGTTTTCTTCCCATCTTGAACCATTGGCGCAAGATATATATCTTAGTTTCCAAATATATAATCCTGTTTCCATTAATCTCCCGTTGTAAGTTCCGTCCCATCCTATTTTTGGATCATGAGATACGAATAATAATTCGCCCCAACGATTGTAAACTTCAAATTGCCATTCTTCTGGTTCCAAATCTACAACGGTCACCAAAACATTGTTGTGTTCGTCTTGATCTGGTGTAAAAGCATTTGGTATATAAACAGTAAACGGTTCAATGTAAACATAGTTTTTACTCGTATCAGCACAACCATATATGTTTCTAGCAATTAGCCAAGGATAATGAGAGCCTTCTGTAAAATAATTATGAAAAGTATTTGGCTTGTTGCTAAATGCATTTATATCATCAAAATGATAAGTATAAATATCTGCTCCGGTTGATTCATCCGTAAAAAATACGGTGCTGTGGCAAATATCTGTGGTGCTCGGAGTGAGAGAAAATTTACTAACCGGTGTTGGTTTTACATCAATTAGATCAATTTTTGTAAGCATTAAAGTATCTATACAACCATCTTCAGTTCTGATGCTTAAAGTTACTGGATAAATTCCGGGATTGATATACAAATTATCAGGATTCATTTCTGTACTTGAGTTTCCATCACCAAAATCCCAAATATAAAATATCTCTGTTTCTGATATGGATTGATCAATAAAATGAGCTAAAAAAGGTGCACATTGAAGTCCATCTTTAATTCCGAAATCGATAAATGGTTCGCTGTAAATTTTAATAACATCATTTATAGTTTCTTTACAGTCATTAAACATCGCTGAAAAACTAAATGGAATAATTCCGGGTTGACTGAAATTGACATCTAACACATTTAAACTATTAGAAGTTTGTATCGATGCATCGGGACCAAAATTCCATTCCCAAGTTGTGCTTGCAGGTCCAGAAACTTGACCAAAGAAATCAAATTCATTTCCAGTTATACAAAGTGAATCGTCGTGGGTTATTGAAATTATTAATGGCTCATAGAAAGTTAGAGATTTTACCATTGTATCGTAACAATTACCAATAGAATGTGCTATCAAACTTACATCGTAATTTCCAGGATTGGCATAAGTATAGATTGGATTTACTGCCACACTTGTATCATTGTTTAAAGCCAAATCTCCAAAATCCCAAAAATATTCTGTTGCAAACTGCGAACTATTTGTGTATGTCTGAGTGAGACCATCACATTCGTAAGTTGCTGGCAAATCAAAATCTGCAATTGGTTTGGGTAAAATATGGATGTTTTTAATTACTGAATCTCTACAGATTTGATAAACGCCGAGAAGTTGAACGGGTATTTCTCCAGAGGTGCTAAAACTTACATTATTGACATCTAAAGTATTAGCACTAGCTGGATTGCCATTTGGAAAAGTCCACGTAAACTGTGTTGCGGCATTCCCAACAAGCATGGTACCATCAAAATCAAAACTGTTTTCTGTGAAACAAACTGAGTCTTGAAAAGTAAAATCGACTTCTAATTCATCATAAATTAAATAATCTTTTTTCAAAGTATCTGTGCATTGACTTCCCGGATTTACAATCAAAGTTATAGTATATGTTCCGGGAGTTGGAAAAGTATACGATGGTTGAAAGGAGGCACTTTGATCTGTAGTAATACCCGGCACACCGAAATCCCAAAGATAAGATGAACCGCCATAAGAATTATTCGCAAAATTAATTGAAAGTCCTTGACAATAAGAAACGAAAGAAGGCAAATTACTTTGATCGGGAAATTTTGCCTGTAAAGTAATATTACAAGCAATTATTCTAAAAAGAAAATCACGAATTGTGGAATTAATTAAAACGCCATTTCTATATTCTTTAACTTGAATACCAACTACGAAAAGGCCAGTTATTTGAGGTGTTCCGGTTAACAAACCAGTTGTTGAATTTATTTGAAAGTTTGCTCCTGGTCCTAACGGTGTGGCACCTGAAAATCCGCCAGCATAAGATACAGGCCCATAATTTAAACTTGGCCCTGGAGCTTGTGCTGGATTAAAAGATGAAAGCCCATCAAAAGGATTAACAATGCTGTATTCTAGAACATCACCATCTGCATCCGTAGCGTGATGATCAAAAATTAAATCATCGTTGTTACAAATAACTAAAGGTGGGTAATTAGTAAATCTAGCGCTATTATTTATATAAAAAGAATTGGCATTGGTAGGCACTTTAACCGTTAAAGTAAGACCTTCATCAACAGAATTTGAGAGATTTACAATATTCGGACCTCTGCAACATCTTTGATAGGAAAGTAAATATCCTCCTGGTATTGGCGGAAGATTTACCACCTTTATATATTCTGCTTTTTGTGTACAAATATTATTTGGAGGAATGATACAAGGATTATTGAAAGTAATTGGCAAAATTTGACTGCCCGGAAAAGCGATTTCAACCGATTGAACTAATTGATTGTTCACATTATAAATACCCAAAGGCAAAGGATTATCGTAGGCTGCACCAGTACTATTACAATCTCGGTAAATTATAACATGGACTTCGTAATTGTTATTTCCCAAATAGTTATAGAAAATTTCGCCTCCTACAATATGTGAAGCACTGAGATAATTACTCAGAAAAAGTAAAAAAAGAAGTAGTGCCTTTTTTATCATGTTGTTCTACAAACGAAAATAATACCAGAGAGTTGTTCCTTTGTTTAAAATATTTTACGGGAATCTTAACTAAAGTTATAATCGTCGCAATCAAAGATAGAACGTTTAAACTGATAATTCAAATCTTGCAATAATTTACTTGAATCTATTTCTTTGTTTTCTTGTAATCCTTCCTTAATTACTTTTGGAAATGGAAAATTTAATTTTTCAGCCATTTTACTGTAATATTCAATTTTACTTGGATGTTCAGGGCTGCACGCATTGTAAATTCCATAAATCTTATTGGTTATTATTTCAGCAATTATAGCAATACAATCATCTTGATGAATAAGATTAACTGGGCTCTTCGCATTGTCAAAAGTACTTTTTGCACTTATATACTTTATTGGATGCCTATCATAACCGATTAGTCCTCCAAATCTTAGAATACTGAAATTTTTAAAATTGTCAATGAGCTCTTTTTCTGCGAGATATAATTTGCTATCTTCATTTAATGCACTTTTTTCAGTTACAATTTCTATTGACTTCTCATAAATACCAGTAGAACTGGACATTATAAAATGACCTGAACTTTTGCAATAATGCGTTAAGTTTCTAATGACAGAAGGATAGTCTTCAATTTTATTGGGAGGAAGACAACAAACAATTACATCATAATCTCTGGTTAAATTCCATTTATCTAGATTAAAATCAATTTTAATGCATTTACCTTCTTGTCCTTTACAATTCCTTTCGGTATAAAAGACATTGGAATTATTTTCTGTTAATTTTAAAAAAAGAGGATATCCGAGCCAACCAGCCCCAGCTATTAATACTTTCATTTAATCAAAATTAAAAAAGAGATTGAGTAAATGAATCTTATCATTAAAAATTAACGAATTACTTTTCGTTGAACCATATTTTTTTGATGGTATGGCGAACTAGAATGTATACGTCATCCTCATCAAAATAGAAAAATCCAACATAATTGTTTATTGCATCTACAATCATTTCATATTCGTTGCCTACATCACTCACAACAATCATTGTATATTTTGATAACTCTTCATCGTATTCAAACTCTTTAATGATGTAAGTGCTTTTAATGGTATTTGTTGTGTGGGTAAAAAGTGTTAAACCGCTATTGAACTCAAAAAAGGTTACATCTTCATTGGATGCCAACACGTCCCATTTTTCATTAAGTTCATCCCAAATAGCATCTTGGCGATAGTTTGTAGTGATGTTTAATTGTGCCGAAACATTCATGCAGAGCAAAATACCAGCTAGTAACAATAACTTTTTCATAGTTTTAAGTTTTAAATATTCTGCTAAATTAATTTTTTTTTAAAATGTTGGCAATAGGGCATTTGTATTATTTAAATAAATATTTAGCTAAAATCTAGATTACCTTGAAAACAATGGATTAAAATTTTGAACCTACTTTAATTTTCTGAATTAACTTTGGGGTATGAAATCTTTTTCAAAATCTTTTAATCTTTTTGTTCTGCTCACTTTAGTTATGGTTTACCTAGTTTTTGTGGTAGGTAGTTTGGTAAGAATTACAGGAAGCGGAATGGGATGTCCGGATTGGCCTAAATGTTTTGGTTCGTGGATTCCACCAAAAAGCGTTGATGAATTACCTTCAAATTATCAAGAGAAGTATATTGAGATGCGCATCAAGAAAGTTGAGAAATTTTCTAAACTACTTTCTGCTTTTGGCATGAAAGACAAAGCTGAAGAATTAAAAAACGATCCAGAACTTTACCGCGAAGAAACATTTAACGCTCGCAAAACCTGGACAGAATATGTAAATAGACTGGTTGGCTTTGTAGCGGGTAATTTAATGCTTTTTCAATTTATTATTGCTTTGTTTTACTTTAAAAAAAGAAAATTTACCTTGTTGGCGCTGTCAAATTTAATTTTAATTGGATTAACAGGTTGGTTAGGGTCTGTTGTTGTGGCGAGTAATTTGGTTCCGTGGACCATAACTTTGCACATGTTATTAGGTGTTTCCATTATTCTAATTCAGGTTTACATTTTGCATTACGTCAAATTTTCTGGGGAGAAAAAACGCAATATACCACGTTATTTTATGCTCTTACTGACGGCCTGTTTTCTTATTACTTTGTATCAAATATTTTTGGGAACTCAAGTAAGAGAGCAAATAGACCAACTTTCTATAGAAGGATTTTCGAGACAAACTTGGAGTGAAAAACTTGGCATTCCCTACTGGATTCATAGAAGTTTTAGTTGGTTGGTTTTGATAGTGATTGGAATTTTATTCGTTATCAATGAAAAGCAGTTTAAGTTTACTGCTATAAGATGGATTTTTGGACTTTTAACTTTGGCATTAATAAGTGGAGTTTTTTTGGCACATTTAAATATCCCGGCAATGGTACAAACTTTACATTTAATGAGCGCAACCATACTTTTGGGCATTATGTTTCTATTTTTATTGAGAAGTAAAAAGTCAAAAATGTCAGTATGATGACTGAATAAATTTGAATTGACGATTCAAAACTTTATTTTTGCGAATGCTTTTTGTCTCAGGACTTATCTTGGCTCTTTTAATTGGCGTAGTTTTAGGACTTATTGGCGGAGGTGGATCTATACTTTCGTTGCCACTTCTTCATTATCTTTTTGGAATAAGCATCTTGCAAGCAACCACCTATTCGTTAGTTATTGTAGGTGCAGCTTCACTTGTTGGAGTTTTTCAAAAATTAAAACACCATGAAGTAGCATTTAGGGAAGGAATTATATTTGCAGTCCCGAGTACAATTATCCTATTGCTAACAAGAAGATTTGTTATACCGGCAATACCAGAGAATTTTACTTTGTTTACTTATGAAATGTCGAGAGAAATTACTCTTACAGTCGTTTTTGTGGTATTGTTACTCATAACAGCTCTGCGTTTAGTGATAAAAAAGGAACATCATATAGATAAAAAAGGAACTGTACTTCAAGTTGTTTTGTATGGATCGCTCACTGGTGTTTTGGCAGGATTAATTGGAGCAGGTGGAGGATTTATAATTGTTCCAATATTAATTTCTACCGGATTAACAATGAAAAGAGCCATTGGCACTTCAATGTTTATCATTTCCATACAGGCATTTATTGGTTTAATTGGAGATTATTATAATCCGTTGTTTGACATCCGACACATTAATTTTACCTTATTATTAAGCATTACAGGATTAACAATTGTGGGTGTACTTTTGGGTGGTTATTTACAAAGATTTTTCAAAGGCACACAGTTAAGAATAGCCTTTGCAGTCCTTTTGTTTTGTTTGGGAAGTGTCATAATCTTTCAGCTGATCGCATATTAATTTAAAAAAAAGTGGGTTTAGCATACAAAAATAGAGATGAAGCTATTATATTTGCACTCCCAATTAACAATTGAGGTAAAAATAGGTCCTATAGCTCATTCGGTTAGAGCAACTGACTCATAATCAGTAGGTGCTTGGTTCGATTCCAAGTGGGACCACAGAAAAAGGTAAGTGAGAACTTACCTTTTTTGTTTTTGGCAAGGTTGCACCTACTATCAAATTCCGAATTTTTTGAAAAAGTACTTCAATTATCGCATTCAACGAAGATCGTAGCTAAATGCAATTCACTTTAAATAAACATCTCAATACAAAACCTTAAAAGATTTCCTTGTTCTCTCTTTCCGCTCCAAAAATTCCTCTTCTGTAATAAATTCGTAATGATATTTGATTGGGAATAAAGACAATTTATATTTCACTCTAATGTAAACTTTTGGGCTGTTTTTGCTTAAGGTAGTGACTTCTCTGCGGTTAAGGTAAATGGTAACTGAATCTTGACTTGTATTCAAAAAAGTATAAGTTCTATTGTTCCTAAGATTGTATTTCAGTGAATTTATTTTAATACGCATTGGCGACATCCAATTTATGTATTGGTAGTTTCTCACAAAATTAATTTCAATGCTGTCGTTTTGAGCAAAACTTGTAAGGTGAAATGCTGATATTAGGAAAATTAATAGATATTTTTTCATAAATAATTGTATTTTTAAGCGGTTGACATCAACAAATATAACTAAACTTAAAATAAAAATTAGTTTGAAGTGAATTTAATATGTTCTGTCGTCGCTTTTTTCTAATTGAAACCGAA
>JBBSUQ010000166.1:0-7000 GCA_038234235.1 Flavobacteriales bacterium
AGAGGGGTAAATGGAAGATAATAGCACTAAAAACAAAGAAAACTTCAAAAAAATGATCAAAATTTAAAAAATTTTCCTGAAAAAGTAAAAAATCTAATGGAAGGTTATTTTTGCAACGGTCTTATTGTTTAAATAATTCAAGATCAAATAATTGTTAGAATTATAGTGTTTGGGGGTAGAATGGGTGATATTTTTCAATCACGTTCTTCAAAAAAGTCAAACAAGTATTTTTCATCATATTCAATTTCAAATTCCCGCAAGAATTCCAAATATTCCTCTTTGAATGTTTGTTTTCTATGATGTTCTTCTTGGTTTGCAATATAGTTATATACATTTTGAATATGAGACTGGGAATAAGAAAATGCACCAAATCCTTCTTGCCATGAAAATTTCTGCTTTAAGAAATTATTTTCATTAATATATTTTGAAGAATTATTTTTAATATCCCTAACCAAATCAGAAATACTAATACTAGGTTTTATACCAACGAATATATGAATGTGATTTTCAACACCATTTACGATTATCGATTTTTGATTTTTTGCGGTAATTATTCCAGATATGTATTTGAAAACATCCTGTCTCCAAGGTTTTTTTAATAAATTCATTCTTCCTTTAACTGAAAAAACAATTTGTATATATATTTGTGAATAGGTACCTGCCATAATGTAATTTAATAAGTGTCAGATTCTAAAAATACGGAATTTATGTTTTCTGTAAACTTTAATTTTCTATTAATTGCATATCAGTAGTTTTTTATAATGTCATCTATTCTGGGTTCGATTTTATAACTAAAGCTTGATTATTATAATTGTTTAAATAATTCAACATTAAATTATAGCTAGAACCCTGAAACTATGACACTTTTCTACCACTAACATAAAAGTAACCTAAACCCAGAATGGGTGACATTTTCAAACCTCGTGCATCAAAAGTAAAATCATTTTTTTTAAAATTAATCAAAACTAAAAGACAAGCCAATTTGGCTGTTATATATCGTTTTTCTTACGCCGGCAGGTGGACGAGTATCGGTAAAAAAAGTGAAATCGGTTTTGATTCTAAAATGTTTAGTAATTTTTACAATAAGTGAATACTGTCCCATAACTCGGTAATCTTTAAAAGTACTCAACAACGGCTGGTAATAGGTTGCTCCAGTGAATGATACAACTGAATTTACATCAATAAAAAAAGAAAGATAATTGCTCCAACGAAAGTTTCTGTTAAACTGATTATTGGGCTGAATTTCTTCATATTCTGCAAAAACAGAAGATCCAACAAAGGCTTTGTATTTTTCTTTATCAACAAATTTCCATCTTAATCCTGTTCCCAAAAGGGTTCGCAATCTTTGGTTCAGCAATCTATTGTATTGAATTTGATAGTATGATTCCCATTTTACGGGCGAATTTTTTATTCTATAGGCATAGCGAAGATGCGAAAGTCCGGAATTGGCAAAGGTTTCCTTGCTACTTCTTGTATACCGCAATTCTCCAACAAAAAGGTAGTAGTGTTTTTTGTTTTTAGATTTATATTGAACCTTGCTTTGAGTACTCAAAGTATATAATAAATTAGAATTCTGAACTACAGAAAAACTACCGTCAACGTTGCCATTCCAACCCGTAGTATCGCTGTAAATTCGCTTGTTTTCTATGTTTACAACTTGACCAAAAGTGCCAAAATTCCAAAGTAAAAAAACCAAGCCAATAAAAATTTTCATATTTTATTTTTTAGCAAATCGATAAAGGATTAATGCGAACAAAGCGAAAATAATATTGGGCGTCCACACTGCAAGCAATGGTGGAAAACCAATATTTTGTGCTGCAACATCCATAACCTGCATAGCAAAAATAAAAACGAAAATGAGTGCAAACCCAATGGCTATATTTATTCCAATTCCTCCCCTTTTTTTTCTACTTGAAACTGAAAATCCAATGATGGTCAAAATATATGTTGCGAACGGAAAAGCTGTTCTTCTGTGCATCACTAATTGAAATTTAGCAATATCCGGATTTCCTTTGGCTTTTTCTCTCTTTATGTAACCAGCTAATTCTGTAAAATTCATTGCGTCTGCGTAACTGTCTCTTGTAACCATATCGTCAATTTTAAAATTAAAAACAGTATCTTTTTCATGACCCATTTCTAATTCTCCATCCTCTTTTCCAATTACCCGAATATAGTAATCATTTAAGATCCACTTTTTTGAATTTGGTAAATTTTTGACAGACTTGGCGTGTAATATAGATTTTAGGCTGTCGTCACCATACCATTTTTCTACCGTAAAATTATTTAGTAAACTATCTGTGGCAGAATATGAATCAAAATAAACAATTTCATCTCCCGGAAATTCTGCATAATAATCATCCAAATAAACGGCATTTCTATAAAAGCTTTCCTCAAAATCAAGTCTGCCTTTGTTTGCGTTTGGAATAACAAGATGGTTGAGCACCAAAGAAATAAGCATTAAAAAAGTTGCGGCAATCATGTAAGGTCTCAATATTCGTGAAAATGGCTTGCCACTGTTCAACATAGGAATAATTTCCGAATCTTGTGCGAGTTTTGCCGTGAACCAAATAACTGAGATAAACACAATCATTGGCGAGAACATGTTGCCGAAATACAAAATAAAATTCCAATAATAAGTAAATAAAATGGCGGAAAGCGACGCCTTGTTGGCTATAAATTCACTCAATTTTTCAGATAAATCAAATACAATTGCAAGCAGCATTATTATTCCCAACATGAAAAAAAATGTGGAAAGAAACTTCTTAATTATATATTTATCTAAAATCGAAAACATTGTCTAAACTAATTATAGTCTGTTAGATAGTTGCACTACCATTTTGTTTTTCCATTCACTAAAAGTACCATCTACAATTTTTTCTCTGGCATCTTTCATTAACTTCACATAAAAAGCAAGATTGTGTATTGTCGCAATTTGAATGCCTAAATTCTCTTTCGATTTTATAAGATGACGCAAATATGCTTTGCTGTAAATTTGATCCACAAAAGCAGTTCCATTTTCATCCAATGGTGAAAAATCTTTCTCCCACTTTTCATTTTTAATATTGATAGATCCGTGAGATGTAAACAACATTCCATGTCTCGCATTTCGAGAGGGCATAACGCAGTCAAACATATCAACGCCCAACGCAATATTTTCCAATAAATTTACCGGAGTTCCAACACCCATTAAATATCTCGGTTTATCTGCCGGAAGAATATCACAAACAAGTTCTGCCATTTCATACATTTCATGATCTGGTTCACCCACACTTAAACCCCCAATTGCATTTCCTTCTGCACCCACAGAAGCTATAAATTCGGCAGATTCTGTGCGCAAATCTTTATAAACTGAACCTTGCACAATCGGGAATAATGTTTGGGTATGTCCGTATTTTTCTTTAGAATTTTCCATGTAAGAAACACATCGTTTTAACCAACGGTGCGTCATGTGCATAGATCGTTTCGCATATTCATAATCGCAAGGATAAGGTGTGCATTCATCAAAAGCCATTACAATGTCGGCACCAATAATTCTTTGAATTTCCATTGCCCGTTCAGGCGTAAAAAAGTGATAGCTCCCGTTAATATGAGATTGAAATTTCACACCTTCTTCAGTTATTTTACGAGAGCCGCTCATAGAATATACTTGATAACCACCACTATCGGTTAATATTGGTTTTTCCCAATTCATAAATTTGTGCAAACCTCCTGCAGCCTCAATAACTTCAATTCCTGGGCGCATGTATAAATGATAAGTGTTGCCTAAAATTATTTGTGCTTTTACATCGTCTCTCAATTCATGTTGGTGCACACCTTTAACAGTTCCGCCCGTTCCAACAGGCATAAATATCGGAGTTTCGATAGTGCCATGGTCGGTGTGGAGCAGTCCAGCCCTCGCCTTTGTGGCCTTATCGGTATGTAATAAATCAAATTGCATAAAATTGTTGAAAATTTGGTGTACAAATATATCTATTATTGACAAAGTCTGCCATGTTTGTCATTAGCTTTGTGCCATGCAGTTTATTCCAAGGTTCGAAATAGATTTAATTTTTTACATTTTCTGTGTATTTGCTTTGATGGGCTTTGTACAATTGTTTATTACATTGTTTATTCACGCCCGTTTCAGTTTACACAAGCCAAAAGATTCTAATTTGTCGGCTGAAAATTTTCCTCCCGTTTCAATAGTTATAGCAACAAGAAATGAGGCAGATAATCTTTACCACAATTTACCGCTTTTACTCACACAAGATTATCCAAATTTCGAAGTAATACTCGTCAATCATCAAAGTATAGATGAATCTTCCTTTCTCATTTCGGCTTACATGCGAGAGTTTCCTAACTTAAGAACCATTGATATTGAACGAAGTGCACACCTCAAAACTGGTAAAAAATTTCCTTTAACTTTAGGCATCAAAGCTGCGAAATACGAACACCTATTGCTAACCGATGCCGATTGCAAACCAGCCTCCGATCAATGGCTAAAATCTATGATTTTGGGTTTCAATCCGCAAAAAGAAATAGTTATTGGTTACGGACCATACCTTCACGCCAAAGGATTACTCAACAGATGGATCAGGTTTGAAACTGCATGGATTGCTGCCAACTATTTTTCATTCGCACTTGCAAAAATTCCATACATGGGCGTAGGTAGAAACATGGCCTATAAAAAAGAAACCTTTAATAGAGTAGGAGGTTTTAAAAAACATTATTCATTGCCATCTGGCGACGATGATTTATTTATTCAAGCAACAGCTAAAAACAATAACACCGATATCGTCATCAATCCCAATAGTTTCATGTATTCAAAGGCAAAAAATACATGGAGCGATTACATTCGGCAAAAAAGCAGACATCTATCTGCAACTATGTATTATAAGGTTATTAAAAAATGGTTGTTAGGAATATATCCACTTAGCATGTTGGGCATGCTCATTTCTTTTGTTTTTTTGTTGCGGAATAATGAATATTGGTTTTTGGCTACTTGTGTATTTTCTCTGGTAACAATAATTAAGTGGATAGTTCAAGGCATTAATTTCAAAAAATTGGATAGCAAGTCATTTGTTTGGGCTTTACCAGTTTTAGATGTTGTTTATGTCTTAATGAGCACAATTATATATTATTCCATAGATAAAAAGGCAGTTAAAAAATGGAAGTAAACGATCATCTTACGGACAAAGCTAAGCATGATTATGCGCTTGTACAACAAGCCATTGCCGGTTCTCAGGCGGCTTATGCTTCTTTGATGGATCGCTACCGTGAGTCTATTTACTTCATGATGCAAAAAATGGTAAAAAACCAAAATGATGCAGATGATCTCACAATTGAAGCCTTTGGCAAAGCATTTAATAGACTAGAACAATATTCACCCAGCTTTGCATTTTCCACATGGTTGTTCAAAATTGCATCTAATAACTGTATAGATTTTCTGCGCAAAAAACGATTAAACGTTACCTCAATGGAAACTGGCCGCATGACAGATGATGGCGAATTACTTTTTGTAGAAGCCAAGTCAGATGGTATGGATCCTGAGCAAACCTTTATCCATGTACAGAAAGTAAAACTAATGCGCGAGTTGGTCACCAAACTCAAACCAAGATACCGTGAGTTGGTCGAGAAAAGATATTTCGAAGAACTCAGTTACGAAGAAATCTCCGAAGAACTAAACTTGCCGTTAGGCACTGTAAAAGCGCAGTTATTCAGAGCAAGAGACTTTTTGGCAAATTTAATTGAGAAGACTAAGGATACTATTTAAAACATAGAAATTCTATAGAACAATAATCATAATATTTTTTTGGGCGTTTTCCTATAAATAAAGCTCGTACCTCGCATTATTTATAGAGAACCGGGCTTTCCATTTCAAAGTTACTTCCGTATGTCATGCTTTGCTAAAAAACTGTGCAAAGAGCTATCGCTTTTGCCCAGTTGCAAATCAAGTCATCCGCAAGCAACATTTCCATTACTATCCCTAACGCAGCAAAGCTTTCTAAGTCATAATCCTAACTTTTTGATTTTCTATGTTTTTAAGTAGATATTGTTTTGGACGACCAAAGTAAAATCCCTTTAGGGATGACACAAAGCAAAGTGCATGCAACGAAGTGAAGTGCACTGTGTGCCCGGAAACGGGCACACAGTGCCATAGGAACGACACAAAACTACACAGAACCGCAGCTTAAAAAGTAAATCTCACAAACGAAAATCGTTCTCATTATACGCTACCTCCTCAAAAACATACCTTTCATCATATTGAACTTCAAATGCTTCTAAAAAATCTTGATATTCTTGTAAAAAAGATTTTTTGCTGTGGTGTCGTTCTTGATTTTGTACGTACTTCATAACAACTTCAACCTCCGAGTTGCAGTATGAGAACGCACCATAACCAACTTGCCATAAAAATTTTCCTTTAACCAATTTGTTGTCATTAATCCATTTAGATGAGCCTGATTTTACATCCTGCATCAAGTCTGCTATCGACTGTGTTGGTTTCATACCAAAAAACAGGTGCACATGATCAGGCATTCCATTAATGGCTAAAACCTTATGACCATTTTTAGTTATTATTCCATTCATGTAACTGTAAAGTTTTTCTTTCCAATCTTTTTGAATAATACACTCCCGATTTTTCACAACGAAAACTGCTTGAATGTGAATTTGTGTATAGGTATTTGCCATGATTTTTTACTTTGTGCTAAAATAAGAATTTATTAGTGAAAAATTATTTCTTTTGGTTAAAGATCATCTTGGATTTTTGTGTCGTACCTACGGCACTCAATGTTAAAACTGTTGTCACAGTTTTAACATTGTGGCATCCCTAACGGGATTCTATGTGTAATTTTTCCATAACAGCTCTAATGTAATTTTTTGATGTGAGTGTTTTTAATTAAGATCATCTTGTATTTTTGTGTCGTACCTACGGCACTCAATGTTAAAACTGTTGTCACAGTTTTAACATTGTGGCATCCCTAACGGGATTCTATGTGTAATTTTTCCATAACAGCTCTAA
>JBBSUQ010000167.1:0-6984 GCA_038234235.1 Flavobacteriales bacterium
CTTGAATTATTTAAACAATTATAATAATCAAGCTTTGGATATAAAACCAATCGAACCCTGAAAGGGTGAAATTATTCTACCCAAACCCTTTGGGAAGAAAACTACAACCCAGAATGGGTGACATTATAAAAAACTACTGATCTGTAATTAATAGAAAATTAAGATTTACAGAAAATTCTAATCCCCTAACCCAACTTTTTACTTTTCACAAGACTAAAAGTCGTTGCTAAAATCAAGGTAAAAACTACACCGACTAAAAATGTTCCGGTGAAACTCATTGCCATACCTTGCGCCACTGTGAGTTCTTTGCTGCCATCAATATTGGATAACATAGGATTTACTGGTAGATTTAAAAATGATGGACTGATCCATTTAAATTTAATAAAATTGACCACCAAACCAAAAATAGCGATATAGAATGTTAGAATCATTCCAGATTTAAATCCTTGTAAAAATGTGATGTTTGTCTTATAAAAATTTCTTCTTTTTTCCCAAATTTCAAAAGCGTAAATTCCAATAGTAGGGAATAGAAAAAGCATTCTAAAAGTATTTAGATAAGCCATTTTTTCAGCGTGTAAACCCATTAATTTTTCTATCGTAAACCAAAGTATATTGATTATGCTAAAAACTACCGCCCATTTTATTTCAATTGATTTTCCTTTAAACATTTTATTTTTTTTATTTTTAAGTCAATTTAAACTCTAAGTCAAACTGTTTCAATGTGTTGAATAATTCATTCGTAGGTTCAATTCTTATGTTGGCAGATGGCATTTTTAAAGTATAACCATCTAATTCATCGCTGATCATAAAACTTAAACCGCATTGTGTGCCACTGTGTTCATGTAAAACTCGGTACAAATCAGAAATAATGAGTTGATTTACCATGGAAGCCTGCATTTTAATTTCTAACATTTTCGCCTGCTTTTCTTTCAATTCACTCAACAGTTCGATTGATGAAATATTCAATTCCAAATCTTTACGACGAACAGGAACTTCAATGCGTCCGCGCAAGACTACGAATGAATTTACGCCTAATAAATGTCTGTATTTCAGATAATTTTCTTTCCACAAAAACATTTTATAGGCATCGCTGTAATCTTCAATTATTATAGTACCAAAAGGATCTCCGTTTTTCGTTACTCTACTTTCAGATTCAGTTACAATAGCAGCAATTGAAATTTCTTTGCCCACATGTTGGTCCATTTCATTTAACATGCTAACACTTCCTTTGCAAAATGCATCTATTTCCGTTCGATAATCATCAAGCGGATGCCCAGAAATAAAGATTCCAATTACTTCTTTCTCTTTATTCAATTTCATTACACTTCCCCACTCTCGTGCTTTAGGAATTTCAGGTTCAAGTAATTGTGTATCTGTAGCATCGCCAAAAAGTGATATTTGAGCCGAATTTTCGTTGTCTTGATGTGCTGCTCCAAATCTCATTGCATTTTCTAAGAAAGTTCGGTTGGAATTGTCTTGCTCAAAAAACTGACCCCGATGTACGTTTGGAAATGAATCAAATCCACCGGCATACGCCATACTTTCAAATGCTTTTTTACTGCATATTCTAAGATTTATGCGTTTGGTAAGATCAAATATATTTTTGAAAGTTCCATTTTCTTTTCTTTCTCTAATAAATTCTTCAGTTGGCGAAGTTCCCATTCCTTTTATTGCACCCAATCCAAATCTAATTGCACCTTCTTTGTTTACAGTAAAATTTCGGTTAGACTCATTTACATCTGGACCTAAAACCGGAATTTTCATGCGCTTGCACTCATCCATAAAAAACGTAACTTGTTTTATATCAGACATGTTATTCGATAAAACCGAAGACATATATTCCGCTGGATAATGCGCTTTTAAATATGCCGTTTGATAAGCAATCCAAGCATAGCAAGTAGAGTGTGATTTGTTAAATGCGTAGGATGCAAAAGATTCCCAGTCTTTCCAAATTTTATTTAGTTTTTCAGGATCATGGCCTCTTTCTTCCCCTTGTTTTACAAAAAGCGGTTTCATTTTATTCAAAACATCAATGAGCTTTTTACCCATCGCTTTTCTCAAAGTATCGGCCTCTCCTTTCGTAAATCCGGCAAGTTTTTGAGATAAAAGCATAACTTGCTCTTGATAAACTGTAATTCCGTATGTTTCCTTTAAAAATTCTTCTGAATCTTGAATGTCATATACAATTTCTTCAAGTCCATGTTTTCTTTTAATAAATGCCGGAATATAATCAAGAGGACCCGGACGGTACAAGGCATTCATTGCAATTAAATCGGCGAAAACTGTTGGCTTTAGCTCCCGCATGTATTTCTGCATTCCTGGAGATTCATATTGAAAAATACCAATGGTTTCTCCTCTTTGGAACAATTCATAAGTTTTTTCATCGTCTTTCGGAAAAGCATCTGGATCAAGATCAATATTGTGTCTTTCTTTTACGTTTTTTACTGCATCTTTTATTAGTGTTAAGGTTTTTAAACCCAAAAAGTCCATTTTAAGTAAACCTGCAGATTCTGCAACAGAATTATCATATTGCGTGCAATACATATCTGAATCTTTGGCAGTTGCAACAGGCACATAATTCGTGATATCATCTGGCGTAATTATTACCCCACACGCATGAATTCCAACGTTTCTAACTGTTCCTTCGAGTTTTGTTGCTTGTTTAATTACTGCACTTGCCAAATCGCTCCCGTCCCAAATTCTTTTTAAATCTTTTGCTTTTTGATAATCGTCTTGACTGTTTTTAAACTTTTCTGCCAACTGCACATCGCTCATTGTAAACATTTTGTTGAGCGTAAGATTCGGAATCATTTTGGCAATTCTATCTGCCTCGGGCAATGGCAAATTTAAAACTCTGGATGTATCTCTAACCGAAGATTTTGCAGCCATTGTGCCATAAGTAATAATTTGAGCAACTTGGTTGGAACCGTATTTATTTATTACATAGTCAATTACTCTCCCTCTGCCTTCATCATCAAAATCAATATCAATATCGGGCATGGAAACACGTTCTGGATTTAAAAATCGCTCAAAAAGCAAATCGTATTCAATTGGATCTACGTTTGTAATTTGCGTGCAATATGCAACTGCCGATCCTGCCGCCGAACCCCGTCCAGGACCAACACTTACACCCATTTCTCTCGCTGCGTTGCAAAAATCTTGTACAATTAAAAAATAACCCGGATATCCTGTTCGGGCAATGGTCTCTAATTCGAAATCCAATCTTTCCGTAAGTTCTGGAGTTATTTCACCATATCGTTTTTTAGCTCCTTCGTAGGTTAAGTGGCGCAAGAAATTATTTTCACCTCTTTTACCGCCATCTGATGAATCTAACTCATCTTGAAATTCTAAAGGTATATCAAAAGCGGGCAACAATACTTCTCTCGATAAACCATAATTTTCACACTTATCAATTATTTCTTGGCAATTTTCAATCGCTTCTGGAAGATCCAAAAACAATTCTTTCATCTCCTCTTGACTTTTGAAATAATATTCATCATTCGGCATACCAAATCTAAAACCTCTACCTCTACCTTTTGGGGTTTCAACTAATTCATTGTCTCGCACACAAAGTAAAATATCATGTGCAGGAGCGTCTTCTTCATTTAAATAATGTGTACTATTTGCGGCCAATAATTTTACTTCGTGTTTTTTAGAAAACTCAATCAAAGTTGCGTTTACTCGGTCTTCGTCTTCCTGACCATGGCGCATAATTTCTAGGTAAAAATCCGCACCAAATTGCTCTTTCCAATATAAAAGTGATTCTTCGGCTTGTTTTTCACCTACGTTCAAGATTGTTGAAGCAATTTCACCGTTCAAATTCCCTGAAAGAATTATTAAATCTTCCTTGTATTTTTCAATCAATTTTCTATCAACTCTCGGAACGTAATAAAATCCGTGTGTGAATGCTCGAGAAGATAATTTTACAAGATTGTGGTAACCATTTTTATTTTTAGCCAACAAAACTACTTGTTGTCCATTGTCTTTGGTTGTTTTTTCCTCGTGATCTCTGCAAACATTGAACTCGCAACCAATTATTGCTTTTATTGATTTTTTATAAAATGGCGTTCCGTTTTCTTCAGCTTCTACTTTTTCTTTGGCAATATTTTTATTATGAGTGGCAACTGCTTTCTCAAAATGAAAGGCCGCCATCATATTTCCAGTGTCCGTTAATGCAACAGCCTCCATGTCGAATGATGCGGCTTTCTCAACCAATTTATCCACTTTGATTGTAGATTGCAGAATTGAAAATTGTGTATGGTTGTGCAAATGAGCGAAAGTTGCATTGGCAAGTCGTTCTCTTGCAGCATCTTTATCTATGGAAATCGAATCTTTTTCAGGCTCAAGTGCTTGTTTTAATTTTTTACTTTCTTCCTTTAAATTTAAATGCTTAATTCCAAAATATCCGATTGGTTGGGGATGAAATGCTTGAAAATCTGAAATATAAGTTGAATCTCTGTTTAATTGTTCAGGAGTAAAAATTCCTGTTCTTATCAATTCGAAAAAACACCTTGTTGTAGCCTCAACATCGGCAGTTGCGTTGTGTGCTTCATTAAAAGGTACTCCAAATAATTTTTGATGAAGTTCTGTAAGTGTTGGCAGTTTAAATCTTCCACCACGACCTCCCGATAAAGCACATAATTCAGCAGTTACTTCTGTACAAGTATCTAAAAGTGGGATTTTTGTTAAATCAAAATCTATATTTTTACGGTAAAATTCGCAACCCATTACATTGACATCGAAACGGAGATTTTGTCCTACAATGAATTTTGCTTTTGACAGCGCTTCTTGAAATTTATCCAAAACAAAATCTAAATCTTCACCTTGTTCTTCTGCCAATAAAGTTGAAATTCCGTGTATTTTTTCTGCATCATACGGAATGTCAAATCCTTTTGGTTTAACAAGATAATCTTGGTGTTCCAAAATATTTCCCATTTCATCGTGCAACTGCCATGCGAGCTGTATGACACGCGGCCAGTTATCCGTATCGGAAATTGGCGCTTTAAAATCTCTCGGCAAACCGGTAGTTTCGGTGTCAAAAATGATATACATAAACAATAATTGGGTTAGCTAAATTAGGTATTTTGAGCGGAATTCAGATCAATGATTTATCAAAAGAAATGAACAATTAATGTAGGTTCATGGCATATTGCAATGTAGGTTCATGGCATATTACAATGTAGGTTCATGGCATGCCATGAACCTACATTGTTTGCCATGAACCTACATTGGTTTCCGAAGCATCTACAAATAAATATTCAAATCTTTGTTGTGTTTTACCTCATAGGTAAATTTCAGGTCTTTTCGGTCTTTCGCCTTTAATGTGAAAGTCCATTTTAGCAAACCTGTTCGTTCATCATGGTAAGCTCTGTCAGAATTCGTTAATTTTATTTCTATTTCGCTGTTTGTTGTTACTGGAATTTGATCTAACACGACCACCTCAACGTTTGTAGATTTTAAACTTTTAATTTCAATTGAGTAAGCGAAAGTTCTTTCTTTGTTACTTCCGACAATTTTCTCTTTCATTTCTGTTTTTAAAAGTGTTCTTTTTGTAACAATATTCGGATCTTTACCCAAAGACAATCTCAAAGTATCATCCATCGTTCCTGGATCTAAATAAGTTTCTCCCATGTAACTTCCGTCAAAGAAAATATTGGCTTTTGCTGGAACGAGTTGCAGGTCGTCTAATTTTGTGAGCTCGGCAACAAGATAAACACCATTGTCTAATTTCGGAATGGCAAAATATCTAAAAGTTGCACTTAGATCATCATTTTTTACTAAAACCATGTGTTCTTGGTTGTTAGACTTTATCGTATAAGGCAAATCAATTTTGAATTCTGCCGAAATGGTATGGTTGATAATACTTGTAAATTGATCTGCCGTTTCTGCTTCTTGCTCCTCACTTTGTGCTTTGTAATAACCTTGTTGGCTGGCTGGAGGCATTGAATTTAAACGCATGTCTCTTTTCATTTCCTTATTGCTTTCAGTATAAGTTTGTTGATAATTGTTGTAGTCAATGTACCAAGGGTGTAAATCTGGTTTTGTTTTATTCTGGTACGGATTGTTTGTAGAAATATTTAATTGAACGCCATCCCAGTCAACACCAGTATTTTGAAAAACTTGTGCTTTATAACTCAAATTAATTTTTCCTGTGCTAACATCGCTGCGCAAATCATATAACGGAACCCAACCTGCATCGGCAACTAAATAAGAAATATTCATTTTGCCACTTGCCAAATCTTTTGCAGAAACTGTAATTGTAATTCTGTGCGAAGGACCTTCTTTTTCGTTTTTTAAATTTTCATTGTTTTGGTAATTTCTCAATTCCGCCAATCTGTCATTCATTTCTGATTTTGTTTCTACTTTTTCAGTTTTTCTTTTATTCAATGAAAGCAATTTTTTATTTATCTCATTCATTTTCAAAGTATAATATTCCATTGCTTGTTTCAGTAGGTTGATAGAATCATTTACTTTTCCTTGGCCTCTTATTGCACCATTGTTTGCTAGAATATGTTTTGCAGCGTTCATCACATCAATTTCATCTTGAATTTCTTGTAAGTCAAAACCTAAGTTTTTAAGTGAATCTTCCAACATAGAAATACTTTTTCTAATTTTCAATGGTAAACCACTCAAATCGACTGCTTTTGGTTCAGGGTAGTAAAGTGAATATTTAGAATCGAGAATAATTATATTTCCGGTGGCTTTTACCTGAAGACTTTTAGGATCTAAATTAGGGCTCACACCATCAATAACAACTTCCGTAATTCCCGATTTTACTGAATAAGTTGCATTTTGAAAAATTTGTGCGCCTTGGGCATAAACTGTAACTTCTGTTATTTTAGATTTTACAATTTCTTCGTCGTTTGCAAAAAGTGAATTTGCCAAACCAACGGAAATTATCAGGGAAAAGAGTGCGTTTTTCATAATTTAATGTAATTTGGCTTCGGATACACGTAAAATTTAAAAGCGTTCAATTGAATGAAA
>JBBSUQ010000168.1:0-6875 GCA_038234235.1 Flavobacteriales bacterium
ATTTAAATTATTCCTTCAGTTTCACAGATGAAGTGTAGAAAAAGCGTGTTTTTATATATTTTAGGGTTATAACTTTAAATATGGCAGTAGATTTATTTGATCAAATAGTTGAAGACTCGTTACTTAATAAGAATTTCCGAACGGTCAGGGATAACGAAGAGGGATTTAAGGGAGCAATGCAATTGGTAAATGAAGTTTACAATTCGATGAAATCAATTGACAACGATTTTAAAATTCAATTCCAAACAAACGGTTTTGATGCAAGAATTTGGGAATTATATTTATTAGCCACCTTTAAAGAGTTTGGTTTTGATATTCTATGTCAGCATAAATTTCCAGACTTTGAATTGGTATTGAACGACCGAAAAAAAATCTTTGTAGAAGCAGTGACTTCTAATCCTACATTCAATCAAGAAATCGAAGATAAATTACAAGTTATTGCTAAACTAAAAGATGAAGAGATACCCAGTTATATTGAATTACTTAGAAAAACAAGTTTAACTAGGGTTGCTGGGGCGTTATTTAATAAATACAATAAACAATATTGGAATAACACTTGGGTTAAAGGTCATGCATTAATATTTGCGGTAGAGGCTTTCCATCATAGTTTTTCGTTAGACATAACCGATAGTTTGCTCGTAGGATACCTATACGGTTTCGAAAACCGATGGTATCATGACTCCAAGGGAGATTTAATTATTGAGACCATAGAAGCAACTGGACATTCTGATGGTACAAAAACCATTCCTTCCAATTTTTTTTCACTTCCAGGTGCTGAAAATATTAGTGCCGTTATCTTTAGCAACTCTGGGACAATATCTAAATTCAACAGGCTGGCCAAACTAAAGAATTATAGTGATGATTCTATTATAATGATACGTGAGGGAACTTATTTCAATCACGACCCTAAGGCTTCTGAACCACTACAATTTAAATATTTAGTTGGTAAAAATGACCCCGTTGAGACGTGGCGAGAAGGTCTGTCGATATATCATAATCCTAATGCACTTTATAAGTTAACGAAGGAGGATTTTCCTAGTGTATTAAATGGATTTTTTGACAAAGATTTCTACGCTTATGTTCCCGACTTTCATCCATATCAGTCAATAACTAATAATTATGTGGTAACTCTATAATTGGTGTACTCTAAAAATTTGTAGGTCGGATAGCCTAACTTGAGTGAATATAATCTAGTAAATATTGGGGATACTCAATCTATTTTCTTTCTTGGAAAGTTATAATTTGCAAAAAAGCCATGAAAAATCTTTTAGCAATAAGGATTTTTATTTAGTCTTTCGACTTGTATTGTCGTTGGAGGATTTGTTTATGAAGGGTAACGGAAGAAACGTATGCTCTCGTTTTATTAAAGCACAACAAAACTGCTCTTTCTGCGGTGGAGCGGAAAGAAGCACCCGTAGGGCATCAGCATGTTTGACGATAGGAAAAAGTGGATGGTGGTTTTTGTTGGGGGTTCTAAAATTATATAATTAACAATTCTTATAATCGCTTCCAACTGCTAATTAAGTGTGATTAAGCTCGGCGAACACGAATAAGCTAAAAATTTTCGATTTCAATATTCTCGCCTTTTATAAAAGCCTTTTTCAATGATACATGAGACAACTCTTTTGGGATAATTGATAATAATGTTTCAATATTTTCTGCTGTCATTTTAGCACCTATAATTATTTCTTTATAAGCTTCAAAAGGAATCGTTTTTTTTCTGTCGGAATCTAGGAGCTTGCCACCATTTGATAAAAGTACGCGATACTCCTTTTCAAATTCCCAGTTTGTGAGTTTGCCATAGACTTGCCTTTGCATTTGCACTTCAAATGGCATTTTATAAAGAGGTAAAATTACCGGAAGTTCATCATGATATTGTACTAATCCTGCGCCAGTACCAATTCCTTTTAACATAAAATTTGGTTCAAAGCCTACGCAAAAACCTGTGTGTTGTTCCGCATATTTTTCCCAAAGTTGAAATAGATTGTTAAATGGGGTTAGACATAATACTCCAATCCTTTTATCAAAATTCTCGAAATCTTCTTTCTGTTTTTTTGAAACAAATTCCTCATCTTTAAAAGCGTTATTATTTGCATTAAAAATCGCAAACTCTATTCTGTCTTCAATAGTGGCATTACTAGGCAACCTTCTTATTGAGTCTTCGAAATAATAATTTTGCATATCTTCGTAAGTCAATAAATCCCATCTAGTTGGCACTTTACAATCGTATTTGTCTTCAAAACCGCTTGGACTTGAAAAATACGCCTCTCTTAAAAAAAGTATGGACTGGTGGTTTTCCTTCGAAATAAACCTGTACTTATAAAGAGTATCAGGGAACTCAATATCATCAAAGTTGATTAATTCACGTTCGACATCATAACTCATCAGTTTAAGTTGGGTACGTTCCAATTTATTTGTTTATTTGCTTTCATAATGCTTTTGACGATTTCAAAAGCATTTATAAACCAATTTTCTATATCCAGTTCCATATTTTCTGAGCTGATGAAATCAGTCAATGATTTAATCACGTCCAAATATTCTTCATTATGATAAACCCAATCAGGAGTGACTACACGATTGAACTCGCTAAATTCTGTACATCGTTTATCTACCCAAATCCAAACTATTAATTTAGGAGTATCTGCAAAATTAAATCCTGCCCCTAGTTCGCTATATCCCTCGCCAAAAATTGGATGTTTTACTATTACTTGCCTATTGTGTTGAGTTAATTGTTTGGAGTTGTTTATATGTGTTAAGTTTCCAAAAACCTCTATAAATCGTGGCTTAACCTTATCAAGATAACTGTTCATTTTAAGCAGAACAGGGTTAATGTTTTGCAGGGCTGACATTTCTTGTATTGTAAAATCTGTTGAGTTTCCCATCTGGTGGCTTTCTAAAAATTCTAAAAACTGTTTAATAAGGCCTCTGTTTTTCCACTTTTGTAAAAAATTGGAAATATTACACCATCTAAACTGAATAAAACCATTTGTATTGATGTGCTTTTTATCTTCATAAAATTTGGTACAATATCTTAAATATTTTTCTTCGTAACCGTAAAGTTCATTAAGTAGATCTGAGTAATTACTTAATTGATTTTGACCTTCCTCAGAATGAACTTTATTTTCAAGAAAACATATTTGATTTTCATTCCTAAAGACTACATCAACCTTGCAAAAACGTCGCCCTCTTTTTTCAAAAGCAAATGTTTCCTGCGAAGATGCAATAAAATTATCACCATTGATTTTTAGTATATCGCTAACGAATATTGACATAATATCGCTGTTTGCGTTGAGAATATGAACTAGAATTTCCGTAGTAAAATCTTCTAACGGTGTTCTGACATTTTGAGACTTATAGAGTTTGAGTAGCGAATTAAATATATTCATTTTAATAAAGGGCTATATAAATGTAAATAAATATTTACAACTACAAACTGTTGGACTAATTAACTAACTAAAAATTTGTCAAATTATAGTGAAGTTCAAAACAGCGAGAACGGAAAACTCACGTAGTTTGGAATTTCAAAAAAGCATACTAATCGGCACACACATAAATACCCTTTAAGTGGGTTATTTCTATCCACTTTCTTTTTCGCACTTATCAACCCTCCACCACTTTCACTTCCTTCCCTACAATTCTAAAAATACGTAAATAAGAGTTTTATTTGCAATCAAGCCAAATTACCATAATCACTCATTTTCATATTACTTGAGCCAAGCCATCATTTGTTGGCAGTTTAGTGTGAATCCGTTTAATAAAATTGTTATTGTACAAGTAATCAAAATTAAAAAATATGCCGATTTAATTTTTATCTTTAAACTTAATCATTTCATAACCTATGATCTAAATAAATGTTTACAGAAGACTGGACCAAACATATAAAAATTGATAGAGACTTAATATCGAAGCAATTAGACCAACATTTTCTAGAATGGGACAGCAAATTAACATTAAGATTCTACACTATTAAGCCATCTGGAACACAAATAATTTTTAACGGTTTAAATTCAGTCCTTCATAATTCATTACCACATTATGTGTATGGAAACGATGAAATTGAAAAATTAGGACCAATGTTGGCTGGACTAAATGCCAATAGTAAATTCGGCCTTAAAAACCCCAAAACAGATGGCAAATATGGCGAACTTCTTTTATTTGTACTAGTTGAAAGTCTTTTAGGGTGTAAAATGGTTGCTCATAAGATTAAATCTTTGACAAATACAAGAGATCAAATAAAAGGTGGGGACGGGATTTTCATAGGTGACTATCAGTTTAAATCTGAAAAACACCCTGCATATTTAATTGGTGAATCTAAGGTTACCACAACTTTAAATAAAGCCCTTAAGGAAGCACTAATCTCTATTGAAAGATTTCACTCGGCGGATACAATTAACAACTTCTTAGATGAAGAATTAATTGTCGCAAAGGAATTTTTAAGCGTCACTGATACAAATCTAGATGAACTATACGATAGGTTAACGCCAAGTTCGACAATATTTAAAGAGCAGATTTTAGTCCATCCGATCTTATTAATGTATTCTTCCTCAAAGTTTGAAAAGTTACAAAAGGAAAGTGCATCAATGGAAATACTTCAAAGTGCAATTAATGAATCAGTAAAAGGTAAAGGAAAGGATTATCTAGTTAAAATTAACAATGAACTCGATAATTATCCGGAAGTAAAGAAGGTGTATCTTGATTTTTTTATTTTGCCTTGTAAATCTGTGGATGAATTTAGAAATCTAATGTATAAAAAAATTCATGGAGTACCTTATCAATATATTGTTAAAGACATAAACTCAGCAAACGAAAATGCCTGAAGTTTTTGATAAAATAGAACAGCTGTATAATGATAAATTACTTAATGGACTTATCAATGACTTGATTTTTAATCAATTTTATAAAAAATTCAGGTTATCATTAATTCCTATTTCAAAAGAGAGGATTAGAAAAGCAATTTGGCTAACATCAATTCTTTCTTGCAGTTCTTTAGAAAAACATAAAAATAAAGCTCAATTAATATCATCTCTAATTTACTTACAAGATAGGTCAAATCTTGATATAGAGAGAGCATCGTATGTTTTATTTTCTCGGATTGGAAATCTAACAGGTACCCGGTTGTTAACAAATTCTTCACAAGATTACACCAAAACCAAACTTAATGGCGAAATACTTATTGATTCTTATGATTCTTCTATGTTGCTGGAATTAGAATTAGAAAGGAGAAATAAGACAATTATAGTAGGAGAAGAAGAAATATTAACTACTACTTTTCAAAGAAAATTGTGGGAAGATATTAAGTTGTACAATAGAGTTGTTATCTCAGCTCCTACCTCTTCTGGAAAGTCCTTTATTGTCAAAAAGGTCATCAAAGAAAGATTATTAAATAACGACGAATACTTTATACTTTATATCGTACCCACTAGGGCGTTGATAAACCAAGTCAGTGAGGAGTTGCGACAAGAAATCAATGATTATTCTGTCGATATAAAAACAGTATATATCCATGATGAGACTGGTTTAAATTTCAAAAGAATATTTATTCTTACTCCTGAACGATGCTTAAGTCTTTTAAAAGAAAGAAGGAGAAATGAATTTAAAGTAGATTTTATTTTTATCGATGAGATACAAAACGTTGAAGACACCCAAGGAAGAGGAACACTTTTCGAATTTGTTTTTCAGGAACTTATAAAGTTGTTTAATGAAGCTATAATTATTGCTGCTGGTCCTAATATAGAAAACCCAAATAAATTGTATGAGAATATTTTTGATATTAAGTCCAACTCGTCGGAGACCGAAGTTTCTCCAGTGTTTCAAATAAAAACCATTGTTACTGCGTTAGCTAATAAAAAAATAAGATTTACTTTAATAAAAACAGGCGAAGTTTCTCAATCCTTTGAAATAGAAACCTCCAAAGACTTAAAACAAATATTTTCAAAAAACACTGGAGACGGATTAAGAGAATTAATAAATATTTGCGGAGTAGATGACCGAAACATAATATATTCACCAAAGGGGAATTGGGCAGAAAATTGGGCATTGAAATATGCTGAACCATTGAATGATGTTCAACTTCATCCTGAAGTAGAAGATATAGTAGAGTTTTTGGAAGACGAAATTCATCCCTTTTATAATCTTGCAATTTGCTTAAATAAGGGTGTTGCATTTCATCATGGTAGTTTACCAGATTTGGTCAGAAAAGAAATTGAAGATTGTTTCCTTGATGGAAAAATTAAAATTCTTTTCTGCACTTCAACATTATTGCAAGGTGTAAATCTTCCAGCAAACAACATTTTTATTGTCTCCCCAAAGAAAAGAACTTTCCCTCTTTCATCATTTGATTTTGGAAATTTGATTGGAAGAGCTGGTAGAATTAAAGATTCACTATTTGGAACAATTTACTGTATTGAGAAATCCGAAAATGATGAATGGGCTGAAAGTTATTATGAAAAGTCTCCTAGAAAAGAAGTTACAACTGCAAGTAACAATGCTTTAGACAATTTTGACGATTTCATAGGTGAGCTATCAAAAAATTCCTTAGAAATATCTAGCGATACCGATTCAAATGGAGTAGTATTTTACCGTCAAAAATATCTACAGGATAAAATTCATTTCCCTTCTTACCTGGTAAATAAAGGGCTAAGTATTCAAGAAGCTACTATTTTCATTGAAAACATTTCTTCTTCTGTAAATGATTTAGTAATCCCATTAGATATCTTAAGCTTAAACCCAACTATAGACCCTATTCTTCAAAATGAACTTTATTTACAAATATTAGATTATGGAGTTGAAAACTGGTTAATTCCGTCAATTTCACTTAATAGAAATTTTTACAAGCATATATCTGAGAATGAAAAAAACCTAACAGACTTTAAAGA
>JBBSUQ010000169.1:0-6873 GCA_038234235.1 Flavobacteriales bacterium
AGAATATGCTTTTAGTGTGATTTATGAGGGTCAGCGAACACTCGAAGCTTTAAATAATTGTGGAATTATAATCAAAAATATTACTCCAGATTTCGTCTACATTCAAACTTCTCCAAAAAAAATGGTGAAATACCAAGAACAGTTTAATGGAAGGTTTCATTTTGAACAAAGTAATCCAATGCTCTTCAATGATACTTCAAGGTTTATTCATTATGTTGATCAAGTCCATCAAGGACTTTCTTTGCCACAAGGTTATACAGGAAAAGGTATAATCATAGGTGTGGTAGATACAGGTGTAGATTGGAACCATCCAGATTTTAAAGATTCTTTAGGCAAAACTCGAGTAATAAGATATTGGGATCATTCAATTAACGGTCCAAATCCCGCAATGCCTTATGGTTACGGCCAATTGTGGGACAGTACAGATATTAACAATGGTACTTGCACAGGAATTGATGACAACAATCATGGAACAACGGTTGCAGGTTCAGCAGCTGGCAATGGTTTGGCAAATGGAACCAATAAAGGAATGGCGCCTGATGCTACAATAATTATCGTAGAATCTAATTTTTCTTTACCCAACTGGACTCTAACCATTGCCGATGCCTGTGATTTTGTTTTTAAAATTGCCGATAGTTTAGGAATGCCGGCAGTTGTTAATTTAAGTGTGGGTGATTATCTTGGAAGTCATGATGGAAATGATCCAGCATCAGATTTAATTGAAAACTTGTTAGATGAAAAACCAGGAAGATTGGTGGTTTGTGCAGCAGGAAATTCTGGTGCGAAAGGAAAATACCACCAACATGGTACTGCAAGTTCTGATACTAGTTTTGTGTGGTTTTTAAATAATCCTTCCAATCAAATTGCGCCAAATTCTGTTTATTTTGATTTATGGGCAAATCTGTCTGATGTTGCCAATTACAATTTTGCAGTTGGTGCTGATAATCCATCAACTTTTATTCAGAGTGGAAAAACAAATTTTTACAATGCATTGACAAATCAAAATACAGCAATTTTTGATACTATTTTTAACGCTGCGCAGAATCAAATTGCTACAGTGCAATATTATACTGAAACTGTTGGCGCTGCATTTCACCTCGAAGTGTTGGTTACAAATATAGATTCAACTTCCTATTATTTTCGATATATGACTGCAGGAAGTGGAGAACACGATTTGTGGAGTGGTACTTTTCTGGCTTTAAACCAAATAGTTTCAACATTACCAACCGTTTTGCAAATGCCAGATATCATTTATTACCAACTTCCAGATACTTTACAGACAATAGTTTCTTCGTGGGCATGTTCAGAAAAAGTTATGACTGTAGGAAACTCACATGGAAGGGTAAGTTATATTGATAGAAATTACAATCCATATATTCCTGGAGACCCAACGCCAAGAGGAAAACTAAGTCCTAATTCGAGTAAAGGCCCGAGTAGAAACAATACTTTAAAACCCGATTTGGTTGCTTCTGGTGACCTCACACTATCAGCAGGTAGAATTCCGTATTTGACGAACCCTGGTGCATTTAGCGCAGTTGATTCTGGTGGCTGGCACATGAGAAATGGCGGTACATCAATGTCTTCTCCAGTAGTGGCAGGAATAGGCGCCTTGTATTTTGAAAGATGTCCGTATGCTACTTACGCTCAATTTATTCAAGATGCAAACAATACAACCTTTTCTGACCAATATACAGGAACTTTGCCCAACACTTCTTATGGAAATGGAAAAATAAATGCTTGGGATTTAATGCAACAATTGGTTGACGGAACTCCTTCAACAATTTCTTACGCTAGCGGAATAATGACATCAACGAGTGCGCCAGGTTATCAATGGTTGCAAGATGGTGTGCCTATTTCTAATGCAACAAGCCAAACTTTTAATGTTAATCCACCCTACGGTCAATTTTCCGTTTTGGCGCTTTCTGTTGATGGTTGTCCGGCAGAATCTAACAGCATTGGGGTATTTTTGGGGCTTGATAAATTAGCTGCAGAATCGGTTTTGGTGTATCCCAATCCTTCTTCGGGAATGTTTGAAATAAAAAGTGAAAAGGAAATTCAGAGTGTTGCGCTAATTTCTATGGATGGCAAGCGAACTGAATTAAAAATAGATGGAAATGGAAAATATGACTTATTGCCTGTAGGTTCAGGAACTTACATCTTGGAAATTGCATTATCTAATAAAGTTTTACATTCAAAACTCATAAAGAATTAGTATCGTAAATAAAGATTACTATTTTTGCACTGAAAAATTATAAAAATGAATATTAAAGGAATTATTTCTATTTCTGGAAGACCGGGATTATTTAAGGTTGTTGCGCAAGGTAAAAACAACGTAATTGTTGAAGCTTTAGAAGATAAAAAAAGATTTCCGGCTTATGCCAGTGATAAAATTTCGGCTTTAGAAGACATTAGTATTTATGCTGAAAGTGAAGACAAACCACTAAAAGAAATTTATGAAATAATTTTCGAAAAGGAAAAAGGCAAAGAAACTATTTCTCATAAAGAAAGTGCAGATAAGCAAAAAGCATATTTGTTAGAGATTTTGCCAGACTACGATCAAGAAAGAGTTTATTCTTCTGATATTAAGAAATTGTTTCAATGGTACAATCTTTTGCACAAAGTAGGACTTTTAGATGCTGAAGAGGAAAAAGACGAAGAAGAAACGGAAGTTAAAGAAGAAAAAGTAGCTAAAAAACCAGCTGCCAAAGGAGCTACGAAGAAAACTACAACGAAAACAGACTCAGAAGATTCAAAGGAATCTAGTGAGACTGGTAAAAAAGCAACAGAAAAGAAAACTGCTGATAAGAAAGAAACTAAAAAAGCTGCTCCGAAAAAACCAACAGCGCCAAAAACTGCAGTTCTTAAGAAAACTTCAGCAAAACCCACAACTTTAAAGAAATCTCCTTCAAAAACTGGTGGGACATCAAGAGGAAAATAATTAATTTATCATAAAGTATTGTAAAGTCATTTGGAAAGTAATTTCCTTATGACTTTTTTTGTATTATGAAAATTACAAAACCTATTAGAAAATTTTTGCCGGAAAATTTAGCAATTGATTCTTGGAATGATATTGAAGTCTACTGTGAAGATTTAATAAACAGAGATATTTCGACAATTGAGAATTACAAAAAATGGATTTTCGACAAGAGTGAAATAGATGCAGTATTGGAAGAAGACGCTGCATGGAGATATATTCGAATGACGATAAATACGAAAGATTCCAAACTTTCAGAGCGCTATACCTATTTTATTACTGAAATTCAACCAAAACTGGCGCCTTACGAAGATAACATGAATAAAATGTTAGCCAATTCGCCCTTTTTTGAAGAGTTGAAAGCCGATGAAGCTTACAGTATTTATTTTAGAGGTGTAGAAACAGCCTTAAAACTTTTTAGAGATGAGAATATCGCTCTTGAAGCACAAGTTGGAGAATTAAGTCAAAAATTTGGAGCAATATCTGGTGCTCAAAGTATTGAATATAAAGGTGAAAATATTACAATGCAAAAAGCAGCAACTTTTCTTAAAGAAAATGATGAATCTGTTAGAAAGGAAGTCTTTGAATCAATGGTGGTGCGGAGAAAAGAAGACGTAGATGCACTCAATGATTTATTCAACGAATTGATAATCAAACGGACAGAAATTGCCAAAAATGCGGGTTATAAGAATTTTCGAGACTATAAATTCGATGCAATGGGCAGATTTGATTATACCAAAGAAGACTGTTTCGATTTTCATAAATCTGTGAAAGAATTGATTGTACCAATTGTAAAAGATATTCAAAAACGAAAACTCGAAAAACTCGGAAAATCTAAATTTAAACCTTGGGACGCTGAAGTTGATCCAGATGGTAGAAAACCTTTAAAACCATTTTCCAATTCTAAAGAATTAATTGATGGCAGCATTCGAATTTTAGATAGAATTGATATTTATTTTTCAGATTGTATTAAAACCATGGAAAATATGGAGCATTTGGACCTCGATTCTAAAGATGGCAAAGCACCTGGCGGCTACAATTATCCACTTTATGAGATTGGAGTTCCATTTATTTTTATGAATGCAGTAGGAGCACAGCGAGATTTGGTTACCATGTTGCATGAAAGCGGACATGCCATACATTCTTTTTTGAGCAGAGATTTGGAAATAACTTCTTTTAAAAATTTACCTTCAGAAGTAGCAGAATTAGCTTCTATGTCAATGGAATTAATGTCAATGAATTATTGGGAAGAGTTTTACAAAGACGCTGAAGATTTAAATCGTGCGAAACAAGAACAACTAGAAACCATTTTGAAAATTCTACCGTGGATTGCGCAAATTGATGAATTTCAACATTGGATTTACGAAAATTACAAACACAGCAATGAAGAACGCTACGCAAAATGGGATGAATTAAACGAAGAATACGGTTCAGGATTAACAGATTGGATCGATTTTGAAGAAACACGCCAAACATCTTGGCAAAGACAAATGCATTTATTTGAAGTTCCTTTTTATTATATTGAATATGGAATTGCACAATTGGGCGCAATTGGCGTTTGGAAAAATTTTAATGAAAATAAAAAGCTAGCACTCGAAAATTATAAAAGAGCACTTACCTTGGGATACACGGCTTCCATTCCTGAAATATATGAAACAGCTGGCGTGAAATTCGATTTTGGCAAAGACAACTTAAAAGAGATTTCAGCCTTTATTAAATCAGAATTAGAGAAATTAATAGCAAAACAATAAAATAAATAATTGAAATTATGAGCGAAGTAAAATTAAAAGGAAATCCCATTAAAACGAATGGTGAGTTGCCTAAAAAAGGCGAAAAAGCACCCGACTTTAAATTGACAAAATCAGATTTAAGTCGTGCAGAATTAAATGACTACAAAGGAAAAAGAATTTTGATGAATATCTTTCCAAGTGTTGATACCGGAGTGTGTGCGCAATCAGTTAGAGAGTTTAACAAAAAAGCCAGTGCTATTGAAAATACAACAGTGCTTTGTATTTCGAAAGATTTGCCGTTTGCCTTTAAAAGATTTTGTGCTGCTGAAGGTATCGAAAATGTAGAATCTTTATCTGATTTTGCAGATGGTAATTTTGGTAAAAATTATGGAGTTGAAATGGTTGATGGACCAATGGCAAATTTATTATCAAGAGCAGTTGTTGTTATTGATGAAGAAGGAAAAGTAATTTACAATGAACAAGTTACTGAGATAACTGATGGTCCAGATTATGACGCTGCAATGGCAGTTTTAAAATAAATTGTTAGATTAATATCTAAAAAAATAAATAAAAAAAATCGGAATTGAAATAAATCAATTCCGATTTATTATTTTTCAGATGATAATATTATTGATCATCTTTTTTACCTTCTAAATTGATATCGTATTTATCGTTACTAACTCCAACTTCTTTGTCGTCACGATTTACATTAATTTCCAACTTATCGTCTCTCACGTCTCCTTTTTCGTTACGGTCATAATCAATATCAATTCCTTTATCGTCATCTCGATCTTCTATTTCCATATCGTCGTTATCATTGTTGCAAGAATATAAAAGACCTGTTGCGCAAAGCAATATAAATGCTACTTTTTTCATATTTTTAAGTTTTAATTGTTTAGCAAATTAAACACAATTAATTTAAAATTGTTTTTATATTAACAAAGTTTTGCAAATTTCAATTTCTAAATTTTGAGAAATATGTGGGGCGAAATATTTCTTCAGTATATAATAAAATCAATTCTCATTCAACCAAAAATTCCATTCCATCCTCAACACCAATAGAGTTTTTAAATATTGTTTTAGCTTCTTTTTCGTGTTGTATTGTATCTGTATATCTTGCACTTACATGTCCCAATAACAAACGTTTAACATTGGCTTTTTTAGCAATATTAGCGGCATCTATGGCAGTAGAGTGGAAAGTCTTTTTAGCTCTTTCTCGCATGTCTTCCGTAAATGTGGCTTCATGGTAAAGCAAATCTACATTTTCAATTTCTGGAATAATATCTTCAAAATAAGCGGTATCTGAACAAAAGGCATAAGAAAAAGATGGATTGAAATCTGACAAATCTTCTACTTTATGTAATTTTCCACTTTGATCTATCACATCCAAGCCTTGTTTTATTTTCGGAATGTCTTCAATTCTCAAAGTGGCATCGTCGAATTTTTCTTTTATTAAGCTCCGTTCCTTAGTTTTCTCTTCAAACACATATCCTTGAGTTGGAATGCGGTGTTTGAGTGGAAAGGTTCTCACTAAAACTTTTTTATCTTCAAAAACAATTCCTTTAAAGTTGGCTTCCATTTCAAACCAAGTTATACCGAAACTAAGTTTACCTCCACCCAATTTATATTGTAATTCTACTACTTCTTTCAATCCCTTAGGAGAATAAACGTGTAAGTTTTTATCTCTGCCCAACAAATGCATTGTACTTAACAAACCTACCAATCCAAAAAAATGATCGCCGTGTAAGTGAGAAATAAATATATGATTTATTTTTTGAAATTTAACTCCGTTTTTGCGCATTTGAATTTGTGTTCCTTCACCACAATCCATAAGAAAATGACGATTTTGACAAATAATATATTGTGATGTTGGACTTCTTTTTTCGAGGGGAACTGCAGAACCTGATCCTAAAATGGTTATTTTAAAACTCAAGACACTAATAACTTTTCAGCGCTTTCAATGTTGTCTTCCAATAGCAAAACCTTATCAAGTTGCGCTATCTGTATTAATTTCATTACGTTTGTTTGAAGTCCGCAAAGTATAAATTTACCGTTTGTATCCTTGCACAATCTATTAGCAATCAAAATACTACTCAAACCAGAGGAGTCGCAATATTTTGTGGCCGAAAGGTCAATTATAATATTATTAACTCCATTTTTATTGAGCAA
>JBBSUQ010000170.1:0-6872 GCA_038234235.1 Flavobacteriales bacterium
AAAATCCAGCTCTTATGAATAAATGGTACAATGAGGTTCTTGGATTGGCTTCTAATGATTATGGCGTTTTGTTTAAGTACAATACTCGAACTCCAAAAGAAAGTGGGGGAGCGAGCTTGCAATTAGGAACTTTCAAAAAAGATTCAGATTATTTCGGAAAAGATTCTCAACAATACATGATTAATTTTCGGGTAGATAATTTGGAAGCCTTTCTCGAAAAAGCTAAAAAATTAGAAGTTAATATAATTGATGAAATTATAAGCTATGACTACGGTTCATTCTTACACATAGAAGATCCTGAAGGAAACAGAATAGAACTTTGGCAACCAATTGATGGAACTTTTGATGGAGAAGTATTTAATGAAATGTTTTAGATTAATGGCTATAAAGAGTGAATGACTTGTTAGTAAATTTTTATTTAAGTTTTAAATTCTTTGGATTTTGATATGAATTCCAAAAACGAATCAATTCAACTCTTTTTTGACCTCTTATCCTGTAATAAAGATCTACTTGTGGTACAATTGGCACAAAATGAACTTCTTTGTAGTCTTACTTTCGAAAAATTTTTGGTTGAAACTGTATGATATCCAATATTTCAAGAGTTTTAGTAATAAAATTCTCAGGAACTTCTTTCGGCCAAATTTCGGATATATAAATTATATTTTCGTAGTAATCAATTTCAGATTCGGGGGATCAAAAGATTTGATACACTATTTAAAAAGGTTTGGGAATTTTAATTTAGCATTTTCCATTACTTGTTTGTGTGGAATTCCTTTTCCTTGTTCTAAGTATTCAATGCCGATATCAATTCCTTTTTTGTCAGCAGAACTTAATTTGGTTTTTTCATTCAAAAGAGCTTCAATTTTATCCAATAAAGTGTTTTGCTGAATCATAAAAAGTCGCTATGCTAATGATATTTTTCTTGCTTCAATATTCGTAAAAAATATATTGTAATGTGAAATAAGTCTAAAGTAAACGTATTAAACAAACATAATCGTTTAAAAATTAAAAAACAAACGGTTAAAAAACAAACGACTGAAACTTCAAACTAAGCCAACTTCAATCTAGAGAAAAATCTTTCGTTGTTTTCGTTTTCTACAACCTGATTTTCGCCGAGAACCAATAAGTTTTTGATTTTATTTCGCTCTACCCATATTTCAAATTGAGAAAGTGCAACAACCATAGTTCCATTAATGTCAATTTTATGAACGCCTTTGTTCTTAACGTCAAAAGATTCTCTCAATTCGGCATGGTCTTTTGAAATGTCGTGGTTTTCATGAAGAATTACCAAACTATCGCACTTCTCTAAAAGTTCATCGCTTTTTAAGTCTATCTCCTCTAGATCAATATTTCGTTCTTCTGCCCACCCTTTCAAATAACCTGAAAGAGAATTGCCAGCTTCGGTATAAATTTTCGTTAACTTATGCATTTCTTTAAAATACGACTACCCTTTAATGGTAAAATCGGACGTCAAAAATAACACAATTTTCAGCCTTAGGTTACATTTATTAATAAAAATAAGTAAATATTAACTAATACTAACAATCTTTGGTGTACCCCAATATTTCTAAATAATCTTTTGCTGTTTGCTCCTCTGAGAATAATTCGCTCAATAATTTACCGTTATCATCGCGTTTTATTAATACATGTTTTGGCTCCTGAATAAGGCAATGTTTAAGCCCACCATAACCACCAATCGTTTCTTGATAAGCTCCTGTGTTGAAAAAACCTAGATATAACTTTTCTTTTTTATGAAATTTGGGCAAATATATCGCATTCGAATGTTGCTCCGAATTGTAATAATCATCGCTGTCGCATGTCAATCCTCCCAGTAACACCCTTTCATAATCTTCATTCCAACGATTAATTGGGAGCATTATAAATCTTTGGTTAATTGCCCAAGTATCAGGTAGATTGGTCATAAAAGAACTGTCAATCATGTTCCATTTTTCTCTGTCGTTTTGCTGTTTTTGATGCAACACCGAGAATATTGCTCCGCCACTTTCACCTACCGTAAACGATCCAAATTCGGTAAAAATATTGGGTTCTGGAATATCGTTGTCTTGACAAACTCTTTTTATCTGCGTAAGAATTTCTCTTACCATATAAGCGTAATCAAAATCAAATGCCAACGATTTTTTTATAGGAAATCCTCCTCCAATATTTAAAGATTCTAAACTCGGACAAATCTTCTTTAAATCAGAATAAATACGCAAACATTTCGTAAGCTCATTCCAATAATATGCAGTATCGTTTATTCCAGTATTTATAAAAAAGTGAAGCATTTTAACCTTAACCCGAGGATTGTCTTGTAAAACAGCTTTGTAAAAAGGTACTATTTCACGGTAACGAATGCCCAATCGAGAGGTGTAAAACTCAAATTTAGGTTCTTCTTCTGATGCAATACGAATTCCGATATTCAAATCAGATTTTGTAGCAGCTAACAAATCATCTAATTCTTGTGTATTATCCACAACCGGTATTACATTTAATTTTCCACCGTCAATTAAAGTTGCAAGGTTATCTATGTATTTTTTTGGTTTGTATCCGTTTGATATTACGTAACTTCCTTCTTTTATTTTTCCTTGGGCAAACAATGTGTTTACAATATCAATATCAAAGGCCGATGAGGTTTCAATGTGCACATCGTTTTTCAAGACTTCATCAAGAACAAATGCGAAATGAGAACTTTTAGTGCAATATGAATAATAGTAATTACCAGTGTAACCAAGATTATTCATTGCCTCTCTAAACCAACCTTTTGCTCTTTGAATGTTGTTAGATATTTGAGGTAAATAATTGAATTTTAGAGGCGTGCCATATTCATCAATAAGACGCATTAAATCTATTCCATGAAAAAATAAACGATCTTCCCGAAGGTTAAATTCGTTTTGTGGAAAATCAAAGGTTTGGTCAATAAGGTCAAAATATTTAGTTCTCATAACTTCTTCGCAACTTTTATAGACTTTATTTAGTCAATATTCAATTCATAAATTTTTTCAAATGGGCGAGCTATTACGGCTTTTCCTTTATGTTCTACGATAGGTCTTTGTATTAGTTTCGGATTTTCAATCATTAACTTTAGCAAATCATTTTCTGTAAGATTTTGGTCAGTCAATATTTCTTTCTCCATTCCTATTGAAGCAAGATCATTTTGGCGCAATAAATCTTTGGAGTCTATGCCAATTTTTTTCACTAAGGATTTTAATTCTTCTGCCGAAAAAGGTTCAGTTATAAAATTTCTAACTGTAAATGGTTTTTTTAAACTCGCAAATTCGTTGACACAAGTTCTACTTTTACCGCATCTTGGATTATGGTAAATAATAATTTCCTTAGTTTCCATAAGTCATTAAATAAGATTTTAAAAAATCATTTATATCTCCATCCATAACAGCATCTACGTTAGAAGTTTCAAAACCTGTGCGCACATCTTTTACCAATTTGTAGGGTTGCATCACATAATTTCTTATTTGCGAACCCCATTCTATTTTCTTCTTATTAGATTCTATTTCATTTCTTTTTTCCATTTTGGCACGGTACTCCAATTCGTATAACTGCGAACGCAATAACTGCATTGCTTTTTCTTTGTTTCCTAATTGTGAACGAGATTCAGAGTTTTCAATAATAATTCCACTTGGTGCATGTCGTAACCTTACAGCAGTTTCTACCTTGTTAACATTCTGTCCACCTGCACCGCCAGATCTAAAAGTTTCAAAACTAATATCAGCCGGATTTATATGAATTTCAATAGTATCATCTACCAAAGGATAAACATAAACAGAAACAAAGGAAGTATGTCTTTTTGCATTAGAATCGAATGGAGATATTCTCACCAAACGGTGTACTCCATTTTCACCTTTTAAATAACCAAAACCAAATTCACCATCAAATTCAAGCGTTACAGTTTTTATGCCTGCCACGTCTCCTTCTTGGTAGTTCAGTTCTTTTAATTTATAACCGTTTTTTTGTCCCCACATCATGTACATTCGCATGAGCATACTTGCCCAGTCGCAACTTTCAGTACCTCCAGCACCAGCAGTTATTTGTAAAACACAACTCAAAGCGTCTTCTTCGCCAGAAAGCATATTTTTGAGTTCGAGGTCTTCAAGATTTTTCATTAAATCTTTGAAATGCTTGTCAAGTTCGGCTTCATTGTCATCTCCTTCTTGATTAAATTCAAGGAGCACTTCCAGATCTTCGAGGTTGGTAAATAAGCCATCATACGCTTGCACCCATTGCTTAAGACTGCGTATGTCTTTCATTTGTTCTTCTGCAGCTTTAGCATCGTTCCAAAAATCTGGATCTTGCGTTTTTAGTTCTTCTTCATTTAATTCCATTCGCTTTTCAGGAATTTTGAGATATTTCTCAATTTCCGAAAGTCTAATTTTAGCCTCTTTAACTTGCTCTTGCTGTACCATACCGATACAAAATTAGTTAAACTAAACAAATTCACTAAAACATTATGAACAGATGTGCTTTTTTCATTTCAAAAATTTTATTTTTGTGAACTATTAAATAAAACAAAATGAAAGTACCTCAAGATTTAAAATATACTTCAGACCACGAGTGGGTGAGAGTTGAAGGTGACATAGCAACAATTGGCATAACAGATTTTGCACAAGGTGAGTTGGGTGATATAGTTTATGTTGAAATTGAAACCGTTGGTGAAACTTTAGAAAAAGAAGCAGTTTTTGGTTCAGTAGAGGCAGTTAAAACCGTTTCAGACTTATTTATGCCAATTTCTGGTGAGATTCTTGAGCTGAATGAAGAGCTTGAAAATAATCCTGAAGCAGTAAATACAGATGCTTATGGCGCAGGTTGGATGATAAAAATAAGAATAACCGAAATTAGTGAATTGAGCGGATTAATGGATGCTGCAAGTTACGAAGACAGTATCTCTTAAAATTTTTTATTTTTTTTCACTTTTAATTTGAACTTTTGGATTAGTTGTTGGTAACAATTACAACAATTATTTATATCTTTACATTAATAAAATGATCGCGTTATGGAAATTAAGAAAAGCAAATCCGTTGATTTAGGAAGTTTTAGAGTTCCTATTATTCTTTTAGGCCTTTTGTTTACATCAGGAATGATATTGGCAGCCTTTACATATTCTGTACCAGATGACGGAGGAAAAGACAAAAATGACAAAACCAGAACTGTTAATTCAACTATTGAAACGGCAGATGAACCGCCAAAAATTATTGAGCCGGAAGATGCTCCACAAATTAATGTTCCTTTGCCTCCTTCTGAAGTAGTTGAAGTTATTAAGGATAAAGAAGAACCGGCAAAAGCAACAACTCCGACTACCTTGCCTCCACCAATGCCAGTAGGTGTTAAGGATGTAGTTGTAAAAGAAGAAATTGTAGAGTATCCAGATAAAGAAGCAATGTTCCCTGGTGGTGCTGCGGCTATGACAAGATGGATTCAAGAACATGTAGTTTATCCCGAAATGGCTAGAGAAACGGGAGAACAAGGTAAAGTTTACGTTCAGTTTGTTGTAGAATCTAATGGAAAAATTACGGGAGTTGAAGTTATTCGTAAAGTATCTGGAGATTTGGATAGAGAAGCAGCGAGAGTTGTTAGAGCAATGCCAAATTGGGAGCCGGGAGAATCTAAAGCAAAGAAAGTTAAAACAAGAGTAAGATTACCAATTAATTTTACCTTGAAATAAAATATCATCACTCGTTAGTTACGAGTAGAAAATTAAAAAATCGTTCATCTTTTGGTGAGCGATTTTTTTTTGTGGCGAAGCTTAAAAAATATTTTTATCAATGATATTTTTTCTTTTCAGCGAGTTGTAAGTACTTGATTGCTAATATAATTTTATTACTTAGTTTTACCAAAAAATTCAAAATGTGGATCAATTCGGAGGACCACAAGCTCATTTGGGAGGCAAGAAATTTATGGGTAAAAAACTTTAAAGAATTACTTTTAGAAATATCTCAAAAACCGTTATATCAGCAAAAAACTATTCTTAGTCAAACACTCAATGACTGGAAAGGCAATTTAGAACAAGTCGATGATATTTGTATGATTGGAGTGAGAATTCTTTAGTGTTTAACTGAAAAATATTTCTCCCTTAAAAACCAACTCAATTATAAGCATCACATTTGTTACTTCTCCGCTTAATTTTTTGTGGATCGTAATTTCCTGTTTTCTTTAATTTCGATTTACATTTTGGATGGTAGAAAAAAGGAATTTTCACATAAACATATATATCAGAGCCGTACAGTTTGTTTTTCATCAATAAATCTACCAATTTATCACTTCCAATAGTGAAGTATGCAAATCTTAAACTTGCGCCCAATTGAGCGTATTGGTATTCATACATACTTAAAGCCAAACCAAAATCAAACCATTTGGATTCAAATCTTGGTGCAACCGAAAGAGAACTTACATGACGAATGCCAAATTTATTTGAACTTACAGGCATGCCGTGGATCAATGTAGCATTTACATATACTTTTGAAGCATATAAGTTGTAATCTGCCTGAATGGAAACAAATGTTGGAAGTCTAATTCTATCGGTTTTTTTAACTTGACCATTAGATGGGTCTGTCTCTTGATTTATAAATATATCTGTAGGCGTGTCTTCATTAAATGTGTTTGTTTGATAATTATAATTCGCAAAATCTGAAAATTCGTATCCAACGTATCGTGTATTATCGGGATCAAACTTTACACTTCCAATATCAATTATTGAGATACCAATTTTGTATTTGTAAGGTACATATCTGCAACCATTTCTATATGAATTTGGATAATAAGAAGCCGCTTCTCCCAACATTTTTTGATAAGTAAAACCTAAATCTAAACCCAAACCACCTTTGGTATATATTTTTTGATTGTTAGAATACATTAAATCGGCA
>JBBSUQ010000171.1:0-6833 GCA_038234235.1 Flavobacteriales bacterium
CCATGGTAAACCCATGAAATCTGAAGATGGCAAATATGATTATTTAGTTGGAGTTGGTCCGGCGGTAGGTTATGCCATGCATCATGAGAAAATTTATAAATTAAATGAAGAAGGTATTTTGCATTTTAATGGAGCACATCCGCACAATGCAAAACCAATGAATTTATCTATTACAAGGAATGTTATCGCATTGTTTCTTTCGTTTTTTATTGTATTGTTATTAATGTTGAGCACTGCCAACTATTACCGTAAAAATGGAGCAGTTTCTCCAAAAGGCGTTGCAAAATTTATTGAACCAATCATTTTATTTGTTAGAGATGATATCGCTAAAGCAAATATTGGTGAGCACAAATACAAAAAATATGTGCCTTATTTGTTAACTATATTTTTCTTTATTTGGATAAGTAATTTACTTGGATTGATTCCTATTCTTGGTTCAAATCTTACAGGTAATCTTACTGTAACTTTATTTTTAGCAGTTGGTACTTTATTAATAACCGTATTTTCTGGAAACAAAAACTACTGGAAACATATTTTTGCTACTCCGGGAGTTCCAATTCCTTTGTTGTTAATTATGATCCCGATTGAGATCGTTGGTATTTTTACAAAACCCTTTGCTTTAATGGTTCGTTTATTTGCGAACATCACGGCTGGACATATTATTATTTTGGCATTAATTGCAATTATCTTTTTAAATGAAAGTGCATCTTGGGGCTTGTTATCTGTTCCAATGGCATTGTTTATTTCGGTATTGGAATTATTAGTTGCGTTCTTGCAAGCGTATTTATTTGCAATGTTATCCGCTTTATTTATTGGTGCAGCGGTAGAAGAGCACCATCATTAAATAGTAATTAATTAATATATATAAACATGTACGGAAGTATAGCAGCAATTGGAGCAGGTTTAGCAGTTTTAGGTGCCGGAATCGGTATCGGAAGAATTGGTGGTTCAGCAATGGACGCAATCGCTCGTCAACCTGAAGAATCAGGAAAAATTCAAACAAACATGATTATTGCAGCAGCTCTTATTGAGGGTGTAGCATTATTCGGTGTTGTTGTTGGTCTTTTGGGTCTAGAAACAGGAGTTCCTCAATAGTCTCAAAAACAAAATTAAACCTGTCAATACGGTTGGTGGCGACGGGTTTTTTTAAAAAATTAAATTAATTACAAAAAAATATAGATGGATTTAATTACTCCTCAAATAGGTCTCTTATTCTGGACCGGACTTGTATTTATTCTTTTATTGTTTTTACTTGCAAAATTTGCTTGGAAACCAATTTTAGGTGCTGTAAATACAAGAGAGCAAAAAATTGCAGATTCATTAGAATTGGCTGAAAAAACCAAAATCGAAATGAAATTGCTTCAAGCTCAAAACGAGAATTTATTAAAAGAAGCCAGAGCAGAACGCGATTCTATGATTAAAGATGCTAAAGAAATCGCTTCTAAAATGGTGGAAGATTCTAAAAACAAAGCTAAAAGTGAAGCAGATAAAATTTTGATTTCGGCTAGAGAGCAGATAAATTCTGACAAAGCTGCTGCGTTAAGTGAATTGAAATCTCAAGTTGCTGCATTTTCTCTAGAAATAGCTGAAAAACTTGTGAAAGATGAATTAGCATCAGACACAAAGCAAAAAGCACTTGCAGATAAATTGGTGGCAGATATCAACTTGAATTAAGATAAAATGAAAGGTACAAAAGTCGCTACGCGTTACGCCAAATCCTTAATGGAACTTGCATTGGATCAAAATAAACTTGACCAAGTTGCTGGTGACATGAATTATTTGTTAGAGACAAGTGAAAACCACGACTTTGAATTATTCTTGAACAACCCAATTGTAAAAAGCGATAAAAAAATCGATATTTATAAAGAACTTTTCGGACAATTTGAAGATTTAACAAGTAATTTCATCAACCTTATTACAAAAAACGGCAGAGAAGCTTACTTGCCAGAAATTGCACAAGCTTTTGATAGTTTGCTAAAAGAGCACAAAGGAATTGTTGCAGTTACCTTGATTTCGGCAGTTAAATTAGAAGATTCGACTAAGAAAGCAATATTGGCGAAAATTGACAATTACGTTGATGGTACGATTGAATTAAAAGAAAAAATTGATGCTTCATTAATTGGAGGTTTCATTGTGAAAATAGGCAACAAGCAAATTGATGCTTCAGTTGCTACTAAATTGAATAAATTAAAACAAACTTTAATGAATTAATGCTTCGGCACTGATTCATTATAAAAAGAATAATACAACATGGCAGATGTAAAACCAGCAGAAGTTTCTGCAATTTTAAAAGAACAGTTATCAGGATTTCGTTCAGATGCTGAATTAGAGGAAGTAGGTACAGTATTGCAAATTGGTGACGGTATTGCACGTATTTACGGACTAAATGGTGTGCAATATGGTGAACTTATCGAATTTGATGGTGGTTTGCAAGGTATTGCTTTGAACTTAGAAGAAGACAACGTTGGAGCTGTATTATTAGGAAAATCTATCACCATAAAAGAAGGCGATACTGTAAAACGACTAGGAAGAATTGCTTCCGTGAAAGTTGGTGAAGGTATGTGCGGACGTGTGGTTGATACATTAGGAAATCCTATTGATGGGAAAGGCCCAATCACAGGCGAATTATATGAAATGCCAATTGAGCGCAAAGCTCCAGGGGTTATTTTCAGACAACCAGTAACTGAACCAATGCAAACAGGCATTAAAGCAATTGATGCGATGATACCAATTGGTAGAGGACAACGTGAGTTAATAATTGGTGACAGACAAACTGGTAAAACTACTGTTGCAATTGATACAATTATCAACCAACGTGAATTTTACGATCGTGGGGAGCCTGTTTATTGTATTTATGTAGCAATCGGTCAAAAAGGATCTACAGTTGCAGGAATCGTTAAGAAATTGGAAGATGCAGGTGCAATGGCATATACAACAGTTGTTGCTGCAAATGCTTCAGAATCTGCTCCAATGCAATTTTACGCTCCAATGACGGGTGCAGCAATTGGTGAGTTTTTTAGAGATTCTGGAAGACCAGCATTAATTGTATTTGATGATTTATCTAAGCAAGCAGTTGCTTACCGTGAAGTTTCATTGTTATTGCGTCGTCCTCCGGGCCGTGAAGCATATCCTGGTGATGTATTTTACTTACACAGTCGTTTATTAGAAAGAGCAGCAAAAATTATCTCTGATGATACTATTGCATCTCAAATGAATGATTTACCAGAATCAATGAAAGGTTTGATAAAAGGTGGCGGTTCACTTACTGCATTGCCAATTATTGAAACACAAGCTGGTGACGTTTCTGCATACATTCCAACCAATGTAATTTCAATTACTGACGGACAGATATTCTTAGAATCAGATTTATTTAATGCAGGTATTCGTCCGGCAATTAACGTTGGTATTTCGGTATCTCGTGTTGGTGGAAATGCACAAATTAAATCAATGAAGAAAGTTGCGGGTACATTGAAGTTAGACCAAGCTCAATACCGTGAACTTGAAGCGTTTGCTAAGTTTGGATCTGATTTAGATGCTGCAACGAAATCGGTACTTGACAAAGGTGCGAGAAACGTGGAAATTCTAAAACAAAGTGAAGGAAATCCATTTCCAGTTGAAAAACAAATTGCAATAATCTATGTTGGTACCAAAGGATTGATTCAAAAAGTTCCGGTAAACAAAGTAAAAGAATTTGAAATAGAATACCTTAATTATTTAGAAGCAAAACACCCAGAAGTATTGATGGCTCTTAAAGCAGGAAAATATGGTGATGAGCAAACTGATGTTTTAGGTAAAGTTGCTCGTGAAATAGCAGAAAAATATTAAAAATTGATTTACATCACAAACTTGTTGTACTAAAGTTTTATAATGGCAAATTTAAAGGAAATACGTAATCGAATAGTTTCAGTTGGTTCTACCATGCAAATTACCTCTGCAATGAAGATGGTATCGGCAGCAAAACTGAAAAGAGCGCATGATGCTATTACGCAAATGAAACCTTATGCAGTAAAATTGCAGGAGATTCTTAGCAATGTAAGTGCAACATTAGACCTCAGCGAAAACGTATATTCAGAAATAAGAGAAGAAAAAAGCATACTGATTATTGCAATTACTTCCAACAAAGGACTTTGTGGTGGATTCAATAACAATATTCTTAAAAGAGTAAATCAACTTTTATTAAACACCTATTCAAGTTCAGATCCTCGAGTGATGACTTTGGGTAAGAAAGTAAAAGATGTTTACAAGAAAACTGGTTATTACTGCATCAATGATAATTTTGCTCCTGTAGAAGATATATTTGCGAATTTGAGTTTTGAAAACGTCAATATTATCGCCAAAGAAGTAATGCGCATGTATGCCAATTACGAATACGATAAAGTTGTAATAGTTTATAACAGTTTTGTTAATGCAGCAAATACCGTTATTAAAGTAGAGCAGTTGTTGCCAATTGCACCAATTGAAACTACTGTAGTTGAAGAAAAGAAATCCAATATAGATTATATTTTTGAACCATCAAAAGATGAAATCGTAGAAGATTTAATTCCGAAATCATTGGCAATTCAGTTATACAAAGCACTATTAGACAGCAACGCAGCAGAACACGGCGCCAGAATGACGGCAATGCACAAAGCCACCGACAACGCAAAAGAATTACAGAAAGATCTTAAACTATCTTACAACAAAGCAAGACAAGCAGCTATTACAAGCGAAATCTTGGAAATTGTTGGTGGAGCTGAGGCTTTGAACAGTTAATCAAAATTCATTAAATATTAAAAAAACCCATCTGCATTTATTTGAAGATGGGTTTTTTTGTGGGTTATAATTCAGTAGGGACGTCGATTCAGTGCGTCCCTACTGGTTAACAATTCATCAACGTTCCTAAAGTATTTATAATTTAATAAATTTGTGGGTATAAGTTTTATTTTCGTTTGTAAATTGCAGAATATAAGCTCCATTTACCAATCTTGAAATTTCTATTTTTGGTGTGGTTGATTCAATAAGCACTTTACCCGTGAAATCTGTTATTATACATTCCGTAACTTCTCCAAATCCGCTAATATTAATAATGTTTGTAGCTGGGTTTGGATATACAGAAAATAAGTTTTGATCGTTTTCTGAAATACCGACAGTAGTTATGACAATGCACATTGAAGTATCAATACTGTTTCCATTGGAAACTATAACTGCATAAGAACCATTTTGAGTTGCAGTAAAATCTGGGTTGTTTTCTCCAACAATAATTTGATTGGTATTACAATCATACCATTGATAATTTTGAGCGTATGTGCTTTCGCTGCTTAAGGTTGTTCCATTTTGAGAGATACCTCCATCAATTTGGCTGAATTTCATCATGAAAACATCAGAACTTCCCAATGATACCAATGTATCCAGATCATTATTATAAGCTAAGGAATTGGTAAAAATACCCAAAGCATAAAAATTACCGTTTCCATCGACCTTTATATCTTCAAATCTATCAGAACCAGAGCTTAGAAATGAGCCTGCAAACTGAAAGTCTCCATCTTTATTTAATTTCAGGTAAAATGCCTCACCACTGCTTAAAAATGGCAGATCAAAGTTATTGGTTGATGGATCAACATCAGTGGTTCCTGTATAATTTCCAGAAAAATAGATGTTGTTTGCATCGTCCACATCTATATTGTGTACTTCACAAGTTAATGGACCTCCGAAACTCTCAGACCATATATGATTTCCAGAACTATCTACTTTTATTACAAAGAAGTCAGAACCACCCGTTGAAGTTAGGGTATTTACACCTGCACTGAAGTCGGCATCAAAAGAACCGTTGAAATTTCCAAATAGAATAATATTTTCTTCGTTGTCGACAGCCAAGTCACTAGAAAAATCAATACCTGTAGACCCAAAACTTTTTGCCCAAACTGTAGCGCCAGATGTATTCACCTTAATTAAATAGCCATCAATTGAACCATTAGAAGTCAAATTTAGAAAACCAGCTTCAGGGTTAAAATCAGCTGTTCCCGAAAATCTACCAGCAAAATATATGTTACCATCTGAATCGGCTTTTAGTCCACTATTTTCTTCGTTATCACTTCCTCCATAGCTTTTTACCCATAGGGTTGTGCCTGTAGAATTTAGTTTCCATAAATAAGAATCTGTTAACCCGCTAGAAGTAAGTGTTACAGGTCCGCCTGCGGTAGAAAAAGTTGCTGTATTGCTGTAATATCCACCAACAAAGACGTTGTTGTTGTCATCTACGACAATTTCGCCAGCAATGCTGACACCATCATCAATAAAAGTTGGGACAGATGCCCAAACAAATGCTCCATCTGCGGCATATTTAGCAACGAAAGATATTTTAGCCTCGGCAGTATTGACAATAAAAGTACCTGCACCTGGATCAAGATCTGCTCCATTTCCACAAGAACCAGAAATATAAACACTACCATCATTACCGACTGTAACATCATACACATAATCAGAGGCTGGTCCACCAATCCATTGTGCCCATACAAAATTACCGTCGGCATCTAGTTTTTGCAAATACATGTCGGCAATTCCAAAACCAGTTGGTGAATATACTGCTGGTCCCGGATCAAAATCATTTATTCCCGCGAAGCCTACCAAATATACACTACCGTCATTTTTATCAATGGCGCTTTGTCCTGCAACGTTATATGCCAAATCTCCTTGGGAAAATGCCTATTCTACCTCTTGTGCATTTATACTTGAAATGCAAGATACTGCGAAAAGGTTTAAGATTATTAAGTTTACTTTTTTCATTCTTAATAGTTTTTTGTGTTAATAATAAATTTACAATGCGTTATTGAAATAAATTCGAAAATTAAGTCAAG
>JBBSUQ010000172.1:0-6820 GCA_038234235.1 Flavobacteriales bacterium
CCGATGAACAAAAACCAAATCATGAAGAATTCTCCTACAAAATCTCCAAATTTTACTTCTGATATTTATATCTTATTTTAATTATGCACAAGATACCTCTTTTCTGAAGGTTCATTTTCTATACGGATCGAAACCATTAAAAAAGTATAAAAAGATTGAGGATAAAGAATTCGGTGGTATACTAGGAGGTCATGTTGGAGTTGCCTGTGACAGTTCCAAAATTTTAAGTTTTTTGCCAAGTGGAAAGTTTCACTATTTCAGTCATAAAAAAGATTTAAATAGCATTTTTTCCGAAGATACAGAAAGACAATTCTATGGTATTCTAGGTGGAAATCCTGATAGTGTTAAAATGGCTGTATTTTATATTCCAATTACTCAAAACCAAAAAATAAAATTCGACAGTATCTCAAAAGCGTATTTAAAACAAACTCCATAGGATTATGCATTTATAGGCATGCGATGCGGTGCTGCGGCATACAACCTAATAAGCGAATTAGGAATTCTTAAAGACTGTAGCAATGCAAAAACGTATCGCAAAATCTTTTATCCTCGAAAATTGAGAAAACGTTTATTTAATAAAGCAAAAGAAAACAATTGGAAGGTTGAAACTCAAGAAGGTTCAAACAAACGTAAATGGGAAAAAGATTAAATTTTTTAGAAAAAATAAAATTCCTCAAATATTCATGAAAAGTATGTAAATAAAACTCTTAAAATTAATGCTTTTAGAACAATTGTATAAAATCAATATTCATTATATCTTACACTAAAGTAATTAAATCCTAATTTAGTCAAATGAAGTTATTTTGAGTAAGCTGGAAAAATGTGAATGAAATTCTTGTTTTTTAAAAATAATTTAAGTTGAGACTGGCAGAAAGATATGGCGGAAGTCATACGTAGTAATAACAGAATAATAAAAAATCTCTAATCATTCATGTCTCATCAACCAACTTATACCAACTGAAATATAATTCATTCTTTGGGTGATTCCTGTGCCGAAGGAAAAATCTAACTGCAAATTATCTTGAATTAAATAAGTGAAACCTCCATCAAAATTAGCTTGGAAATCTTTCATTTCTTCATAAATTCCATAGCCTTCAAAATATAATCCTACTTTTTCATTTATACTGAAACCCAATGCCATTGAGTAAGTTAAGTCTCCTTTTGGTGTGTCGAAATTACTGTAGCCCAGATTGTACCCTAACGTCAACATGTCGGATAGTTTATGGGATATCAATAATTTATTTACCGTACCGTAAGTATTAGAAGTAATATCCAATGAACCAGTTGGTAAAACAACATGAGATAAAAACGCAATCTCATGCGGTGAACTTTCCCGATGGAAAAGTTGAATTTTTGTCCCAAGTTCCAAGTCACTTAATCCATCATATTTCCCAAAATTATTCGAAATAGATTCAAATTGATTGACAAGTCTAAGTTCAATTCCTTTAAAAAGTCCAAACCTAATTAAGCTGGTCGGACCTACAAATCTGCGTTCAGCTGTCAAGTTTTCTCCCGAATATTCGAGAATTGTACCAGTTTCTATTTGCAAGTCGTATTTGCCAACAGTAGACGATGCTTCTGTTTGATCTGGTCTATCTGTTTCAATCTGTTGTGCGTTAACCTTTGTGTTGAGAAATAAAACAAAACATAAAACAAATACTATAAATCGTTTTTCCATAAAAATATATTTCGACAAAAATACAAATTTAGTCTTATCTAAAAATTATTTTGTATTAATATAAATAATTTTAATTATTTTTTTGAAAATATTAATATTCAACCTTGTTTGAAAAAGTAATAGAATTTAAATTAATGACCTATTTTTTAAAAATGGACCCTTTACGTCAAGTCTATTAAGAAATTGCGTAGTTTTAGAAACAGATTAAAGATTACTTATTCAAAACGTTTTAATATTTTCACACAAACAAAAGAAACATTATACAAGATGATCAAGAGAAGAAAAATTAAAAGAGCTCAAATAATTTGTCTTTTCCCGGGATTATTTTTAATCGTTTCTGGACTTTTAATTTTGTTTTCTCCCAACACCGCTGGAGTGATATTCGATTTAAAAGAAATTGACCAATTCAAAGAACCCTTAGCCTTAGCCATGGGAATAAGACAACTCGCAATTGGATTAATGATAACATTTTTGGCACTTTCTTCTCAAGCCCGCGCTCTCGGGATAGTAATGCTCATTGGTGCCCTTGTCCCGCTTACAGATTTTCTAGTATTTTATCCAGTTATTGGTTGGGTTTCAGCATTAAGACATGCCATTCCTGTTTTGTTAATTGCAGGTTTGGGAATTTATCTTTTGCGCCAAACGAGGAGAGGGAATTAAAATATATTTATATTAGTTCTTCTTGACGAAAGTTTTATAATTTAGTCTGATACTTTAGTGTCAAGGGAAGAAGCATATGATGAATATAATTATGTTTATGTACGAAAATGATTGAAAATTTGACGTCGAATAAGCAAAAACTAATCAACTTTTTCTTAATTACGGCATTAATTCCAGCTACAATATACATGATATTGGCAATATTATCAATGGTGTCATTGAGTGTATTTTATGGTGGAATAATTCCTTTAATAATGTATTTAGCGATAAGTTTAAGCGGATATATGGGGCTGCTTAGGTTGCTTTTTTGGAAGAAAACAAGGAAAAACGATCTTATAAATTTGATTTTTTTACTAGTCGGATTAATAGGTTTTGTTTTAATTGTAAATTCAGGAGGTAAACAGTCTTGGTATTGGTTATTTTCATTTAAGAATCCATTCAAATGGTTGCTGTTTATTTATCCGGTATTAATTGGATTAATTTTTACGTTTATATTGGGTTTCAAATTTATTAAAAGTTGTTTTGGCCAGTAAAAAATTTGATGTTATAAATTTGTCCAGTAATATTCCTGCAACCTATTTTAAGACGTTATCTATGTAAAATTTAAAGGGCAATTGTGTATTGGTAACTTCAAAATCACCAAATTATATTTTGTTTTTGATGCTTATTTGGTGTATATTTACATCAAAATAATTTTATGCCAAGACAAAGTATTTCATTTACAGAACCGAATGATGAATGGTTGAAAAATCAAATCAGTTCGAAAGAGTATACAAGCAAAAGCGAAGTTGTCAATGATTTAATCAGGCAAGCTCGCCACAATCAAAAACAAAATGATTGGATAAGAGCAAGGTTAGAAATGGCTGAAAAAAGCGGTTTTACAGTTGATACACAAGAAGAAATATTGAGTTTATCAAAGTCATTACTTAATGGCTAAATATATTTTAAGCAATACGGCAAAAGAAGATTTAATAAGAATTCACCACTACGGGGTTGAAAATTTTGGAATGAAGCAGGCCGATACATATTTCAATTCTTTTTTTGCCGAATTTGAAAATATCGCTCGGCGGCCTTTTTCTTATGAATCGATAGACTACATAAAATCCGGTTATCGACGATGTGTATGTGGAGTTGATAGTATATATTTTAAAGTAAGTGATGAAAATATTCAAATTATGGCTATAATTGGAAGGCAGGATTTGAAGTTGTTAGATTTACTATTGATCTGAATTGAAACAAGGAGATGTTCAATTTCAGCCGAATCTGGAGGTATAAATTATGAATAAGCTGAAGGATATAATATCTTCGTAAATGATAAAAATTTGATATGCAAATCATTATAATTAAAGGAATGTTATTTTCAATTCTATTAATTTTTCTAAATTCTTGTACCTCTAATGAGAACAAATTTAAAGATACTGAAAAGTTGAATGAAATGTACAGTGAAAAGACAGAAGTGAAAACGGATTCAGTTGCAAATTCCAAATCCAATTCTAATCAATACCCAAATGATTACATCAAAGCGTATGAAACATTGCCCGAACTTACTTTTCCAATGTCGATTTATTGTGGGATAAATGCAGGCGAAAGATTCAATGGTAGTGCAAACACCAAAATTCCCGGTTTTGTTGCCACAGCTGTAACATTCTATAGTTCCAGCTCTAAACTCAAAATGGTCTTAGGTTATTTCCAAATTGAAATAAGATATCCGTACCTATTTTCATTCGACGAAAATGGTATCAAAATAGATTCTTCAGAAATTCACAACGGCAACTGCGCCAATGATCCATGGATTGATGAAACCTGTTGGACTCAATTGAAATCTTTACAAAACATTACAATGATTGATACGACAAAATATTATACCTACAACGATAAAACAGGCGACAGAACGCTGGATTCTATTGTAGTCGTCAAAGATAAAGTCCAAATTAATTCTTTTGGTAAATTTAAGGTTGTCAGGTTGAGCTCAATGAAAAAATGATTTGAATTTTTGATGGGGAAATTTTTACTATCTTTGAATTAAGAGTATCAACATGAAAGGAATAATAGCCTGAGCCTAAGTATAGCTATCGTTTTAAGAAACTATTGTAATCTGTGCTAATCTGATTAATCTGTGGTTAAAAAAACAGTTACTAATAAATAGTTCAAACTTACTCGCATTCTAAAATTTTCCATTAAATTTATATCAACAAAACAAAAACTTAAAAACATAATAAATCAATGACAAAAAAGATAATTTACTTCCTGCCTGTATTGCTGATTTTCATCAGTTTCTCGTGTAATCGATTTAAAGAAAAAACCAAGGAAGTTATTAATAAAGGTGGTGAAACGGCCGGTAAAAGCGCGGCTGAGTTTTTTGAAGGTGTTTCGGAAGGTGTGGACAGAACCTTGCAGTGTGAAACAGAATTATCTCAAAATTTGAAAAATAAAGGAATTAAAACAGGAAAATTTTCAATTTCAAACGACACGGTAGGCGGAGAAAATAACGTCTTAACCTTGTATATGATTTTCGAAAAAGACTTCAATGATTTCATAACTCTAAAAGCTTTCGATAAAACTGGAAAAGAATTTGGACGAGTAAAAGTTAAAATAGGAAGTAAAGCCGGTGATGCCCAATTTTATGATTTCCAATTTGACAAACGCTCATATATCGAAGTGAGAAGTAAGATTTTGATTGAATGAAAAAGAGAGTAAATTTAAACTTCGATAATGAAGAAAAACTGGATACAATTATTAATATTAACAGCTATTCCACTGCAACTGTTTTTTCTATTTGACTACTATTTTTCATTTGGTGCCAATAAAATTGTTGTAAAAGGTCAAAGATGCACGTGTCCAGATGCAAAAGTTTTGCAAGGCAAAGAATATTTAAATTCGATTACCATTAACAGTCTTAAAATTTACGAGTTAAACTATACTCAAATGTTTTTTAAAAATGAAATCAGTACCACAAACGATCCAATGGGGGTAGGTGAATATGTTATATTTGGTAAAATTGTAGGAAAACAAAAAATTGCGATTCAGGATAAAGAGTTTTATCCTATTTTTAGAATTGAAAAATACTTTGTTTCTAAAAATTTTACCGCAATTGCTTGGACATTATGGATTTTATTAATATTGGAAATCTTAGTTTTAATCTCTTTACAGAAGTTTAAATGAAAATACCAAAAATTAAAGGCATTATTGATCGCAGAATTCTTATTAATTATCAAATTGATAAAGAAATTCTAGAAAAATATTTGCCCGCACCATTTAAACCTAAATTGGTTAATGGGAAAGGTATAGCAGGAATTTGCCTCATTAGATTAAAAGAGATTAGACCAAAAGGTTTTCCTAAACAATTTGGAATTTCTTCAGAAAACGGTGCACACAGAATTGCGGTAGAGTGGTTGGAAGATGGCAATTTGCAAGAAGGTGTTTACATTCCTAGAAGAGACACTTCCTCTAAAATGAATTCCTTGCTGGGAGGCCGACTATTTCCGGGCGTCCATCACTTGGCTAAATTCACAGTTAATGAATCCGAAGGAAATTATGAAGTTGCATTTTTAAGTAAAGATCAAACTTCATTGTCTATAAAAGCTAAAGAGACTGATATTTGGAATAAGGAAAGTATTTTTGAAAATTTAGAATGTGTTTCCCATTTTTTTGAAAGCGGATCTGTTGGATATTCGCCAAATAGCAAAGATTTTGATGGGCTTGAATTGAAAGCAAAGAATTGGAAAGTTTCATTATTAGAAGTAGACAAAGTTCAATCTAGTTTCTTTGAAGATGAAAGTATTTTTCCCGCAGGTTCTGTAAAATTTGACAATGCATTGTTGATGAAAAACATTGAACACGAATGGATCGGTTTGAAAAAAATTAAAAGTGAATCGAAATAATATACATAAAAAACCATAAACTCCCTGATTATGAAATTGCTAAAAAATATATTTATTTTTCTTTTGTTTGCCACAAGTTCATTTGCTTGTTTTGGGCAAACTGGGAAGTTGCGACTTGCTGTCATTAATCGAACATTTAGTGATTATTGCTATGAAGTTAAAATTTATAAAGAATCTGATACTTTAGAAAGTCTCCTTTTAACAGATGATGAATGCATAGAATTAGATAGTTTATTGCCCGGTGAATATTCAATCTCCTTTTTGAAATGTACGAAAGATACCTCATTTTTTCTTCAATCTATGACGAGGACTGTTTACATAAAAAATGATTATACCGCATATTTGGATATTTACATCGAATCTGATGACGTTTATTACTCAGAGTTAAATCCAGAAAAAATTACGCAAAGAGGAGAAGGGCAATTACAGATTTCAAACTTCAACAATAAATGGATAAACGATACATCAGGTACGAGGTACAGTTTTGGTCTGGGCATTTCTGGATATGGATGGTATTCATTTTCTAAGCATCTTGGATTTTTAATAGGCGGTGGCGGAGATTTTACTATGGCGCCTATAAGATTTGACAATTCTTTAAACA
>JBBSUQ010000173.1:0-6794 GCA_038234235.1 Flavobacteriales bacterium
AAATAATAGAGATGTTGAATGCAACTGGCTAACAGCCTCGGAAAACAATAGTGATTATTTCACAATAGAAAAATCTATAGACGGCCTAAATTTCGATTATGTAGACAAAGTTAGTGCCGCTGGTTTTAGCAATGACTTTATAAACTATTCTTACACAGATAAGGACGCAGGTTCGGGATTAATATATTACAGACTCACGCAAACTGATAAAGACGGTTTAGAAACCTTGAGCGAGATAAGAATGGTGCAAAATGAAAAAAATGAAAATTTAAGTGTTTATCCAAATCCTTCAGAAAACTGGTTTCATATTACAGGTATTTCTGAGGAAAGTAAGATTATGATATTGACTGAAGATGGCAGGGAGATAGATGCACAAAACCAAACTTATTTTGATGAAAGTTATCATTACAATTTACAAAACCAACCAGATGGTATATATTTTTTAGTAATTATTGACGGGAACAAAAAAGAAATAAAAAAAGTGACTAAAAGAAGTTCAGGTTTTGTTGAATGATAATTTTATTTCTCAAATAAATTTCAATAGCCCTGATTGAAATGAAAATCCTTTTGGCGAAACTTTGAGAATGCAATGGGAAAAGTGAACAAAAAGATTGTAATGGAAAGCAGGAAATAGCTCCAAACAACAAAGGACCAAAAAAAGAAAATAATCAGCATTTTTCTAAATAATAATTCTCGATACAATCTATCCTAATCATTATCAACTGATTAAATTTTCTGAGAAATCTTAAAATCATCCTTTGGAGGGAGGTTGAAACTTTAAATATTCTTGAATTTTGTAGAAAATTTAAAAGAACTATGAAAAATATTTTATTCTACGCAGGACTAATTTGCGCCACAACTACTTGGTCGCAAATTACAATTTCTGAAAACTCTAAGGTAGTAATTGAAGCAAACTGCCAGGCAACAGATTTGAAGATGACAATTAAACTGCCTGAAACTGCAAAAAAATATGACCAAATAAAGGTTACCGTGCAAACAATATCGCCTGTATATGGCGAAGATTATGAACCATATGGAGCAAATATAACAGTTGATGTAAAAAATATTACCAACAACAGTATTGAAGCGGATTTACTCATAAATGGAACAAAATCTGAATTTTTGGGAGGAAGTGCAACTTTACCCTATTTAGTTATAAACGATTGTGATGATGCTCATAGATACGACGAAAAATTTAATGCACGATTTGTAGTATATGGAGGAAAAATAACGAAGTATGTAATGAAGGAGGATTGGTACGGTAATTTGGTTTCAACCCCAGAATATGCTTATACAGAGCTAATTCGTGACCAAAAATCATTTAAAATGAATTACGGACCTGTTGATCCATATATACAGTCCATTCAAAAAAGTTATAAAATTACACGATTTCCTTTTGAAAACGGTAAATTTATGAATGAACGTAATGAACAATTAGAAGAAATGAATTTTATGATTGGTAAAGAAGGTTCAGATGATTTGCTTTACACTCAAGTGCAAAAATTTGATGCTTCAGAAGTTTCATCTAGCCAGATAAAAACAGATGTAACAAAATATTTATTAAAAAATTCTAATCCGGAACAGTCTGGTTTTCTGACTACTGAAAACTTCAGTTTATTTTCAGCTAAAGGAACTGGATACTTTTATATACCAGAAATTGTTGTACCTGCGAATGGAAACATTGAAGGAACTGTAGCTGAAGATGATGATGGTGGATTTGACATGGGCGCTCAGTCTGCGAGAGACGTTAAGGTTAAAGATAGATCAAAAGAAATAACAGGAATCCAGAAAAAAATGGGATGGAAACCAGGAAAAATGGGAAACTTAACTGGCGAAATTTTAGAAGTTAACTATTATAGCCGTGACCAAATGGACATAAATGAAGACAGAACTGTTTCTGTAAAATCTTCTGAAAAAGGAAAAACGAAGAAACTTATGGTTTTTGTTGGCGAAAAAGATGGTGCTACTTATTATATTTTCTCATTCAAAGAAGGCTCTAGTGCAGAATTAACGGCTGAACAACAAAGTTTTTTAACCGATTTGATGAAGAGTTTTACAGTAAATTAAGATCCATTACCCACATAATATTACTAGAATCTCAGTCGGTGGTTTTCTCTTATGGAGCGAATCACCGATTTTTTTTGAAAACTTTTGGATATTTTTCATTGTCAATCCTAACTTCTCATTTATCTTTAACGTTCACAATTTAGAATTACAACAAGATGATAGACAACAACGAATTTATAAAATACGCAACAAAGCACCAAGGAATAAGCAGCATGCACCTTGGCAACTATATAGAAGCTTCTCTTACGCCTTATATCATTGAAGAACGACAAATGAACATGACGCAAATGGATGTTTTTTCGCGTTTAATGATGGACCGTATTATTTTTCTAGGAACAGGAATTAACGACCAAGTTGCCAATATTATTAATGCGCAACTTTTGTTTCTAGAATCAGCAGACTCTAAAAAAGACATACAAATTTATTTGAACTCTCCAGGTGGATCTGTTTATGCTGGTTTGGGAATTTACGATACAATGCAATACATAAAACCAGATGTTGCAACAATTTGTACAGGTATGGCGGCATCTATGGGTGCAGTTTTGATGTGTGCTGGCGCTGAAGGTAAAAGATCGGCTTTGAAACATTCAAGAGTAATGATTCACCAACCGTTAGGTGGAGCTCAAGGTCAGGCTTCGGATATTGAAATTACGGCAAGAGAAATTTTAAAATTGAAAAAAGAATTGTACGATATTATTGCTACACATTCTAAACAACCGTTTGAAAAAGTAGAAAACGATTCAGACAGAGATTATTGGATGACAGCAGAAGAAGCCAAAGCCTACGGAATGGTAGATGAGGTTTTGCTAAGTAATCCAAAATAGACTAACTTTGTAAGATATACATTAAATATTAAAATAAAAGGTCACCTCGTTTTGGTGACTTTTTTATCTCAAATAGATGGCAAAAAAAGATACAACTTGTTCGTTTTGTGGTACAAGTAAAACTGGTAATGATTTATTAATAACTGGACTTTCAGGACATATTTGTGATAGTTGCATTACGCAGGCATATCAAATTGTTCAAGAAGAAAATAAAACTACTATCAATCAGAAGTCTAAAACTGTAGTTAATTTATTGAAACCGCAAGAAATTAAAGCGAAATTAGATGAATATGTAATTGGTCAAGAAGATGCGAAAAAAGTGCTTTCTGTTGGAGTTTACAACCATTACAAAAGATTGAACCAGCCAAAAACAAAGGATGAAGTAGAAATAGAAAAATCTAATGTAATTTTAGTTGGACGCACAGGAACAGGTAAAACTTTATTGGCAAAGACCATCGCGAAAATGTTAAATGTACCTTTTTGTATTGCCGATGCCACAGTTCTTACAGAAGCTGGATATGTTGGAGAAGATGTAGAAAGTATTTTATCTAGATTGTTGCAAGCTGCAGATTACAATGTGGAAGCAGCACAACACGGAATAGTTTTTATTGATGAAATAGATAAAATTGCAAGAAAAAGCGATAATCCATCCATAACTAGAGATGTATCTGGAGAAGGTGTGCAACAAGCTTTATTAAAATTATTGGAAGGTTCGATATCCAATGTTCCACCACAAGGAGGGAGAAAACATCCGGAGCAAAAAATGATTCCGATAGACACTAAAAATATTTTATTTGTTTGTGGAGGTGCATTTGACGGAATTGAAAAAATAATTGCTAAAAGAATAAATTCAAATGCAATAGGATTTTCGACAAAGCAAAATTTAAGGGTTGATTCTGAAAATTTCTTGAAATACGTAAATCCAACAGATATTAAATCTTTTGGATTAATTCCCGAATTGATAGGAAGATTTCCAGTATTGACATATCTTGATCCTTTAGATGCAAAAAGCTTGAAAAGAATCTTGACAGAACCAAAAAATGCTTTGGTGAAACAATACACAAGGTTATTTGAAATAGACGATATTAAACTAACTTTCGAAGCTGACGTATTGGATTATATTGTAGAAAAAGCAATAGATTTTCAATTAGGCGCAAGAGGTTTGAGATCTATATGCGAAGCAATATTAACTGATGCCATGTTCAACTTGCCTTCAGATACTAAAACTAAAGAATTTAAAGTAACAACTGAGTATGCCAATAAGCAGTTTGCACAGTCTAAAATTGCTAAGTTGAGGGTGGCGTAAATATTAAGTTATTAAACAATTCTTAATGTTTTTCTTTTGATTAATTAAATATTCTCTACGTAGGTTGTTGAACTGGTTGCCTTTCCAATAATTTACTAATTTTAGCATACTTATGAAATGGATTATTTTAACACTTGCAACACTTTGTTTTTTTGAATTGAATGCTCAAAATATACAATTTCAATTATTGGAATACAATTCTGACATTCCTGTATCGTTTGCGAAAATAACCAATAGCGATACAGCTTTGATAGCAGATATTGATGGGAAATTTAATTTGAATCAAAATACTTTAAGTTTCAATGTGAGAATGATTGGTTACAAAGATAGTTTGATAAAAATTCAAACTGGAACTTACACTTATTTTCTCTATCCGACACTACAAGAAGAAAAAGAAGTTACAATTGTTGCAGGCGAAAATCCAGCGCATAGAATTATAGATTTGGCAATTGCAAATAGGAAATTAAATCATCCTTTAGAAAACGATGCGTTTAAATATGACAGTTACAGCAAATTTGTTTTTGGTTCTGATCCGGATATTATTAAAATAACGGACAGTGCAAAACAAGAACAACAGTTAAAAATTAAAAATTTCCTCGAAAATCAGTTTTTGTTTCTGAACGAAACTCAAGCTATCAGAACCTTTACTCCCCCTTCGAGAGACCATGAAGAAATAATTGCTTATAAAACATCTGGACTGAACAATCCTCTATTTGCTACTTTTGCCAGAGAAATACAATCCTTTAACTTTTACGATACCCAGTTTGAATTATTGGGGACAACTTATTTGAATCCTATTGCTGCTGGTGGAACAAAAAAATACTTATTTATACTACAAGATTCTTTGATAAGAAACGGTGACACGACATTTACCATAACTTACAGACCAAGAAAAGGCAAAAATTTTGAAGGAATTACGGGTGTGATTTATATAAATTCTAACAGATATGCCATAGAGAAAGTTATTGCATCGCCTTATGAGCAGTCTGAAATTTACAATGTAGAAATTACTCAAGAATATGAATTTGTGCAAGGTTACAAATGGTTTCCTGTTAATTTAAGTACAGAACTTACCTTGAAAAATAATTCAGTTGACAGTGTGGGAATGGGACAAATTGAAGGTAGAGGGACAATTTATGTGAAAAATATTGAGTTCAACCCAGAGAAACCAAAGCATAGATTTTTGGATAATGTGGATGTAAGTACCGCTGATAATGCGGGAGATATAAGCGAAGAAGAATGGACGAAACTGCGAGGTTACGAGCTCACGCAAAAAGACAAAAATACTTATAGAGTTATAGACAGTATTGGCGATGCAAATAACTTCGATGCTAAACTTACCAGCTTACTTTTATTGGCACAAGGTAAAATTCCGTTTAAGCGTTATAATATTGATTTAAAAAGAGTTGTAAATTACAATGAGTACGAAGGTTACCGTTTTGGTTTGGGAGTTGAAACATCAGAAAGACTTACAAAGGCATTTAAATTGTCGGGTTATTTTGGTTGGGCAACTAGAGATAAAGAATGGAAATATGGCGGAGAAGCAGATGTCAATTTGTATAGAAAAAGAGATTTAAAACTAAACATGCTTTACCAACAAGATATATTTGAACGGGGAGGATACAAAATCACCAATGATAATTTTAATTTAACCTCAGCAAGTGTAACACGAAGATTCTATATTTCAAAAATGGACAGACAGCGGATAGCACAAGTAGGAATTTCGGGATTGTTATTGGCAAATGTGAAACTGAATTTATTCACCAATTACCAGCGCATTTCAACTACAGATTCTTCAAGTTACATAAATGAAAATGCGGTTTTATTTGATAGAAGTTATGATTTGGCAGAAACTGGCTTTGAATTTATATGGAACATTCGCGAGAAAGTAATGCGTTTGGGCGATTTGCGAATAAGCAAGGGAACGAATTATCCGAAGATTTCATTTTTGGTAAAAAAAGGAATAAAAGGCATTTACAATTCCAGTTACAACTATACAAGATTTGCCCTGGAAATTGAAGAAACAATAAAAATAAAAGCATCAGGAACATTTAACTGGCTGGTTCAGGCTTCACAGACAGTTGGAGACGTCCCCTTATTTTTAATGCAAACACCTTATGCCACAGGCAACAATTGGAACTTATCAGTCATGAATACCTTCGAAACATTGCCAGCAAGCACAGTTTATAGCAGAAGACAAATCAATTTATTTACCAGGTTCAATTTCACTCAATTTAAAACCAACTTAAAATGGTTTAAGCCACAATTTTTCTTACATCACGCCTTAGGATTCGGAGATTTCTCAGGCAAAGAAAACTATAATCAAGATGGTCCAATTCATTCTCTTGAAAAAGGTTATTATGAAGCTGGCGGAGGAATAAATAATTTACTAATTCTAGGATTCAGCGGATTTGGAATGGGAGTTTTCTATAATTACGGAGTTTATTCATCTCCTTATGTGAAGGATAATTTGACATATAAAATTAGTTTGAAGATTAATATTTAGTTTGGGGAATTGAGTATTTTAATTGTTGAAAATGCTAAATTTGATAAATATATAAATTGTGAATATGCGCAATAGCGCATAGCCAATTGTT
>JBBSUQ010000174.1:0-6788 GCA_038234235.1 Flavobacteriales bacterium
AAGCGTGTTCACCAACTGCGCGCATTCCAAGAATTTTCATTTCTTTGTCGTTTGTAACAATTATTTTGAAAAAACCTTGTGTCTTACGCATGGCAACAGCCCTTGCAATTGTTGAGAAATCAACTTTTACAATTTTAACTGGAATATTTTGTTCAACACATTGTTGCTCATTTAAACCAACTGCCGCAACTTCCGGATTAAGAAACATTATTGTACAAACATTGTCATACGACAATTTATTTGTTTGCGAACCAAATGCTTTTTCAACAGCGTGCCTGGCTTCAATTTCACCAACATTCACAAGTGCAATTCTGCCAGAAGCATCACCAGCAACATAAATATTTGGAATATTGGTTAAGGTATCATCATCCCCAATATGCACTCCGCGTTTTGACATTTCTACCTTAGCATTCTCTAACCCAATATTTTCTACATTGGGTACACGACCTACAGATAGCAATGCTTTTTCAACACGAATAATTTCATTTTCACCCTCTGGATAAGAAAGTTCATATTCAACTTCTCCGTCGACTACCTCCATTCTTACTAATTGTGCGTTGTGGTGAATTTTAACTCCTTTGCGCTCAAAATTAGATGCTACCATTCTTGAAATGTCATCATCTTCGAAAGGAAGAATTTTATCTTGACGGTCAATAATATAAACCTTTGTTTTACCGAAGTTTGAAAATATTGTAGCGTATTCACAACCAATTACCCCAGCGCCGACAATAACCATACTTTTGGGATATTCTGTTAAAGAATCAATTCCATCACTGGTAAGAATTATTTTCTCATCTACAGGGATATTTGGTAAATGTCGCGGTCTGCTGCCTGTTGCAATTACTATGTTTTTACCTTCAATAATTTTGGTATAACCTTCATGTTTTATTTCGACTTGCGTGTTGCTGAGCAATTTGCCATGTCCACGTTCATAATGTAAGTTTTTATTAAAAGTTTCTGTCTGTAATAATTTTATATGACAAGAATATTGAAATTTTCTTTCAAAAATGGCTTCGTCCAAAGTTTTGCGCACCTCTGCCCAAGATACTTCGTAAGGTTTTCTTCCGAGGGAAATTATGGAATCATTAACATTAGAAATTTGTGTAGAAAGTTCCCAAAGCGTTTTAGAAGACAATGCACCATTGTAAACACCAGCACCACCAACACGGTCTTTTTCAATAAGACAAACCTTCTTGCCGAAATCTATCCCCCTCATTGCTGCTGCATATCCTGCCGGACCACCACCAATAACAATTAAATCAAAAACTTCCATAGTTATAAATCTTGTTCAAATATAAACGGTATGATTGAAGTGACAAGTTTTGAAGTACTTTTTTTCAAACATTGAAATGAAATTTCTCATTTAAAGTTAGTTTTCTATAATCTCGACTTTATTTAAATCTACTGTAATTTGACGCGTAAGTTCATCCGTAAAATTCTGTATTGTGTATACCAGCACATTATTTTCTATTTCTTCAACCGCAGTTTCTAAAGATTTTAAACAACTTTCTAACTGGTAAAATTCATAAGAAATTAATGAATGTTCTGCATTAAAAACCAAATATAACAAACCACTTTCTTCGCCTGCACCACACATTCCATTGTAATTACTGTTTGACCCATAACTGTAAGATAAAATTATTTTTGTTCCCCTTCCGTTGTCTTTCAAGATTTCGTAATTGTGATACCAAGATTCTAAATCCTGCAAATCAAAAGTTTTATCTTGAATTGTAAACTGTAGAAACTCCATGTTTTTCTGCGGATACAAATCGTTGTTTTCTAATTGAACTTTCAACGTTTTACTCCCCCTTTGCCAAGTACCAACGCTAAATACCTCCCCTTTTGTCAAAACAAACTTCTCAATAAATTTAGTTTCGTTTCTCAAGGCTTCAAGACAGTCATAAAAATTATTTTCGCAAGGTTGGTTTAAAATTCTTTTCTGCATTTCAACATCATTGGTTTGATAAAGAACAATATCATCGGAAACGATGCCGACCAATGGAATTTTTATTTTTTTGTTGTTATATTGATACCATCCTTTAACTGAATATACGTTAGAGTTGTATTCAGATCCATTTTCTAATTCTAGATACATGGTAAAAGGATAAACATCAATTAAGCCATGGTATACTTTTTCAGTACGGCTTAAACTTATTAAGTTGGCGGGCTGCGCAATTGTTTGAAAAAGCGAAAAACTGAATATAATAAACAATACTGATTTAATAATTGCAGATTTCATATTGAATAGTTTTTTACGGGAACAAAAATAATAAAAATCGCACAAAATTAGTTAATCCCATCACTTTAAGAATCTGTGAATATATTATGAGTATATTTGCGCAAAAATTTAAAATTTGATGGCAGAAGAGATTGCAAAAGTTAGTTACTGTGTTGGTATGAGTGTTGCTGGTAGTCTTATTCAACAAGATTTGGATAAAATTTCAACAGAAGATTTCTTACAAGGTATGAAAGATGTAATTGAGGGTAAAGATTTGAAGTATAATCCCAATGAAGCCAATCAGCTCATACAAGAATATCTTGACACGGTAAACGAAAGTAAATTTGTGCAAAACAAAACTGAAGGAGAAGAATTTTTAGCTGAGAATGCTAAAAAAAGTGGGATCAGCCAAACCGATTCTGGTTTACAATACCAAGTTTTAGTTGAAGGAAATGGCCCAAAACCAAGTGCCGCAGATACTGTGAAAGTACATTATCACGGAACCTTAATTGATGGTTCTGTATTCGATAGTTCTGTTGAAAGAGATTCGCCAGCTAGTTTTGGTGTTACTCAAGTTATTCGTGGGTGGACAGAAGCACTACAATTAATGAATGTTGGTAGTAAATACAAATTATTTATTCCTCAAGATTTAGCTTACGGAACCAGCCCACATCCCGGAGGACCAATTAAACCATATATGGCACTTATATTTGATGTTGAACTTTTAGAAATTATTTAATTATGAAAAAACTAACAATTATATTTTCGTTGTTTCTTTTGGCCGCATGTGGTTCAAAAGAAAAAACTGTTGACGAAAAACCAGTAGAACTTAAAACTAGCAAAGACAAATTGTCTTATGCATTAGGTTCAATGAGCGCTCAAAGTTTAGTAGGAAGTAAAGATGAAAATCTTAAGAAACTAGATATGCAAGCAATTATTGATGGGTTTAGAATGAATTTAAAAGATGATGAACCGAAAGATTGTCAAGAAACTATACAAAAATTATTCGGACCAGATTTTCGTGATTTCGATACAATGTATAGAAAGACAGGTTCTGAATGTATTGGAAGATTGCAAGCGTATTCACTTTACTCAAATCTTAAAAGAACTGCTTCTTTAGATGAGTTCGACATGGATATGATTACTGCAGGTTTTCGATATGCAATGATGGAAAAAGATACTTTGATGACTGAAAAAGAACGTACAGAAATTGTACAAAACTTTATCATGGGAATCAATGTGAAAAACGGTGACAAAATGATGGTTGATGCTAAAAACATAGCTGGAGCACAAGTATTTGACAATGGAATTGTAATGGTTACGTTAGAAGAAGGTAAAGGTGGAAGTCCATCTCCAACAGACGATGTAAAAGTTGAATATATTTTAAAATCTGCAAATGGAGATGTAATTCAAAGTTCTTACGACATGAAAGCTCAAAGCGGTAATCCTGATCCAATGGCTTTAAGTCTTGACGGAGGAGTTATAAAAGCATGGAGTTTTGCATTGCCAAAAATGAAAAAAGGTGGTAAATATCAAATCTACGTACCTTACGATATGGCTTATGGCGAACAAGGTGGAAAAGAATCTTTAAATTTCGTGATTGAATTGGTAGATTTTGCACCAAAAGGAAAATTTGTAACGCCACAACCGCAACAAATGCCAGGAGGTTTTTAATAAAACAAAAGATATTTTTTAAAACCCTCAACTTATAATTGAGGGTTTTTTTGTGCCACGAAATATCCTTTAGGGACGCAACATAATTAATTCGTAGGACGCAACACAATTAATTCGTAGGCCATAAACCTGTAGGGACGCGATGAATCGACGTCCCTACAGGTTTATGGCCTATCGCGTCCGTACACTTATTAATATTCAACGCGTCAGTTTCAGTTTATAAATTTATTGCATTCCAAGGATGTGTACAATTCATCAGCAATTGCAGGTTTGGCAATATTATTAATAATGAATTAATTCAATAATTTGGATTGTGAAAATTTGGTATTTGACTCAGGTAATTTAGAGACGTGCGATACAGGTAATTTGTAGGGATATGAAAAAGGTAATTTGCAGGGACGCGATACGGGTAATTTGTGGACGCGAATTTGTGGACGCGACACAATTAATTCGTAGGACGCGATACGGTAGGGACGCACAGTAGGGACGCACAGTAGGGACGCGATGAATCGACGTCCCTACTGCAATGTATCCAAATTCATTCCTTTTGTACGAATGTAATATTTCATGTCTTTTGGATTGTAAAATGCATCTAAGACTTTATTGCCCGTTTTTTTTATTTCGGGAATAAAATCATACATGTCTGTATCGTTTGTATAATTCATCACTTTTCCTTCAAAAGAAACAATGTCTTTAACGTTTGAATAGGTTCCGCCTAAATAATCAATATAATAGGCTTTTTGTTTGCTCTCTCCAATATTATCGATAATTGGCATTTGGTATACTTCTATTGGAGTATGGTTGTAAATAATATATACATTTCTATATATACTGTTACCTATATTATAATCCACTAATAAATCAAATTTAACGGGCGAACTCAATTGTTTAAAATCGATTTTTAATTTACCTTTTGCGCTAGACGGCACAAGTTTAGGCGGAGAAATCATATCTAAACCACCATCGTAAAAGAAAAAATTGTTGTTGTTTCCCATAAATCCAAATTCGGCAGATTTGGCGCTATTTCCGCTGGCGATGGCTTGGTTTACGGCATATTCAAATCTATTTACTGTAATAATGGCATCTTCAAATTCATCGCCGTCAAGGTTTTGTCTGTAAATATTAATTTCAAACTTTTCTCCTTCAGGAATTGACAATGCTTTCATGACATGATCTTTCGCTCGTATCTCAAGCGGTCGGGTATCTTTAACCGTTTCTTTGCTATTCAAAATCTTATTTACATCATCATCTGGTTCGGTTTTTCCGTCGCCACAAGAACCAACTAAAAAAGCTAAAACAAGCAAAATTATTCGAGAAAATATTTTCATTAAAACCATATTACTTGCAAATATAAGTGATAATGAGCATAATTTGTAAAAACTAAACTTGTATATGGTATTGTTTTTGTAAATTCAATGCAAAATTTAAAATATGTTCAAGTATCTTCTCTTATTATCATTTTTCTCTTTTCTTTTTACTTCTAATGCTCAAGATTTTGGAGTAAAAAAACCACCTTGCTATGCAAAAAGTAAAACCCGAGATAGTCTTATTAGGCTAAGGAAATTTGTAGATTACGAATGTGGAAAAACTGCTGGAGTTATTGATTGCAATGAAAAATTAACTTTAGATGAAAACACGAAAACCGTAATAACTCAAAAAGGTGGAATTCCGTTTAGTGGTATTTGTGAAACTTGCCACAACAATGGTTTACTAGAACGACAAGTGACTTTTGTGAATGGAAAAGAAAATGGTATGGATACTACCAGATACGCGAGTGGTTGTTTGCAAGTAATAAGAAGTCATATTTTGGGAGCAGAAAACGGAACTTGGACTTATTTCTACGACTCTACGGCGGAAGTTGCCTGGGAAATGAACTACCGAGTTGGAGAAAAAACAGGACAGCAAATATATTATAGTAAAACAAGAGACACTACATTAATTGAAAATTATTTGAATGGTCTTTTGCATGGTAAACGACAAACATTTTATAAAGACTCCAAACTATTTAAAGACTACAATTACAAAAACGGATTGCTAGATGGGCAATTTAGAATTTACAATCCGGAAAATGTAATAATTGAAGATTTAGCTTACAAAGAAGGCAAACGGAACGGCATTCAAAAATATTTTTACGACGATGGTGTTTTGCTTAGGACTGAAAATTATGAGATGGATGTGAAAAATGGTGAATTTAAAATCTTTTACTATGACGGAAGCATACAGACATCTGAAAGCTATAAGAAAGGAAAACCTGAAGGAGTTTGGGACGAATATTATCCGGATCACAAACTGAAAAGAAAATCGGTTTACAAAAAAGGTGAATTAATTGAAGACCATAAATTTGATGAAAGTGGTGTAGAAACTTATTCACTTGGTGCGCCAATGTCGACAAAAAGTGAAGATGATGCAATGCCTGGGAAAAAAAAGAAAGAAAAGAAAAAGAAGGAGAAGAAACCGAAAGAGAAGAAACCGAAATAATTTAACTTTACTATTAATTTAGTTTTATATTTGTCACAGAAATGCAACACATGTATTTCTAATATAAAAATCAATTATTAGGAAATCAGCGATTTAAATTAATCTTATTTTGTAAAATTTAGCCAGTTTATGGCAATTATATTTTAGATACTAAACTAAGAAAAATGAACTTTGACTAAAATTACCTAAAGCAGAGCTAAAATGCTTGGTTTGTTAGCGTAAATAAAATGATTAATACTTTGTATTATGAAAAAGTTAGTATTTGGCAGTTTATTACTTGCCATTGTAGGGTTGGGAATTTATGGTTGTCAATAATTTAGAATCTATGAACTATCCTAAATTCAAAACTTCAGGTATATACACTACACTCAGAACTGACGGGTTAGAAGAAGAATTTCCAACTCTTCTTTTTGAATTG
>JBBSUQ010000175.1:0-6782 GCA_038234235.1 Flavobacteriales bacterium
ATAATTTTTAAAAATTATCTTTGCAAAAAATTAGCCCTATGATTTTTAGAACTTTACTATGCTTTTTAGTTGCTACTTCATTTCTTTTTGCAAACAACTTCAATCCTTTATCGGATACATTAGGTGCTAAAAAAATTGAACTTTCTAAATTCCCACAATTAGATGCTAAAATAGCTTTTAAAAAAGCATTCAATAAAGGAGAAAATTTATACTTAAAGCCAGGTTTTGAGGCTACGTATCAAATAGATTCATTAAGAAAATTTGCCGAAAATTTATTCACAAAAGAAAACTTAAAGTTTGTTGAAAAAATAACTGGTATTGAAGAACTTCAATTGCCTATTGGTCTTTCAGGTCATACAAATGATGCTTTTCAAGCTAAAATGGCTATTGTAAGGGCAAAAGTTACACCCACATATTTAGAACTTACAGCATTTGCTCAACTTGAGACAAAATATCCTGGTGTATACTTGTATTTTGCTGCTGATAAACTTAAACTATCCCACGAGGGTGGTGTAATTGGAGAGTGGAAATTATATTTATTAGGAAATCAAACCTTACCACAATTTGGAGGCAAAATGCTACTAAGCATCATTGGTGGAGAATTTAATAAAGCAACAGGCGATGTAGATAGTAAATCATTTGTAGAATTTGATTGTGATGGCTTTAAGTCTTTTTCATTTGATATGGATGTAAGACTAGCACGATCGTTAGTTGTTCCTGTTGATAATGTAGGTGATAGAATTGTTTACGATAAAGACTTGGATCAAGATGGAGTTAAGGCAATTAACAATCCTAAATATGTTGGCGCTAATATAAAAATGACTGCAACAGGTTGGAGCGATATGTTAATTCAACTTAATCTTCCAAACTTTGAAATTAAAGATTTAAAAGGCTGGACATTTAATTTGAAGAATTTAGTATTTGACATGAGCGATACTAAAAATGCAAGTTCTATAGTTTTCCCGGAAATTTATACTACAAGTAACTTATTTCCCAGTGGAGATAATAAAGCATGGAGAGGTTTTTATGCTCAAAATGTTAGTATTACCTTACCAAAAGAATTTGAAGATAAAAGCAAAAAGAAAAGAACAGAATTTGAATCTACCAATCTATTAATAGACAACTTTGGAGTATCTGGTAAGTTTTCAGGATATAACTTATTAGATAAAGGAAGTGCAACAGGTTGGCAATTTAGTATTGATACGTTAAGTGTCGATTTAGTAGTTAATCAACTTAAAGGAGCAAAATTAGCAGGAAAAATAAAACCAGCTGCATTAGGTTCTAATTTAAAATATTCTGGATCATTTAATAAAGATTTGTATCGATTAATGGTAGTTGTTGACAGTGCAGATTGTAAGATGTTCAAGGGGAAATTAGTTTTCGAACAAAACTCTTGGATTAAAATGGAACTAAATACAACTACAAGAGAGTTCAGGGGAGAAGCTTTTCTTAATGGTTCGATGAAACTTGGAGGAGATGTTACTCATGAGCAATTAACAACAACTGATACTTTAGGAAACACTGAGCGCAACGAAGAAAAATTTTATGATTTTAAAGGAATTATTTTTCAAAATCTACGATTAAAATCGTATGAACAACCCTATATTCAAGCCTCTTACTTTGGTTATCCAAGCGATGCAAAGTTCGGAAATTTCCCAGTAAGTTTTGAAAACATCCATTTAATTACTCCAGATGCCACAACTGTTGGAATAGGAATGAAAATTAAATTGGATTTGATGGAAAATTCTGGTATTTATGCAGATACCGAAGTCAAAATTTTGGGAAAATTTCAAAATGAAGAATTTCAAAGTTATAAGTTTGATAGAGTTGATGTGTCATCCATTACAGTTGATATAGAGAAGAGTTCTTTTCATTTATATGGACAAATTACTATTTTTAGAGATGACGATATTTATGGTAAAGGATTTAAAGGAGAATTAGACATCAACCTTAAAGAGTTAAAAATACAAGGGAAAGCAAAAGCAATCTTTGCGAAAAAAGATTTTAGATTTTGGTTTGCCGATTTCCAAATTATAAATACAGATACAAATAATAAATTTGGAATTGAAAAAATTGAAGGAGGTTTGTCATACAGAATGAAAAGATCAGACGGGAATATGGTTTGGACTTACGAAACCTCGAAGTATCTCCCAAATGAAGAATATGGTTTAGGATTAAGGGCTGGAGCCAAAATCAAATTTGGAAGTACAACTTCCTTCAAAGCAAAAGCTTTCATTGAATTAGAATACAATCAGTATGGAGGATTAAACCGTTTGTACTTTTTAGGAGAAGGAGCTATGATGTCTGGTAATGGTGAAGTAGAAGGGACTCCAGGAGGAGCATGGGCGACTTATGACAACATTTTTGAAGGTGATGAAGCGGCTGAAATGCAAGGTTATTTGGCACAAGGAAATCTTTTAGCGATTGCAAAAACGAAACACCCTATATCAGAAATCGCAAAGGATGGTAAAATCGGAGTATATGTAAGTATCGAGAAAGACTTTTTAAACAATTCATTTGATGGATTATTTGAATTATACCTAAAATTAGAAGGTCTTAAGGGTTCAGGTGCCAATAACAAATTTGGAATGGTACACATGTACTCAAGTCCAGCAAAATCTTATTTACATGTGGGAACACCCATGGATAAACTTGGAGCAATATTCAAAATTTCGACATTTGATGTAAATGTTCAAGCTTATTTTATGACAGGAGATGTGTTGCCCACACAAACACCTCCACATCCTAGGGTAATAGAAATACTAGGTTCTGATATTTTAAATGATAATAGAAATTTGAGTCTATTAAATGACGGTAAAGGGTTTGCCTTTGGATTAAATTTTACGGTGAGATTTGGTAATGACGAAGGATTCTTTTATGCCTTTTTAGAAGCTGGAGGAGGATTTGATATTACACATAGAAAATTGACAGGAGTTTCTTGTGTGGGAATGAATGGACCAGTAGGAAATGATGGATGGTATTCCATGGGACAGGTATATGCTTACATTTATGGTGAGGTAGGAATAAGGGTAAAAATTTTAGGTAAAGAAAAACGATTTTCAATTCTTGAGGCTGGTGTTGCCGCTATGCTAAGAGGAGAATTTCCGAACCCAACGCACATGGAAGGCTATCTAGGTGTGAGTTATCGTGTACTTGGAGGTTTAGTAAAAGGACGTTTGCGATTTAAGTTTGAAGTGGGTGAAAAATGTGAATTTATTGGGATGTCAAATCCTTTAGGAATATCTGTAATTTCAGAAGTAAGTCCAGATAATGAAAATGGAGTTGACGTATTTAAAAAACCACAAGTAGCTTTTAACTATGCGATGCTTCAACCTTTTACTGCGGAAGATTTGAATGGAGTTACAAAAACAGTACGTATTAATGTTCAAAAATATGAATTAAAACAAAACGGGCAACCTATAACAGGAACCTTAGAATGGTTAGACGACAATACAAAAGTAAATTTTGTGTCTGACGATATTTTACCACCTAACACTACTATTGATGCAATGGTAGAAGTAGGTCTTGAACAAAAAAATGGAAACACATGGGGAATGTTAACAGGTGGTGATGGTTCGGGAAAAGAAGTTAAGAACTTTTCATTTACAACAGGCACAGCTCCAGAATACATTCCTTTAGAAAATATAGCCTATACATATCCAGTAGTAAACGCAAATAATTTTTATCCAGAAGAACATAAAAATGTCTACGTAAAATTAAAACAAGGACAAGATTATTTATTTGATGGTACAATAGCAAATTGGGACTTAAAAGGAGAAATACAACAAAATGAGGTATTAAAAAGTAACACAGGGTTAACTTATGATACTACTTTAAATAAAATTACCTTTCCTTATAACAATGTTGCCTTAAATAAGAATAGTCATTTACAAATTATAGCTTATCCAGAAGCAAATGCTACAGTAGCATCAAGTACAGGCATAAACAATACAACTACGTCAACTACAGATGCTGTTAACTCGGCAAATGATACCACTGAAGTAAATGATGTAACAGTAACAAATAACACAGCTGAAGCACAAAACGATACAACAGCATTAAAAACTATATTAGAATATGATTTTAAAACAAGTGTGCATCCTACATTTGTGAGTAAGATGAATAGTATTACTAAGACGGGAGATTTATTAGAAATAATATATGCGGATGTTCATGCTTTATATTATAAAACAGCACCATATGAAATTTTTAACGAAGCGGAACTATTTGGAAATCAATACACAGAAGGAAAACCATTAATAAAAGTAGTAGCTATTTTAGACGATACATATTATACAAACACTATTTTCCCATTAGTTTATCAAAACTATCCTTTAGATGGAAATATTAGCATAACCAATAGAAATATTAATGATCTTGGTTTGCCAGTAATAAAAGCCATTGACATTCCTAGTTACTATCAAAGTTACTTACAAACTAATCCTTCGTCTAATCTTATTAATCAAAGATTACCTTTTAGATATAATTTGCCTTTAGCATACAAAAAAGATTATGTAGATATTAGATATCAAATCGTAAATCGATATATGATTACACCTGTTAATTGGCAAAAATATGAACAGTTTAAATATATTATAGATGCCTCCTTTCCAGAAATCCCTATAGGAAATTATAAATTTAAAATTACTTATTCTTTGAATAATGAAGAATTTATAAGTATCAATAATAAAATATTTAATAGAAATTATTAGAAATATGAGAATAAAATTATTATGTATAAAGTGGATTTTTTGCGTCTTTTTAACATTAGCATTAGTAAATAATTCATTTGGGCAACGACGCAGAATTTTAGTAGATGTTTATTGTGGTTTAGGTGGTGGAATTACACAAGAAGCAAATAGTAATTTTTCGTTAGGGATTTTTGGTCAAAATGGTGCTTCAGGAGGTGGTGATGCAGATTCTGACCAAAGTTGTAGTTATAGTGAGGTTTTTGTTTTTGATTTTGATGTTTCGGATTTTCCATTAACTTTAACTTATAACGGGAGTGATAATGACCAAATGCCTGGTGGTAATCCAGATTGCTTCCAAACAGCCACTTCATATTACACTTCGGCTGAATTTGACAGTCAAGGAATATCTATAGGGTATCTTTGTTCTGGGCGATATGATATTTATGCTTTTAGCTTACCAGACCCAAACCCACTAGATTTAAGTGATAATAATTTAGGTGTTTGCGAAAATGTTACTTTTAATATTCAGAGAATTGCAAAATACTCCTATAGAAAGGCAGGAACTACTGAATGGGTAAATTTCCCAGCATCTTTTAAAAATGGTAACCTCTTCTCTTTTTCTCCTGTAAACCTTCCTACTTTAGCTAATTATTCTGGTGTCTTAGATATTAGAGGAGAATCATTCCCTATATATAGATCTTCGTGTTCTAATTCTGGTGATGTTATAATGTATACCAACACTGTCACTTACAACGTAGTTCCTTGTTCCCCACAGCTAGTAGGTTCACCTGCTTTAGTTGATAATACATGTAGTTACAGTAATAATGGGACTGCTACATTTACCTTTAATAGGGCTTTAAATACTGGGGAATATTTCAGTATGACTTTATTTAAGGAAACTACACCAGGAGTATATGGGGTTTATAATAGTGAGCCAGTTTATCCAGCACAGTTTGCTAGTCAACAATATACAGCTACTAATTTAGAGCCTGGAAAATATTATTTACGATATCAAACATTATTTACTCCTAGTGGTTCTGCTTCAGCCCAACCAGAAAACAGCGATCCTTTTACCATCACAGCACCTGCAAAAGTTGAATTTACTACAAGTCAAGTAAATGTTATTTGTAAAGGGGAAACCACAGCAAGCCTAACGATAACAGCTACTGGAGGAAGTGGTTCCTATTTGTATAGTCTTGACAATGCCACTTGGCAAACTAATAATGTGTTTTCAGGTTTAGCAGCAGGCTCATACGATGTATATGTAAAAGATGCAAATGATTGTATTGCACCAGATGGTTCTCAAACAGTCGCGATAACCGAACCTGCAACTAGAATTACTATTAGTAATCCTGTTGTAGTTGATCCTATTTTAAATGGAGGGAATACAGGAAGTATAGATGTTGATGTTACCGATGGTGCTTTACCTTATAATAGCTTTTTATGGGTTAATCAAGCTAATCAAACTATTGCGAATACTGAAGACATTACTAGTTTAATTGCAGGTACTTATACCTTGACAGTTACGGATGCTTCTGGTTGTAAGGCTACAGCGAGTTTTACGTTAGTTGATCCACCAGTTTTAGTTCCTTTAATCACAGTTAATCAATCAATAAGTTGTAATGGAGCTAATAATGGTATTTTAAGTGCAAGTGCAACTGGAGGTACTCCAGGAGTTTCCCCAAATCCAGAGTATACTTACGAATGGAGAAGAAATGGTTTTTATTTTTCATCAGACCAACAAATCAGTACTTTGATTCCTGGAGTTTATGAATTAAAAGTAATAGATTCTAGAACTGGATCTCAAACCACTACTTATACGTTGTTACAACCCACTGCAATTGTTGCATCAAGTACAATTACAAATGTAAGTTGTAATGGAGCTAATAATGGAAGTATTACTACAACGGTTTCAGGAGGAACACCTTTTAGCGCACCTGCTCAAGGGTATAGCTATGCCTGGAGAATCAATGGAAATCCTACAATAATTAGTACAAACCCTAATTTAACAGCAGTAGAACCAGCAACGTATTCTTGTGAAATAAGAGATGCAAACAATTGTATTTACAATCTAACGAATGTAACAATTAC
>JBBSUQ010000176.1:0-6735 GCA_038234235.1 Flavobacteriales bacterium
ATTCCGTAGTTTAAATTCATTACGCTATCATAATTGTATTTTAAATCAACCCATTGCTGACTAAAAGAAAAGTTCAAATTGAAAAATACAATACCGACAATTATATAGAGATTTTTCATTTTTTATTACTTTTTAAAAAGTAAAGATACATGAAATAAAGGCACAAAAAAATCCCGACTCCAATTCCCGAAAGTTTTCGAGGATGGGGACGGGATTAAATATGAAAAAATTTTTCTTTACAAATTAAAAGCAGCTTTCACTTTATCAACGTAATCTAGTTTTTCCCAAGTAAATAATTCTACTTCTTTGGTAACTTTTTTACCATCCGGACCAACAAAAGTTTTTGTAACAATTTCATTTTTTCTTCCCATGTGCCCGTAAGCAGCCGTTTCAGAATAAATAGGATTTCTCAATTTTAATCTTTGTTCAATAAAGTAAGGACGCATATCAAAAATGGCTTCAATCTTTTTAGCTATTTCTCCATCAGTCATTTCAATTGTTGAAGTTCCATAAGTATTAACAAACAAACCACAAGGTTTTGCAACACCAATTGCATAAGAAACTTGAACCAATACTTCTGTACACAAACCAGAAGCCACCATGTTTTTGGCTATGTGTCTTGTTGCATAGGCTCCAGACCTGTCAACTTTTGATGGGTCTTTTCCAGAAAATGCTCCACCTCCGTGTGCACCTTTACCACCATAAGTATCTACAATGATTTTACGCCCTGTAAGTCCTGTGTCACCGTGAGGTCCACCGATTACAAATTTCCCAGTAGGATTGATGTGGTAAGTAATTTGATCATTGAAAAGATTTTGCAATTCTGGTTTTAAATTGGCTTTCACCCTCGGAATAACAATTTCAATTATATCTTTTTTAATTTTAGCCAACATGATTTCTTCAGAATCAAAATCATCATGCTGAGTAGAAACTACTATCGAGTCAATTCTTTGTGGCACATTATCGTCCGAATATTCTATAGTAACTTGCGATTTTGCATCAGGTCTCAAATAGGAAATTACTTCCGATTCATTGTTTCTAATTTGAGAAAGTTCTTGTAATAATTTGTGCGCCAAATCTAATGCTAAAGGCATGTAATTGTCTGTTTCCTTGGTTGCATAACCAAACATCATCCCTTGGTCACCTGCTCCTTGTTCTTCCGGACTTTTACGATCAACACCTTGGTTAATATCATCAGACTGGTCGTGAATCGCTGACATAATACCACAAGAATTGGCTTCAAACATATATTCAGACTTAGTGTAACCAATCTTCGAAATTACTGCTCTCGCGATCGATTGTACATCTAAATATGTTTTGGTTTTAACTTCACCTGCTAAAATTACTTGGCCAGTTGTTACCAAAGTTTCGCAGGCAACTTTTGAATCAGGGTCAAAAGCCATGAAATTATCAATTAATGCATCGGATATTTGATCTGCAATTTTATCCGGGTGACCTTCAGAAACTGATTCTGATGTAAATAAATAAGACATTCGCTATATTATCATTTAAATTTGAAGTTGCAAAGTTAACAATAATCTTTTTTAATAGAAACCATAAAGTTTTAATGGAATGAATTTTTTATTACCTTTCGCCAGACTATTAAATTATTACTATGAAAAAAAGAATATTTTTAGCTTTGCTATTGCCTGCATTTCAATAACTACGGCATCATTAACTATAAATGAGAATAAACATTTTATAAGACTTTATCCCAATGCAATAAATAGACGCCCCAACAAATAATGGACATTCAACCAGTCAACCTTGTATCAAGAAAAATCCTTATGTTGAGCAATCTTCCCGTTCAATTCATTTCTAAATTTCAATACATCCAACATACTCCAATTGCTCAAATACAAAGCATTGTTTTGGGTGAGTGATTTTACTGCATTTTTCAATTTTTTACCAATTGATAATGATTTATCTTCTTCACTGTCTTTATATAACAAACAACGGTCGTAACTGTTAATTTCTCCTGTGGTTTCTACAAATAAATTAAATGAGGAAACTGGAGTATATTCTTTTGAAAAAAATTCTTTCTCTCCAGAATTACTAACTCCAAATAAACGGACTTTGTGTTGATCAATTTCAAGCGTGAATTTGTATTTATTCATTTGTATTAACATGCGCATATTTACAAACAATATGAAACTTAAAATGGAAACAAAAAATATAGCAAAAACAATAAACATCCATGCCATGCCACCCATAACACTAGTGAAATTGCCTCCAATTAAAAATAATGCTAAAAGCATAACTGCCGCAACATAAACAAGTTGATATACACCTCTTACATTTTTATTTTGCCAAGTATAAGAGCTTTTGCGCCCTAAATGACTGTGCAAAATATTTTCGGGTACTTCACCTCTTGGATAATCAATTGGTATTTTGCTTGAGTCTCCCAAAAACTCATTAAGTTCATTGCAAACATCGTCTGCTCTTGTACGATCGTTCGTATAACTAAGGAGTGAAAACTTTGAGCCGTCTTTTAAATTTAAACATATGTGATAAGTATAGGTTGTTTGATTCGTAGAATGTCTTGTACCTGACGAAGAATTACTGCTTCTAGAAGTCATTTTTACATCAAAATGGCTCAATTCACCATAAGCAATTTCAGTTGTACCATCTCCAGCAGTTATTGTAACCTTCTGCCTTTCACGATTGATTGTTAATGAATTGAAAAAAGTAAACTTTACTTTCTTTTTTGGTAAAACAAACATGATTATACCGAAAGATACAAGCGCGACGCCTAAATACAAATAGTTGTAGTAAACGGAAGGAAGCAAAAAATAAAAAGCAATTACTACAACTAACAAAAAAATAATGATAAATGGCAAAACACAGCCTAATTTACCTTTTGTAAATTCAAAACTTATTTCGTCCTGCGATTTTTGTATAAGTGAGTAAGACATTATTTTAATTTAATTTCATCATGGCAAAGTTAGAATTTTTAGTTTCAATCCATTAAAAACTAACTTTTATAACGCAAAAAAAGCCTTGGCGAACCAAGGCTTTTTAGAATCTATATTTTAAAATCTTTATTAATGCATTGCACCGCCACCGGGTTTGCAGCAATCGGGTAATTTTTCAAGACCTTCTTTATCTGCTTTCACTTCGTCTGCATCGTAACCTGTTTCAGCAATTTTGTTTTTAATTTCCGCAAGTGTTACTTTATCTTTGCGATATTTAACTGTTAATTTTTTAGACTCAAGATCAAGTTCAGCATAACTTACACCTTTCATATAATTCATTGCTTCTTCAATTCTTTCTTTGCACATGTCGCACTCTGCACTTGTTAGAATTACAACTGTTTCAGTTTTTTGAGCATTTGCAAGGTTTAAAACTGTTAGAAAACCTATCATTATTAAATATTTCATGTTTTTATTTTTAGTGCTTATTTTTTTGTTTTATTAATTTGATACCTAAATCCAAGGTAAATGTTTGTTCCCATTACTGGTGCCCATATTCTCGTAGCATCAAAGGTCGAGCCAAAAGGGTTTTGTGCATCAACTATGGCATTTTTTTGTTTGAAATTGCCCAAATTTTCACCCCCCAAATAAACCGATAATTTTTTGTAATTGTAAGTAATTTGAGAATTGAATAACGCATAAGCCTTACTGTTTAATCCATAATCTTTATTATCGCTGGAAAATTCTACAGCAGTTAGTCGTGCCTCTCCTCTATAATTAGCTGTAAAATCGAACTCCCATTTTTTATTGCGAGTAATGTATGCCAAATTTACAAATCCACGGTGTTTTGGCACCATCACTTTTTGCTGCAATTTATCATCAAAAACCGCTTTTACTTCCAAATATTTATAAGCCAATCTTACTACAAAATTTCTAAAAGGTTCAATCATCCATTCAGCCTGGAAAGCGTTTGAAAAAGATCTGCCACTCAAATTTCTGAAATAAACAGCATATTGACTAGCATCTCTGTCAACTATTAATTGCTCTGTAAAAAGTGTATGGTAATAATCTAAAGTGAGTGTAGATTTTCGACCAAATAATGAATACCGTTGCACAAAACTGCCACCAAAATTATAACTTACTTCTGGTCGTAATTCTTGAGTTGGGATAAACAATCGGCTGGAAACCATCAACGATAAATTGTCTATCATGTAATTAGGAACCCGCCATCCGCGACCTGCTGTAACTCGGAAATCGGTGTTTTCGTTTATAATAACTTTACCATGGAAACGAGGCGTAAACTGATGTTTAAACAAATTGTCATAATCATATCTTGCGCCAACAACTCCCGTAAATCTTATTCCGGTGTAAGTGTATTCACCATAAATACCGGGTGTATATTCAACTCTGTCGTTCTGCAAACTATCTAATTTTTGATTTATATCTTGATAAACAATGCTTGTCCCGATTTTATATTTATGAATTGTGCTTCCGATAATATCATCGAATAAGACATTTATGTAACCTCTTTTTTCTTCTCCAGAGAATGTTTTATTTCCTGCAAGAAAATCTAATTTTTGATATTTTGCATTGTAAATAACGCCTAAACTTTTAAATCTGCTTTTAAAGAGAAAACCTGTTTTAGCAAACGCATCAAAGCTTTTTTGATTTAAAAAAGTTCCGTAAAGATTTTGAGAATTTCTCTCTGCGTTTAATTGTCCGCTAGATTTGTCTTCATAATAAGCCCTGATTCCAAACTGTGATTCAAATTTTTCACCAGTATATTTCCATCTATTCATTCCAGAAAACAAAGTTCCAAGTGGTAAATCTCTGAAACCGTCGTTGTTGTTATCAACTTCTTGCGTGTTTGTGGATGCATGTGCAAAAATCCCGGTAGACCATTTGTTGTTAAGCTTAATACCACTGTGCGTATTGAATTCATATCTGCCAAAAATATTTCCATAACCGTTGAGGTACAGTTTTTCCATTTCTTCGGGCTTTTTAAATTCAATATTTATTAAACCCGCCATTGATTCATATCCATTTACAACATTTCCGCTGCCTTTGGTTATTTGCATAGATTCTACCCATGTTCCAGGTATGGAATTTAAACCAAACGAACTTTCTAAACCTCTAAGTGCCGGAATGTTTTCAATCTGGATTTGCGTGTAAATTCCGTCCAATCCCATCATTTGTATTCTTTTGGCCCCTGAAACTGCATCGGTAATGCTCACATCTACAGAAGCATTTGTCTCAAAACTTTCAGACAAATTGCAACATGCAGCTTTGCGCAGTTCGTTTGAAGAAATTTGTTCTACCAACAATGGATTAAGCCGATTGATAGAAGTTCCGTCTAAACGAGCTTGAATAATTATTTCATCCAATAAAAGATCTGAAAACAAGGTAATTTCTAGAGACGTAAATTTATCTTTTTTAGTAATGAGAACTGTATCACTTAGGTAGCCGATTGCTGAAATTGCCATTTTACGCGGCAGACTATCTGGTAAAACAATTTCAAATTTACCGTCGTTATCTGTTATTGCGCCAATGTTTGTTTCAATAAACTGAACTTTTGCCCCAATTATGGCTTCTTTGGTTTTGGCATTTCTTCCATAAACGATGCCTGTTAGTTGCGCCTCGACTCCAAGAACGCACAATAAGAAAATTGAGAATATTATGTATTTCATTTGTATTAATTTATAAATTTTGAGTACTTCCTAAAATCTTAGAAATTCAAAAATCACAAACGCAATACACGGTTTTTAAGGTAAACAGGCAGTTTAAGATCGGGTGGAGGGTCTGTGTAGAAATTATTTAAAAGAATTTCAGTTGAAACCGATTTGTTTATTTGGTATAATATTTTTGCAGTTTCAGGAATTAAATTATCAGTAGAAAATACATGATCTATTTGATTTAACCGATAATCTTGAAATTCAATTTGATATATGTTTAGCGAACCTGAACAACAATCAGAAGTAGTTTTTTCCTCTTTTTCGTTGCAACATGGAGAAGTTTCTTCAAGCGCACAATGATTTTTGCTTTCAACGAAAAAAGAAGAGCTTGTGCCTTCTTCATTGCAACGGTGTATAAATTCTCTAACCCCATAGTTTCCTAGAAAAACTAGAGCAATCAGCCATGAAATAAGAATCAACCGAAAAACTTTCACAATACAAAGGTATTAAATTTTAACTTTGTATTTAAATTAAAAATCCATGAGTGAAGCCGTGAATGTTCCAGTTACTGTTTATGCAGAAATGACTCCGAACCCAAACACAATGAAATTTGTTGCAAATAAATATTTATTGATAACGGGAGATTCTGTTGAGTTCAACTCAATGCAAGAGGCCAAAGGATACTCTCCATTGGCTGAAGAATTATTCAATTTCCCCTTTGTAAAAGGCGTTTTCATTGCAGCAAATTTTGTTACCATCACAAAAAACCCAGATTTATCTTGGGATTATTTTATAATGGAGTTGCGTGAATTTATAAAGGCTTTTTTGGCAGAAGGAAAAGATATTTTGATAAGAATGCCAGAACCTAAAACAGCAGAAAATGTTGCGGAAGGCGAAAAACCCCAAAAAGTTTATACAGCAAGTGAATTTGATGCGGCAATTGTAGATTTATTAGATCAATACGTGCGCCCAGCAGTAGAAAACGATGGTGGCGCAATAGATTTTAGAGGTTACGAAGATGGTGTTGTTACTGTAGTTTTAAAAGGGTCTTGCTCGGGTTGTCCATCTTCTACAGCTACCTTAAAAGGCGGAATTGAAAATTTATTAAAAGCGCATTTGCCAGAAGTTAAGGAAGTTGTTGCGGAGGCGGG
>JBBSUQ010000177.1:0-6617 GCA_038234235.1 Flavobacteriales bacterium
AACAACTTTGGCTGATTCGTCCACCATTTTCCTATTCTTTTCCAAATCAAAATCGAGTACTCGTTGGTTGGTATGTACTGTTACTTCTTTATTTCCACAATCAAGCCATTCATTGACTTCACCTGGTAAAAACTTTTTACCTTTTTCAGTTAAACGTCTTAAAGCATCCGGCAATTGGTATTCTCCACCTTTTATGATTTCATTGTCAATTAAATATTCTAGTTCAGTTTTTAAGTCATTTCCTTCCTTGAAATAATAAATTCCGATCATTGCTAAATCAGATACAAATTCTTCTGGTTTTTCTACAAAATCTATTATTTCTCCTTTTTCATTCATTTTCACAACACCAAAAGCTTCTGGATTGTCAATTTGCTTTACCCATAAAATTCCATCAACTTCTTGGTTAAGTTCAAAATCTGCCCGGAATAATGTATCTGCAAATGCCACTGTAACTGGTCCGTTCAATAGTTCCTTAGCACACAAAACAGCGTGGGCGGTACCTAAAGGTTTATCTTGGTGATAGATTTTGCCAACGGCTCCTAATTTCTTAGCAACTTCAATTAACTCATTTTCAATTTCTGTTCCGAAATCGCCGATAACAAATCCAATTTCATCAATTTTTTCTGAACATACTGCTGCAATATCTTCCACCAAACGATGAACAATTGGTTTGCCTCCAACCGGAACAAGTGGTTTTGGGACAGTGAGTGTGTGAGGTCTTAACCTACTTCCTCTGCCTGCCATTGGTATTATTATATTCATCTTTATTTTCTTATTTAATTCCTGTACTTCCGAAACCACCTGAGCCTCTTTCAGTTTCGGACAATATATTTATTTCTGAAAAATCAGCTTGCACAACAGTTGCAAAAACCAATTGCGCTATTCTATCACCGCTTTGGATATTAAAATTCTCATTTGATACATTGCATAGAATTACGCCAATTTCACCTCTATAATCTGCATCTATAGTGCCAGGACTATTTAAAACGGTAATCCCAGATTTAAGTGCCAAACCACTTCTCGGTCTAACTTGGGCTTCAAAACCATCCGGAATTTCAAGAAAAAGACCTGTTTTGATCAGTTTCCTTTCAAGCGGTGCAAGAATTTCATCATTTTCTAAAAAGGCACGTATGTCAATCCCCGCAGCAAGTTGTGTCTCGTACTGCGGCAAAGGATTATTTGATTTATTAATAATTTTAACCTGCATTTATAAAAGTATTGCATTTATTGAAAGCACAAAGTTAACAAATTCACTGTGTTTTGGACAGATAGATATGTTCGATTTCTTAAAGTTTATTGAATACCCATAAACCGTTTAAAATATACAATATAATTCTTAAAATTTAACCTAATACTTTAATTTATAATATTTTACACAATTTAATCGGTAATTAAAGAAATGAATTAAAACAATGAATGTAGATAAGTTGTTGTTGTTAATAATTTAAAAAGAAAAATGCGAAAAGTAGCTTTTGAACCTATAGTTGACGAAAAATCTAGTTTGCTTTTGCTCGGTACGATGCCCGGAATAAAATCTTTAGAAAAAGCAGAATATTACGGTCATCCTCAAAATCAGTTTTGGCGTTTGCTTTTTGCCGTTTTTGGAGTTGAATCAATAACAGATTACAATAAAAAAAAAGAATTTTTATTAAATTATAAAATCGCACTTTGGGATGTATTGGCAAGTTGCGAAAATAAAAGCAGTTTAGACAGTGATATTCGAAATGAGGTTGTCAATGATTTTGAAGCATTTTTTAATAAATTTCCAAAAATTCATACTGTCGTTTTTGACAGTTTACATGCCGAAAAATTCTACAACAAATATGTAAAAAATGATTTTGGTAAAAATTTTTACAGAATTCCCTCACCTAGTGGAGCCAATGCAAGAATGTCTTTTGATGTGAAATTGAATGAATGGAAAAATTTATTGGTTTGGTTAAAGAATAAAAAATCGGTATAATAATAGGCTGCCGAAATGACAACCTATTAACTTTTGATAAATTGTTACGAGTTACAATATTTTTAAAGAACTACCATTCGTTTTTAATGGACACCAGAGATGTTTTATATAAAATATGATGGGATTTATTTAACCCGCTATTTCAACTGTTAAAACATCGTCAGTTTTGGTAACCTTCGTAATGCCAAGTTTGCCTAAAGATTTAATACTTGTGTCCCATTGCTTATTTGATAAACCTGTAGAATTCTTGAGTTCATTTAATTCCATAGATTTTTGACCTGCAAGAATATCGTAAATTAATTTTTCATTTTCATTGAGCTCTGGACCTTTCTTCTCATTAAATTTTTCTGCTCTCATTTGAGGGAAAAATAAAACTTCTTGAATTGACGCATTGTTGGTTAAAAACATAATTAGTCTATCCATACCAATACCTAAACCAGATGTTGGCGGCATACCGTACTCTAGAGATCTTAAGAAATCATAATCTATAAATTGTGCCGCTTCGTCGTCGCCTTTTTCAGCCAAACGTACTTGTTCTTCAAATCGTTCTCTTTGATCAATAGGATCATTAAGTTCTGAATAGGCATTGGCTATTTCTTTACCACAAACCATTAATTCAAATCTTTCTGTAAGATTTGGATTCTCTCTATGTTCTTTGCAAAGTGGCGACATTTCTTTAGGATAATCAGTAATAAAAGTTGGTTGAATGTAATGACCTTCGCATTTTTCACCAAAAATTTCATCTATCAACTTACCAACACCCATTGTTTCATCTGCCCTAATTCCTAAAGAATGACAAGCTGTTCTTAATTCTTCTTCAGATTTTCCATCAATATCAAATCCAGTAAAATGCAAAATAGAATCGCGCATCGTAATTCTTGGATAGGGTGCTTTAAAATCTATTTTATGTTCTCCGAAAGTAGCTTTAGTTGTACCATTTACCTGATTTGCACAATGTTCTAAAAGTCCTTCGGTGAAATCCATCATCCAGTTATAGTCTTTGTAAGAAACATATATTTCCATCGCGGTAAATTCTGGATTATGCGTACGATCCATACCTTCATTTCTGAAGTTTTTTGAAAATTCATAAACTCCATCAAATCCGCCAACAATTAATCTTTTGAGGTACAATTCATTTGCAATTCGCAAATAAAGTGGAATATCTAGAGCATTGTGATGTGTAACAAACGGTCTTGCCGCTGCTCCGCCAGGAATTGATTGTAAAATTGGTGTTTCAACTTCTATATAACCAGCATCATTAAAATATTGTCGCATAGCAGAAAACAGCTTTGTGCGTTTCATAAATATTTCTTTGATTTGAGGATTTACAACTAAATCGGCATAACGTTGGCGGTAGCGCAATTCTGGATCTGTAAAAGCATCATGGACTTTTCCTTCAGCATCTGTTTTAGGAAGTGGCAAAGGCTTAAGTGCTTTGCTTAATAATTTAAATTTTTTAACGTGAACAGAAATCTCACCAACTTGAGTTTTAAACATGTAACCTTCCACACCAATGAAATCACCTAAATCAAGTAATTTTTTAAATAGTTCGTTGTATATAAATTTATCTTCTCCAGGGCATAATTCATCTCGGTTAAAATACACTTGAATTTTCCCTTTACTATCTTGTATTTCGGCAAAAGAAGCTTTACCCATTATGCGCTGGCTCATCATTCTACCGGCAATACACACCATTTTTCCGTCTTCAAAATTCTCTATAACATCAGTTGAATAATCAGTAACTGGATATAAATCTGCAGGAAATGGGTTTATTCCGTGCTCTCTTAATTTATTTAAATTTTCTCTTCTTTGAACTTCTTGCTCCGAAAGGTCTGAATGACTCATTTTAATTTTATTTTAATAGCGGCAAAGATAGTTGTTTTTTTTTGGGTGAGGATTACAGAATTGCAGATTCCAAAATTCAGATCACCTTGCAATGCGGTGAACATATTTAATTTTGCCTCTGTATAAAGAGGAGTAAATTAAAAAATATAACTTATTGATATTCAAACAATATTTTTTAAAATATCATACTTTAGAATTACTTCTCATTTGTGAATATGTCTGAAATTTGCAATGCTAAGAAATTGAAATTATGAAATTAACAAATAGAGAAGCACAGATTTTACAATTACTAAAAGAAGGGAAATCTAATTCAGAAATCGCAGATTTACTACACCTGAGTATTCATACCGTAAAAAGTCATGTATCAAGTATTCTTACTAAGAAAGTAGAAAAAAGCAGGGTTATGTTAATTCTAAAGCATTAAAAAAGCCATCCTCAATGAGAATGGCTTTTAAAAAACTGAATTAACCGTCTTTTAGATTCTAATTCCTATTCTAGAAAATCTTCTGTTGTCAACCACAACATATTTCTCTTTTAACGCTTGCAACATTTCACTTCCCATAGAAGATTTTTTGGTTTGCATTAAAGTTTCTATTTGTTCAGTATAATTTGCAACATCTGGCGCTTTGTTTGTCTTTTTGATTTTAACAACATAAACTCCACCCAATCCTTTAAGTGGTTTTGTAACTTTTCCATCTTCTAAACCTGAAAAAAGTGCTCCAATTACTTCTGGCTCATACCCTTGTCCTAATTGTGGTTGTGCGAAGTTAATTTCAGCGTCAGTTACATTGATGTTGAATTTTTTAGCTATCGAAGCTAAATCTGTATTCTTACCAATTTCCTCCATGAATTTTTTAGCTTTCTTTTCACGGATTACTTCACTTTTTAATAAATCTTCAAAATCTTCCCATTTAGGATTCTCCTTATTTCTAACTTGACTAACAATTGCCAATACATAACGATCTTTATCTTTCACAGGAGATCCAATAAGTTGCCCAACCTCAACATCTTCAGTAAATGCTAACTGGAACATTTTATCTTCAGCGTTTGGCGTAACAAAACCATTAATCATTGGGTTTTTATCGTTAAGACTTAAAGTTCTCACCAAATAACCCTCTTTTTTAGCTAGCGTATCAAAATAAGCAACTTTATCACGACCTTTTTTCTTGTTGGCTATTTTATCATCAATTTCGTATAGCAAATCATCTGCAGTTTGTTGGCGATCTTCAAAAGTTTGATCAGAAGTTTTCAAAGTCATTTGAACAGAAGCCAAAACAGGATATTTTTCACTACTTCTTTCCAAAACTTCAATAATATGGTATCCAAAATAAGTTTTAACCAATCCAATTTTACCAATTGGAGCTTCAGCGGTATATTTTCCAAATTCAGGCACCATTGTTCCTTCAAGGAAATCAGTCATTTTACCGCCATCAGCTTTACTTCCTGGATCTTCCGAATATTTTGAAACCAATTCTTCAAAATTATTCTTATTTATAATTGCCATTACACTGTCGGCTAATTTCTTTTGTCTAGCTTCAGCAGCTGCATCACCTTGCGGCACACTGAAGAGTATATGTCTTGCAGTAATTGCACGTGGAGTAAAACCAGTAACTTTAGAAATTTTCATTACTCCATTGTCATTGTATGGACCAACAACTTGACCAATACTAGCAGTTTTAAAAACTGTATCGAATTGTGGAGGATAAGTTGCAAAACTTTGAGCATTTTTATCTCCTTGTGGCACGGCTGCACCTCTTGCACCTGAAAGATATTGTGGAGCTTCAGAATTATTCATCACGAAAACCGAGTCATTTTTAGCAGATTTAAAACCCGTAAGAATTTTAGCAGTTTCTACTCGGAAATCGTTCGTGTCATTCTGTGACGCCATAATCGGAATATCAAAATAATTTAATATTCTTTCATTGAATTTTGTTTTGAATTTTGCTTCATTTTTATGCTCGTCATAATAATTTTCCATATCAGAATCAGTTACTTTGATATCTGTATCTGGAATTTCAGCATAATTTCTGAAAATAAAAGAAACCTCTTTTTTCGTTTCTTTCGCTAAGTATTCTTGTTTTGCTTCAAGCTTGGTAACATAAATACCTTGATTGATAATGGTAAAATATTTTTCTCTTTCTCTTTGCTCCACATAATATTTCTTAGAATCATCCCAACTTTTTCTTTCTTCAGGATTTTCAGAGTTTTGTAACTGCTCAACACGTTGGCGCAATGCTTTGTCATTAAATCGACCAGTTGAATCTGTAAAACCCTGTTTTAAATCTGGAAGTATTGTAAAACCTTGAGTAGTGTCACCATAAAAATAACCTTCAAATTCGTTATCACTTACACGAATACCCAATGCTTCAAATTCTTTTTTAAGAATTGTTGACTCTACAGTATAATTAAAAGCTTTCGTTGCAGATGCTTCACGTTCTTTTTGACCGTATTCTCTTTGACTTTGTTGAGCTTGTTGTTGATCTTGCTGTTCAAAATTGGCGATTGCAGTTGAAAACATTTTTTCATCAATCATTTCACCATCAACAGTTCCGTAACCAACCTGAGGACCATTTCCACCAGAAAAAGATTTCCAATCTCCTAGAATAAATGCCAAAAGTGCGATACCAATAACCACTACGATCAACACAGATTTATCTCTAATTTTATTAATAATTGCCATTTTATGCGATAATTTAAGGGTGCGAAGATAGTTAGTTGATTCGACATTTGAAAATTTATTACTTAAAATACTTAATAAGAAGCAAAACAATGTGCTTGAAATTTTCCCGAGAGTTGAAAATATCAGTTTACT
>JBBSUQ010000178.1:0-6613 GCA_038234235.1 Flavobacteriales bacterium
AAGGTCACTTTTGAAAGACAAGTTCTTGCCAATGATTCTCAGTTAACTTATAACTACAAAATATTGGTAGAACAAAGAGGTAAATGTGAAGATATTATTTCTTCTATGAATTGGGTTACCGTTCCGCGTATTCCCGATAGTTACACTGTTAATTTCACGGTAGAAGCCAAGTAGATTTCGTTTTTATCCTTCAAACATTTAATTTCAACACCAAAGACCGATAACAGTTCGTATATCTTTGTTAATTTTGCAGTCTGATTTTTAAAAATGACTGATTCAAATTTTACTGTTTCTAAATATACGGTTACTGCAGCTCTTCCTTATGCTAATGGTCCCCTGCATCTCGGTCATGTAGCAGGAGTGTATCTTCCCGCCGATATTTTTGTTCGTTTTTTAAGAATGAATCACGAAGATGTTTTGTTTGTCTGTGGAACCGATGAACATGGAGCAGCCATAACTTTAAGAGCAAAAAAAGAAGGAATTAGTCCGCAGGAAATAGTTGATAAATACAATAAAATAATAGAAAAGTCTTTTAATGATTTTGATATTTCGTTTGATATTTTTCACCGTACTTCAGCCGAAATTCATCATAAAACAAGTCAAGATTTTTTCAAAGTTTTAAACGATAAAGGCAAATTTATACAAGAAACTTCTGAGCAATATTACGATGAAGAATACCAACAGTTTTTAGCAGACAGATACATTGTTGGAGAATGCCCCAATTGTCACAATCCTAGTGCTTATGTCGATCAATGCGAGAAATGTGGAACTACGTTAAGCCCTAATGAGTTATTGAATCCAGTTTCTAGTTTAAGCGGAAAAACTCCTATCAAAAAAAGTACTTCTCATTGGTATTTGCCAATGGAACGCCATGAAGAATGGTTAAAAGAATGGATTAAAGAAGGAAAGCTCGACGGAAAACAACACCACAATCCCAAAAAATGGAGAAACCAAGTTATTGGTCAATGTCTTTCGTGGATTGATGGCGGGTTAAGACCTCGAGCAATGACAAGAGATTTAGATTGGGGAGTAAAAGTTCCATTGCCAGATGCAAACGGCAAAGTATTGTATGTTTGGCTGGACGCACCAATTGGTTACATTTCTGCCACAAAACAATGGGCAATTGATAATAATAAAGATTGGAAAGATTACTGGACAGGAGATAGAAAATTAATTCATTTTATTGGAAAAGACAACATTGTTTTTCATGCCATAATTTTCCCAATTATTTTAAAAGATCACGGAGATTTAATTCTGCCCGACAACGTTCCGGCTTATGAATTTTTAAATTTAGAGGGAGATAAATTTAGTACTTCAAGAAATTGGGCAGTTTGGTTGCATGAATATATTGAAAAATATCCTACTAAAATAGATGAACTCAAATATGTGCTTACAGCAATTGCACCCGAGTCAAAAGATGCCGAATTTACTTGGAAAGAATATCAGACGCGTGTAAATAGCGAGTTGGCTGATATTTTTGGAAATTTCGTAAATAGAGTGATGGTTTTGAGTCACAAATATTACGAAGGCAAAATTCCACAAAAAGGTGAGTTAACTGAAATTGATAATTCTACTTTGGCAGAAATGGCAGAGATCCCAACAAGAATAGCCACATTAATAAGAGATTACAAACTCAGAGATGCGCAAGCAGAGGCCATGAATTTGGCACGATTAGGCAACAAGTATTTGGCAGAACAAGAACCTTGGAAATTGATTAAAACCGATCCCGAAAGAGTTAAAACAATCATGAACATTGCTTTGCAAATTACAGCGAATTTATCTATTGTTTGGAGTCCTTTTTTGCCAGAAACATCTAAAAGATTGCAAAAAATGCTCAAGTTTAATAGCGATGATTGGAAAGATGCGGGCAAAGTAGATTTACTACCAGCCAACCATACTATTGGAGAAGCGAGTATTTTATTTGCCAAAATAGAAGACGAATTGGTAGAAAAGGAAGTAAATATTCTGCGCAATTCCAATGAAATAGAAAACGAAACAACATTCCAAAAACAAAAAGATATGGTAACATTTGATGAGTTTTCGAAAATGGACATCCGTTTGGGAAAAATTTTAGAAGCAGAAAAAGTTGAAAAAGCAGATAAATTATTGAAACTATTGGTTGATACAGGCATTGACCAAAGAACAATAGTTTCGGGAATAGCTGAACATTACCAGCCAGAAGAAGTTATAGGAAAAACTGTGAGTGTATTGTTAAATTTGGCACCTAGAAAAATTAGAGGAATAGAATCACAAGGTATGATTTTAATGGCTGAAAATGCAGAAGGAAAACTCAGCTTCGTTGTTCCCGAAAAGTCATTTGATGCAGGTGGAGAAATAAGATAATTTTGAATTCAGAAGAGTTACCAAACTATAAAAAAAATGCACTTGCTCAGGTATATTTAACCCCTTTAGCAGTTCAGCAACAACTAAATACTGATTTTGAGCGGGCTCTGTGGCATTTTCCCGAAAATTTTTCTACTGAACCATTAAATCTTGAAGAAATTAAAAATCATACACAAGAAATATTGTTAGCGATTTTGAAAAAGGGTGAACAAGAATTGCTTAAAATATTATACTTCGTGGACATACCTGAAAAAGACTTTTACAGCATATTAGGCACACCTGATTTTATTGATTTATTAAGCGAAAAAATTATAATTAGAGAGGCTTACAAAATATTTCTAAGACATAAATTTGGCAATCATTCTGCTAAAATGTAAATTATCTTGAAAATTTCACCTAATTTATCCATCTCTTACAATCAAAAAATGTTACTTTTGCTACTCCATAAATTGTACAAAAACACATGGATAAAGTATCATACGTTGGCAATGCAGATGTAACTGCGATTGACCATTTATATAAGTCTTACTTAGAGAATCCAACTAGTGTTGACGAAGGTTGGCAAAAGTTTTTTGAAGGTTTTGACTTTGCACAGACAAATTTTGATGAAAAATCATCAAACGACAAATCAGAAGGTGCTGTGCCTGAAAATTTCCAAAAGGAATTTAGGGTCATTAATCTTATTAATGGTTACAGGAGCCGAGGCCATTTGTTTACCAAAACAAATCCAGTAAGAGAACGCCGTCAATATGAACCGACTTTAGCTATAGAAAATTTTGAGCTTGAAGAATCGGATTTATCAACGGTTTTTCATGCAGGCAATGAAATTGGTATCGGTCAAGTTACACTAAAAGAAATTATCGATCATCTCGAAGAAACTTATTGTCAGTCTATCGGAATTGAGTTTATGTACATGAGAGAACCAGCCCGAAGAGATTGGTTTAAGGATAGAATCGAAATTAAAAACAGACCCAAATTTGATAAAGAACGTAAATTGTATATTTACAAAACGCTCAATCAAGCTTCTAACTTTGAATCTTTCTTAGGTAAAAAGTTTGTGGGACAAAAGCGTTTTTCAATAGAAGGTGGAGAATCTCTCATTCCTGCATTGCATACTTTGGTTCACAAAGGTTCCGAATTAGGTGTTTCGTATTTCGTAATGGGAATGGCACACAGAGGTAGACTAAATACTTTAATCAATATTTTCAATAAAAAACCAAGAGATGTATTCTCTGAGTTTGAAGGCAAAGAGTTTGATACTGAGGATGCAACTTTTGACGGAGACGTAAAATACCACCAAGGATTTACCTCACACATAGAATCTATAAAGGGTGAGCCAATTGGACTTACGTTAGCTCCAAATCCATCGCATTTAGAAGCAGTTGATCCTGTTGTTTTAGGAATTGCAAGGGCAAAACTCGATAGAAAATTCGACAACGATGAGAACAAAGTTTGTACTGTAATGATCCATGGTGATGCAGCAATTGCAGGCCAAGGTATTGTTTACGAAGTTATACAAATGGCGCAATTGGATGCGTATAGAGTGGGTGGTACAATACATATTGTGGTGAACAATCAAGTTGGCTTTACAACAAATTATCTTGATGGCAGATCTTCAACTTACTGTACAGATGTTGCAAAAACAACTTTGTGTCCAGTGTTTCACGTAAATGGAGACGATGTTGAAGCTGTTGTGCAAACAATAGAGATTGCAATGCAATACCGTCAGCATTTTCACAGAGATATTGTAATAGATTTACTTTGCTATAGAAAGTTTGGGCACAATGAAGGAGATGAACCAAAATTTACGCAACCAAAACTATATGACATTATCTCTAAACATCCGAATCCAGTTAAGATATATGGTAAATACCTTATAGATGAAGGTTTTGCTACAGAAAAAGAGCTCAAAGAATACGACGAAACCTATATTGATTTCTTGGAAAAAGAATATGCAGCTTCCAAAGAAAATAAAAAGGCAGCTGTTTGGGATTTTTTGAGCCATACTTGGGAAGGTTACAGACACAGCAAGCCCGAAGATTTCGATAAATCGCCCAAAACTGGTGTTGATAAAAAGAAATTACTCGATTTAGGGAAAAAATTAGCAACGCTGCCTGAAGGAAAAAATTATTTCAGAAAAATTTCAAAGATTTTTGACGATCGATTTAAAGCTTTTGAAGACGATAAGTTGGACTGGGGAAGCGCTGAAATGTTAGCTTACGCTACTTTATTGGTTGAAGGCAATCCTGTAAGGTTTTCTGGTCAAGATATAGAAAGAGGAACTTTCTCTCACAGACATGCTGTTGTAACAACGGAAGATACTGAAGAAGAAATTGTAACGCTCAATCATTTAAGTAAAGATCAGTCCAAATTCCAAATTTATAATTCATTATTGTCAGAATATGCTGTTTTAGGCTTTGAATATGGTTATTCATTGGCATCGCCCGAAACATTAACTATTTGGGAAGCTCAGTTTGGAGATTTTTACAATGGCGCTCAAATAATGGTGGATCAATTTATTACAGCAGGTGAAGACAAATGGGCAACACAAAGTGGTTTGGTAATGTTGCTACCGCATGGTTATGAAGGTCAAGGGGCAGAACATTCGTCGGCAAGAATTGAAAGATTTTTACAACAAGCGGCAGATTATAATATACAATTAGTTAATACTTCTACTCCCGCAAATCATTTTCATTTATTAAGAAGGCAGCTTGCTCGAGAGTTTAGAAAACCGTTGGTTGTTTTTTCACCGAAAATGATTCTCCGTTTGCCAGAAGCAACGTCAACTTTAGAAGAAATGGCAACAGGCAGTTTTCAAGAGATAATTGAAGATAAGGTAAAGAACTCAGATCAAATTGATACATTGGTGTTCCTTTCAGGTAAGTTTTACTATGAAGTAAAAGCAAAAGCCAAAGAAATGGGAGTCGAAAACATGAATTATGTGCGGGTAGAACAATTGTATCCTTTACCTAAAAAGCAGATAGAAGATTGTATTGCTTCATACAAAAAAGTCAAAAATATTATTTGGGCTCAAGAAGAACCATCAAATATGGGCGCATGGCATTACATGGCGATGAGCATGAGAAATATTCCATTCATCGGGATTTCAAGAAAATCTAGTGCCGCAGCTGCAGAAGGATCACATGATTTGCACAAACGTAGATTGTCACAACTGTTTTCAGAATTGTTTCAATATGCAAAAGTTAAACAAGAACAATAACAAAATAACATTAAGAAGATGGCCATTTTAGAAATGAAAGTTCCCAGTCCGGGCGAATCTATATCAGAAGTAGAAATAGCATCATGGATGGTTGCAGACGGTGATTATGTCGAAAAAGACCAAGCTGTTGCAGAAGTAGATTCAGACAAAGCAACATTGGAACTTCCTGCCGAAGCTAGTGGAATCATAACGCTCAAAGCCGAAGAAGGTGACACCGTAAAAGTAGGACAAGTTGTTTGCCATATTGATACTTCGGCAAAAGCCCCAGAAAATTCAGAAAGTTCTGATAAAAAAGAAGCCGTGAAATCAAGCGAGGCTGATAAAAAATCTGAAGATAAAAAAGAAGAGCCGAAAGCTGAGAAAGTTACTGATGAGCCTAAAAAAGAATTGAAGGAAAAATCTGAATCAGATAAGAAAGATACACCTGATCCAAACCCTGTTGGCGATAAAAAATCTTATGCTAGTGGAACTCCTTCTGTTGCGGCGGCAAAAATTATTTCTGAAAATGGCGTAAATAAAGATAAAATAAAAGGAAGCGGTAAAGATGGTAGAATAACCAAACAAGATGTTGTTTCTGCCATGGCCGGAGGTTTTGATTCTGCAGATGCTTCAGGTTGGGGTGGAACCAGAGATACAAGCAGAGAGAAAATGTCAATGCTTCGTAGAAAAATTGGTGAACGTTTGGTTTCTGTAAAAAATGAGACAGCAATGCTAACTACTTTTAACGAGGTAGACATGAAGCCGATTATGGATTTGCGTACTAAATTTAAAGAGCAGTTTGCAAAACACCACGAGGTTAATCTTGGCTTTATGTCGTTTTTCACAAAGGCAGTTACAGAAGCATTAAACGTTTTTCCTGCTGTGAACGCACAAATCGATGGTAAAGAAGTAATTTATCACGATTATGCAGATATAGGAATAGCAGTTTCTTCACCAAAAGGTTTAATGGTACCAGTTATCAGAAACGCTGAACAAATGAGTTTGGCAGAAATTGAAGCAGAAATAAAAAGATTGGCAATAAAGGCAAGAGACGGTAAAATAACTCCAGAC
>JBBSUQ010000179.1:0-6558 GCA_038234235.1 Flavobacteriales bacterium
CGAAAAATTAAATTTCACAAATGGCAAACTTACCAGAGGATTGAATGATTTAATGCAATATAAGTTGGTAGTAATTGCGCTCGGCGAAAAAGAAATATATTATGCCGAAAGTCTTAATCCACTACAAGACAATTTGCAGCCCATAAAATTAACTGCACTTTCCGAAAAAGAAATAAAAGCCAAGCTAAATGATTTGAAATTAGTGAACAAACAAGATTTACTAAAAACAGAAATGCGGTTCTGGAAAAATGAACAAGAATATATTAAAACCCAAAAAAGAAGGGTTGCAGAAAAGGAATTTATGGAAGAAATTTTTAAATCTGTTTTTCCTTGTTGGTGGTCTATATCGAACATATAGTAGGGTCATGGCATGCCATGACCCTACGGAAATGCCATAACCCTACAATAATATTTTTACAAAAACGACCGATTTTTATTCAATATTTTCAACAAAAACAATCCCTAATTCTGCCAATTCTTTTAAAATCGGTTCGTAAATTTCTTTGTTAATGGGTAGAATAACACCTTTTTGCGTAATCTCGTTTTTCAATAACATTTTAGCGGCAATTGCAACAGGAAGCCCAACTGTATTGCTCATTGACGTGTAGGTTTCGTCTTCGCCAATGTTACTCATGAAAGATTCTATTTGGTGCGTATTTCCTTCGCTGTCTTTGTATTCAAAAAGATGATACATAACCAACATGTCTTTGTCTCTCGGCTCAAGCATCCATTTGTCTCTCAATATTTTTTCAAGCAATTGAGCTGGTGTTGCATTTACCAAATCCAAAGGTTCTTTTTCAAATATGCCTAACCATTCAAATTTATCGTAGATATCTTGTCGATTGTCTATGTACTTCATAAATTTTTCTTCAACCGTAGCAGTTTTGTGATAAGGTAAGAATGCATTTAAAAAAGATCGATTTGTTAATCTTTGAATATGATCCATAGTATAAGAATCATCGGTCATTCCCAATTGTACAAATATGTTCCACGATTCTGCAAAACCTTTTTTTCTTAAGGTTCCCCTGTAAATTGTAGGAATATTTCTCAGTTTATAAATTTCACGATAACTCAAAGAATCTCTATTGGCATAACCTTCAAACTCTCCTAATTTGGGAATGTGAATGCTATCTAATCTTCCAAAAAGCCGATTGTAAGGAATGTATTTGTATTCGTTTTCTTGAATAAAACAGGCAGCATTTCCTTGTCCGGCAAGTACCACATTTCTTGGATTCCATGTGAATTTATAATTCCACGGATTATTATCACTTTGTGGAGCTACCAAACCACCACAAAAAGATTTAAATGCATGAATTTCGCCCCCTTTATCTTTTATTTCGTCGAGAATTTTCATGGCACTCATGTGGTCAATTCCTGGATCTACGCCAATTTCATTAAGAATAGTAATTTCTGCATCTTTCGCGGCAATATCCAAACCTCTCATTTCCTTAGAAATATATGAAGGGGTAATAAGATTTTTCTTTTCAGCAACACAATCTTTGGCAATTTCATAATGAAATCTCGCTGGCAACATTGAAATAACCAACTCAGCATTTCTTATGAAAGGCACTCTTTCTTCTTGTGAAAGCACATTAAAAGCCAAAGCTTCGGCATTTTTCGAATCTCCGATTTTAGATTTTACCAAGTCTAAATCTTTATCTACAATTTGTAAAAACCAATTTTCTTTCTCAGCATGTTTCAATAAATATCTTATAAGAGAGGATGCTGACAGACCTGCACCAAGGATTAATATATTTTTCATGTATACAAACTAGTTTGGCGCAAAAATAAAAAGAAAAAGAAGGTGGACGCTCGAATTTCTTTAAACATTTAGACCTTCCAGAATTAAGTTTTTAACTTTTGGAATTTGTATTTACAAACATCAATTTTCATAATAAAAAGAGGCTGAAACTCTTATTTAAAAAAGTGCCAGCCTCCAATTTTGATTTTGGTTTATAGGGATTATTCTAATTTTAGTTTTCTGGTTATAGACATTATTGCCGTTAAAACAATCAACAAACCTATGCTCCCAAATAGTAATGCGTAAGTTTCGAGGTTTACTAAAACGAGTATAAATCCGTATGTCAAGGTTAAACTAAAGCCACATAAAATGGCAAACTTGGTAGATTGTAAAACCGATTTTGCATACCAAACAATTAGTAAAATAATGAGTGATGAAGCGATAATATAGGCAGAAATAAATCCTACTTGTTCGGAAAATGATAGCAGCAAAGAGTAAAATAAAACCAAACTGAGCCCGATGAGTAGGTAATGAACTGGATGAATATTAATTTTACCCACAATTTGAATTAGGAAAAACACAGCGAATGTGAGAATAAAAACCAGGGCTCCATATTTTACTGTTCTGTCATTTAAACTATATTGATCTACAACATCAATAAAGCGCACGCCCGATTTTTTAGGATGCAGTAATTTTAAATTGCTTGTATAATTACGAGAACCACTTGTCATATCAATATTGTTCCAAGTAGACACAAATCCCTTGTCAGTAGTTTTAGAACTTTTTGGATCCGGTAAATTATTACCGATAAACGATGGATTTTTCCAATTAGACCTCATTTCTCCCTGACTTTGTTTTGCGAAAGGAAAGTATTTAAATTCGACAGTTCCATTAATTCGAGCATTAAATTCGATGTTAATAGGAATATTTCTTTCAGGATTAATCGTAAAAGGAACAGATGCCGTTTCAAGATATTTTGGATAAGCCTGTTGCACCGTTTGTCCTTCAATTTCGATTAGTCGATCATCGATTTTAAAAGCAGAAATTTCTTTAAAGTCTGTTTCAGAATTAGTAATCATTGATATTTGTGCCTTTTCCCAAATCAATTTTTGTTTTAAAACACTATCAATTTTGCTAACATCAAATTTTACTTTTGAAATTATTTGTGCCGAAAAAATATTTACTTTAAAAATGCTTCGGTGCTTTTCAGAAACAGTTGTAGAAATTAAATCATTGGTAGTTTCTGGTAAAATGTATAAAAAAGAGGAAGATTCTATAATCTTTTTTGGATCATCTTTGGACCTATCTGCTATAGGAATTTTTAAAACAATTCCGGAATATTCGACAGATCCACCCCATTCTTTTGAAATTTGATTTTCTACTATTCGTTGTCTATATCCTCTTTCTCTAATTAACAGTTTAACCTGAAATAGTGGTATTAATAAAATCAAGGTAATTAAACCGATTATTAAAAAACGGGCAGTATGCGAACGCATAAATTTACGGAAACCTTCCTGAAACTGATCAGGCTGCGGAGTTGGATTTTTTTCTATCATAATTATAATTTAAAAGTACTTTGTTTTTCAAAGTATAGGGTTAAAAAAATTTATTTACTATTATTAATTAATTGTTCCAATGCTTGCAGATGCTGTAAAAATGCCCTTCTTCCGGCCACAGTAATTTGATAAGAGGTATTGGGTTTTTTACCAACAAAGCGTTTATTTACCAATATAAATAATTCACTTTCCAGTGTTTTAATATGGGATGCCAAGTTGCCATCTGTCACTTGTAATAATTCTTTTAAAACAGTATAATCTACTGTCTCATTTACCATTAAAGCAGACATAATTCCCAAGCGAATGCGGTGATCAAAAATTTTATTTATATGTGCAATGGGATTCTTCACGGTAATTTTCGTTCGTATTTAAGGTAAACAATTATTCCATACAAAATATGGAGGGCCCCAAAACCAATAGTCCAAAATATTAAACTATAACCTCTTACATTCAACGCAAATAAACCTAAAACTATAAAAGCAATACCTAAAGATCGGATTGTATCAAAAGTATATTTGCTCGCATTAAAAAGTGCCAAACCATAAAATAGTAAACTTGCTGCACCAATGAGTCCGTAATGACCTTGTAATATTAAAGATACAACAAAAACTCCCCCAGTAAATAGAGGCACACAGAAGTTGATTACCAATCTTTTTGCTGTGGCGTTCCACAAATTTTCTCCTGTTTTTCGTGCTTTGCGTTTCGAAAGAATAAAGGCTGTCAATAGAGATAAAAATAAAACAAGAAAAGCAACGGCGATAATTGCTTTGAAACGATTGCTTTCTATTATTATATATTTGCGCGGATTGCTTTCTATTATATAGTTAACACAAATAGCGCCTAGTATTGCATAAACCCCTGCTAATATTCCCGACAAACCCGAAAGTGATAAAAACTTAGTTGACCGATCCATCATGGAACGGATGTCTTTTAATTGATTTAAATACGAATTATCTTCCATTGCAAAGCACTTTGAAATACAAAGTAAATCATTTAATTTGGATTAATTGCAAAATGAATAAAAATAATTATTTGTACTATGATTTTTACGATCTCCTCAATCGAAAGTTAGGTTCTTGAGTTAAGCTTGAAACCTATTAATTGTAATAATTTTTCTCCAGCCACATTTGAAACATCAAAATATACCAAATTTTATTAGCGTATTCTCGCTTGCCGTTATAGAAATCATCTCGAAGTTGGAGAACTGCTTTTGGAGAAAAGATAGCTTGAGTTTTGAGTTTATTTTCATTAATAAAATCGTAAACTAAATCTTTGAGGTCATTTTGCAACCAATTTTCTATTGGAATAGCGAAACCCATTTTAGGTCGGTCCATTAATTCTTTAGGAATGTATTTATGTACTATCTCTTTGAGGATAAATTTTTTATTATTACCGTTTAATTTAAATTCATCGGGTAAACGCGCTGCCCATTCTATAATGTTCTGATCTAAAAACGGCTCTCGACTTTCCAAACTACAATGCATGGATGCCCTGTCAACTTTCGTGAGAATATCATCGGGCAAGTAAGTTGTGTAATCTATAGCTTGCATGTATTGTAGCGAGCTGGCGTTTTTTAAACTTAGATTTTCATAAGCAGTTTCCGGAAGTCGAACTAATTTTTTTACGAGCAATTCGTTTCTTTTTTCTGCGGTAAACAATTCACTTAAACCCATCATTATTTGTTCTTTGCTTGGATTGCGCAACATGGATATTGTTTTGTCGTAACGCTGTGCTATATTGTATTTGTTTTTTAGTGGGGGAAGTTTATACAAAGGAAAAGTATCTAGAAATCCAGCTAAACCTTTGCGAAATATCTTTGGTATTTTATTTAATTTAGTTCCGTAACGCTGCATCATTTCATAACGATTGTAACCTGCAAAAACTTCATCTCCTCCATCTGCACTGAGAGCAACAGTTACTTGTTTGCGCGCCATTGCACTCACCAACATTGTAGGAATGGCGCTGCTATCTGCGAATGGTTCATCGTAAAAATGAGGCAATTGTGGAATTAATTCTAAAGCTTCTTTTTGTGTACACTCAAACTCGTTGTGATTAGTTCCCAAATATCTAGCGACTTCTTTTGCATACGGAGCTTCATTGAGACCAATATCTGGAACGGCAATAGTAAAAGTACGTAATGGGTTACAATTATCTTTTTGCAGTAACGCTGTAACACAAGCACTATCATAACCGCCACTCAAAAATATACCTACTGGAACATCAGAAACCATTCGGTATTCAAAAGCCTTTTGTAATATTTTTTCTGTTTCAAAAATAGCTTCGGGCAATTCAATATTTAATTTTGGTTTTGCATAAGCATCATAAACGCTCCAATAAAATTGCTGTTCAATTTTGATTATTGACTGTGGCTTTTTTGTTAAATCGATTTTAATATATGCAGCTGGCGCTAATTTCTGTGTAAAATTATAGATACAATGCGGCGAAGGAATATTGCCGAATGCTAAAAAGAGATGAATTGCTTCTGTATTTAATTCTTTGATAAATTCAGGATTATTTTTTATCGCTTTAAGTTCACTTGCAAACAAAAATAAGTCGTTATTAAAATAATAATAAAATGGCTTTACTCCTGCACGATCCCGAAATGCGTAAACACAATTTTCTGATGAATCATAAATAACAAAAGCGAACATACCTACAAAATGCTCAACACATTTTTCTTTCCATTCCGCAAAGGCATGCAGTATAACTTCTGTATCTGAGTCACTTTTAAATGCATGACCTAAAGAACGTAACTCATTACGTATTTCTTTGTAGTTATATATTTCTCCGTTAAACGTAATGTGTAAATGCTCAAATAGCATTGGTTGTTTGCCCAATTCTGTTAGTTCTATGATGGCTAATCTCCTGTGACCCAAACCAATTTGAGCAAATTCTGTTTCGAAAACTTCCTGCCCTTCTCCATCTGGACCGCGGTGCTTTAGCGTATCGCACATAGATTTAAGCTCTTCTAAATTAGAACGTTTACGAAAGTCAACAAATCCAGCGATACCGCACATATAAATTTGAAATTATGGAATAAAATTAAGGTTAAAATATGGATTTTTACATGCCCTTAAAATTATGCTTAAACACTCTCCCTCCTAAGTGATAAAATATCTAGGAAAATGAGATCTGACTTGCACGACTTTGCCATCCTCCTTGATCCTCCTTCAAAGGAGGAGATGGACTAATTGACTTTTTCTAAAGATGATGACTTTGTTTTTAAGTCTAAGCATTAGTTTTAATACTCTCCCTCCTGAG
>JBBSUQ010000180.1:0-6495 GCA_038234235.1 Flavobacteriales bacterium
GATTCACAAACCGGACAGTCTTTGTTAAGGTTTTTTAATTCCATATTTTTTTGATTATTTAATTGTAAGCATCAAAAATAAATATAATTTATAAATTAATACTAATTTAAATACTATATTTAAAAATTAAACATATGATAATAATTACATATAATAATTATTACATATAATGTTTAAAAATAATTGTCATTCGAGATCATTATTGCCTGATTAATAATAAGTTAAATAACTAACATTTCTGCAGTCGTTGGTTTTTAATTAGACACACTTCATAGAAAGCTCAGTAACCACAGCAACCACAGTGGCTGCCGCTCATCACAAGTAAGTTTCTTCGAAAGTCTTGATTTATTAGTTGAGAATTTAAATTTTTTTTGATCTCATTTTGCATACCTGTCTGCCGAAAAACAAGAAGGTAAAAGAACCAATAAAGTTTTTTGGACGATAGTGTTTTTAAATATTTCGAAATATTTTTACATATGTCTAAATGAAAATTCAGAACTCTTGTGTTCTTTTTCAAATAAATGTGGATAATATTTTTTCATCTCAGAGTTCATTAATTCAATGGGTACATCTGCAAATTCTCCGTAATGATGAATGTATTCCATGAATTTTAATCCTTGAGAATATTCTTGAAACATTGAGTCATTTTTACCATCAAAAATAAGCGGATTTACATTTGTAATTCTACACAAACGATCATCAAAAGCAGGTGTACATTTCACCCAATTATCGTTTAGAAAAACAGAAACATAGCCATGGAATACAATTTCTTTTCTTCTTAAATGAAATTCTAGTTTCTCAGTGCCGATATGATTGCTAACTATTGCATAGCCCAATTTAGAGGGCAAACCAAATTTTCTATAACAGGCAGCTAAAACAATAGATTTTTCTACACACCAAGCTTTTCGTTTGGTTAAAATATTAGAGGCTACAAGTGCTTCTGGTCGCAAATCGAGATGAAAAGGATTATAGAAAAAATCATTTCTCACCTTGTTGTAAAGTCCTATTGCCAATTCAAGTTCGGAATCTGGTTTTACAAAATTTTCCAGATATTTATCAAAAAATGGATTGTTGAAATCAAGAAATTTAGTATCTTCTAAATATTGTTGCTTCATTTTATTAAATAATTATTAGAAGAAATCATTTTTATTTATCATTAAATCCATTTCAAAATTATAAACATTTTGGCAAATGTAATTATTGCAGTAGAATCTTGTTATTTTTGATGAAAAAGTACCGAATTTAGGTTCTTAATTTTAATCAATTATAATTGGGAAAAGCGAATATAAATAGCAGAATTGGTCCTACAAGTCCACTGCCGTTTCTCCGGAAACTTAGAAATTTGCTGTTCGGTAAAGTAAAACCACCGTTGATGGTAAAAATTACTGTTTACATTCAAACCTTGGTCTTATTTCTGTTTTCGGCTTGGGGGACAATAAGTTATTTTGCATTGCTTTTTAGTAAAAAAATCGTTCAAAATCAAAATTTTGAAGTAAATGAACAGATTAAGATCCGTGGTGCAACTTTAGGGTTTGAGCCGAATGAATTTTTACATAAAACATTGTTTTTTAGCGGTTACGGTCTTGTATTTTGGCCAGTTTTATTCGTGATTATCATCTTGATTTACAGACAAGTGAGGTTGGCAAATCTTTTAATATTAATTTTTTGGCTTGTTTACTTCGGAATAATTATTTTGTATTTTAACTGGAAATATATTGATTTTGAAATGTCTTATTTTGACAAAACATTAATCATAATATCCATAATATTTTCTCTAATCTGTATGATTTTTGTGAAAGCTAAAACTTTCAAATTTGGAAATTTAATTTTGGAAGAGGAAATTTAGATTTTTTTAAAATTTTTAATTTCTTCAATCATTTCATTTAAACTCATTTTTGCTGAATTAAAAATAATATCTGCCTTTAAATAATATTTCTCGCGTTCAATTAACTTAGTTTCAACGTAACTTATTAATTCATCGTCATCAAGATCGTTAACTAATGGTCTGTTTTTCGAAGATGATTTTAATCTGTTCAGCAATTGTTTAGGTGAATGTCGAAAATAAATAACGATGCCATTTTCTTTCATCTTCTCAATATTTCCATTGAAGCAAGCCATACCACCGCCACTAGCAAAAAGAATAGGATTTTGAAATCTGTTCGGAATTTCATCAATAAATTTTCTTTCCAAATCTCTAAAATGCGATTCACCATCTTGTTCAAAAATTTCGCTAATACTTTTATTTTGGTTGATTTCAATATAGAGATCTGTGTCAATGAAAGTCATTTTCAGTTTAGCAGCTAACTTTTTGCCAATTTTAGATTTACCGCTGGCCATAAAACCTATAAGAAAGATATTATTTGTAATCATATTGCTGGTAAAATTAAGAAATGTTAAAAACTTTAGATCATTAATAATTATAAAATCAAAGACTTAGATGCTTTTATTAAAAATAAACTAAAAAAAAGTGCTTTCAAACTTGTTCAAAAGAATTAAGTGTCTATCTTTGCACCCGCAAACAATGATTTCGTAGCTCAGCTGGTAGAGCACCTCACTTTTAATGAGGTGGTCCTGGGTTCGAATCCCAGCGGGATCACTGATTAGTTAAAATCAAGCAAAAACACCTTCTCTTTTTAGAGAAGGTGTTTTTTTGTTTTTCACGGAGCCGAACCACAAGTTCGAGTTCTGTAGAAAAACAAAAAAAACACATTTCGAGATTTGAAAAATTTAGAAATAGGTGTTTATGTCCACTGCACGTATCTTATAGGGGGCTTTAATTCCATCGTAAGTTACTCACCGAGTCGAACCACAAGTTCGAGTTCAATTGTATAACAAAAAAGCATATTTCTAAATTTGAATAATACAGAAATAGTTGAGTTTGTCCACTGCTCAACAACTCCCACTAATATTCTATCATTTCAACTTCTGTATACCGAAGTTTATGCAAAACAAGGAGGTTTGTAAAGGTAAGATGGCTGGTTTGAAATTATTGTAAAATTAAAATTTTCTGTCTCACGATTGCAGAAACCTGCCTTTTTAAAGTATGGAAGATGGGTCTAGCCGTCACTTTTAATCCTAATTTCGCTGAGTGTAAATTTCTTCAAAAAAAGATAACTCTCGTAAAAATAAAGATTTACGAAGCTTCTCGCCCAAAAAAATTCATCACAAAAAAAGGTCTTGAAATAATCAAGACCTTTTTTAAAAGGGTGGAAGATGGGGCTCGAACCCACGACCCTCGGTACCACAAACCGATGCTCTAACCAGCTGAGCTACAACCACCATAATTTCTAACTTAACACCTGAAAGAAGATTCGATTATCTTCTAATAACAAGTGTCGGGGGGCAAATATACATATTTTATTAAATTATTTAATTACAAGTTAAAAATTATTTCTAAATTTAATTTATACTTTGTCCATTTTCGATATGATAACAATACAACAGTTAACAGATGAATTTAAGTTGAGGGTTTTTGAGGAATCCTATGTCCGAATTTTTAAATGTTTGTCTCTTTTGGATGAAAAGCAATTATGGATGTCTCCAAATGAAAATATTCCGTCTGTAGGAAATTTGGTTTTGCACCTTTGCGGAAACGCCCGACAATGGATACTTTCAGGTCTCGGAAACAAACCAGACAATCGTGATAGAGATATGGAATTTGCCGCAGAACATAAAGGTATTAGGAAATCTGATTTGGTTTTTCTCTTGCAAAATTTAAAGACAAATATTAATCTAACTTTTGAAAAAATTGAACCTGAAAATTTTTCTCATAATAGAAGAATACAAGCTTTTGATGTAAATGGAGTTTCAATTTTAACCCATGTTATTGAACATTTTTCCTATCATACTGGTCAAATTACGCTCTTAACTAAATTGTTTAATAATATTGATACTGCTTACTATTCAGGCCTAAATCTAAATTCTTCAAATTCTAAATAACGCTTATCAATTTTTTATTGTTAATAAACGCTTAGCTTTTTAGGCTTTCTAATCGTGCAAACCGACTATTTTTGTTCAAAAATTATTTTATGCTAAAAATTGGCGTTCTGGGAGCAGGACATTTAGGCAAGATTCATATTCGATTAATTCTTGAATTGAAAGATCAATATCAATTAGTCGGTTTTTATGATCCTAATGAAGAAAATGCCAAAAAAGTAGCAGAAGAATACAACATAAAATATTACAATAATATCGATAATTTGCTCAATGATACGGATTGTATTGACATTGTTACTCCTACATTATCTCACTTCGATTGCGCATCACAAGCAATTAAAAGAAGTAAACATGTTTTTATAGAAAAGCCTGTAACAGAAACAGTTGCTGAGGCTAAGCAACTTTTGAGTTTGGCACAAGAGGCAAATGTTAAAGTGCAAGTTGGGCATGTTGAAAGATTTAATCCAGCATTTAGTGCGGCAAAAAAATATCTCGACCGTCCAATGTTTATTGAAACCCATCGTTTGGCTCAGTTCAATCCCCGAGGGACAGATGTACCTGTAGTTTTGGATCTTATGATACATGATATTGATATTATTTTATCAGTTGTGAAATCTGATATTAAAAGAATTTCAGCTTCTGGAGTGGCAGTTGTTTCAGATACTCCGGATATCGCAAATGCAAGAATAGAATTTGACAATGGCTGTGTTGCCAACCTAACGGCTTCACGTATTTCTATGAAAAACATGAGAAAGTCACGATTTTTTCAGAAAGATGCATACATCAGCGTCGATTTTTTGACAAAAGAATTGGAAGTTGTTAGGATGGAAGATGTGGAAGGTGAACCGGGTCCATATGATATTGTTTTGGATTTGGGTGAAGGCAAAGGTTCCAAAAAAATACTATTCGACAAACCAAATCTGGAGGATATTAACGCAATTAAAGAAGAGTTGAGAACATTTGCAGAAGCTATTTTAAATGATACAATTCCTATTGTGACTTTGGAAGATGGCTTTAAAGCATTGATGGTTGCAGATAAAATTTTAGAGAAGTTTGAAAAGATCTAAAACAATAGAAATATTATCTAATTTTTATCGTTAACAATTTTCAATAATGGATTTATATTTATGCTAAGATTTCTACGAATCAATTTTTTCAATTTAATTTGCTTAACTATACTTTGTTTTTCATTGCAATCTTGTGTGAAAAATAATCCCAACCCTTCGTGGCTTGAAATTAGTGCTTGGCAAATAACCAGCAATCCTAATGCAACACAAAATTTGGGCGATTTAAGTTTGTCAAATTTTACTGAAGCTTGGGTTTATATTGATGATCAGGTATTGGGTGTGTTTGAATTGCCTGTTAAAATTCCAGTCTTGAAAGAAGGTCAAGTCAATTTAAAAATTTATCCGGCTGTTAAAAATAATGGAATTTCAGCAACAAAAAAGATTTATCCATTTACTCAGTTTTATGAAAGCAATATTGTTTTGGTAAAAGATGAAACAGTTAGCATAAACGCAACAAGCCAGTATTATGCTGAAACGAAAGCTTACTTAGAAGATTTTGAAGATACCTTCTCTGATATTGAGAATTCTCCTGTCACCACAAATATGATTCAAATTGCCAACGATCCATCAATTGGTCATTCAGGGCGTTATGGATGGATTCATTTAGACAGCAATAATCCTAGTTGGGTGGGTTATACAAATACGCAAATAAGTCTGCCGAGAGGAGCCGAAGTTTATTTAGAAATTGATTATAGAAACACCAACGGACTTTTATTGGGTTTGATTTCTGTTTCGTCTCAAGGCACTCAGCCAAATCCATATATACTGCTAAATTCTCAAGAAGTTGGTTCTGATAAATGGAAAAAAATATATATTGATTTAAGAGAAATAATCAGTAATTCACCGGCTGATGCTTATTTTGAAATATCTTTTGAATGTGTGCTTCCAGAAGGTGCAACTTCTGCAGATATATACATTGATAATATTCGAGTAGTCCATTTTTGATGAAGTCCTATTCGAAATCATTTCTTGTTTTATGCGACTATTTGAGTGCGCTTGTAGCTTGGGCAATATTTTATTATTTAAGAAAAATTTATATTGAAAATACCGAATTTCAAGTAGACAATTCATTTTATTTAGGAATAGCTTTTTTGCCCTTGGCTTGGTTGTTATTTTACGCACTTCAAGGGACTTATCTAGATATAAAACGTTTGTACAGACTTAAAATATTCAATCTAACATTCATTTCCACCCTATTTGGCACCTTAATTATTTTCTTTACTCTTTTACTAAACGACACGGTTTCTAATTATAAATCTTTTTACACGTCTTTTGCATTACTGTTTATTGTTCATTTTACACTTGCTTTTATTCCGCGAATTATTTTCGTCAGTTTTACGGTAAAAAAAATACATCAGAAATCAATTGGTTTTAAAACATTATTAATTGGCGGTAGTGAAAAAGCAGTCGAAATTTATAATGAAATAATGGCTCTGCCCAAAGGTGAAGGTCATAATTTTGTGGGATTTGTTAACCTTAATGGAATTGATCA
>JBBSUQ010000181.1:0-6412 GCA_038234235.1 Flavobacteriales bacterium
CTATAAACATTTAATACATTAAATTTATTAAACAAGTTTGTAACACGCACATAAACATTTAAGAAGGTAGCTTTTTTCTTATCTTCTTTACCCAATTGTAAATTGAAAGTTCTGTCTAATTGCAAATCTAAACGGTAAGTCCAAGGTAATCTAGAACCATTTGTTGTCCCATTCAAACCAGCACCTTGAGGGGTAAAATTACCTTCATTTGTAATGAATGTTTGATTTGAATAAGGAGAACCAGAATTTATTTGAGTGAATATGTTCAAACCAGTGTTTCCAAAGATTTCAAAGTCACCTGCCATTGGACCATTGTAGTCTTTACCTTCTCCATAACGGTAATCAAAGGTTATTGCAAAAGCATGTCTTTGATCAAAATCATAAGGGAAAATAGCACGTAAATTAGGTAAGCCTGCTTGAATTAACGCAGAAGCAGAAGTTGCATCCGAACCTGTTCCATCAGCAAACTGTAAGGTATAAGCTGCAGTTAACCTAACATTTCCTGTTCTTCTTAAATCGTAAGAAACAGTTAAACCTTTTACTGTACCAAAATCTCTGTTACCGAAAGTTCTGTACGTTTTAGGAAAAGCTTCAAAAACACTTATTAATTGAACGTTATCTCTTTGTTCTCTGTAGAACGCAGAGATTTTCAATGCACTTGTTCTTGTTAATACTTGTTGGAAACCTAATTCGTAATCAATTGTAGTTTCAGGCAACAAGTTTGAATTATTTATAATTGCACTTCTTGCATTTATAAATTGATATTGAAAAGGATCAAATCTATTACCCGTTGTTGGTCTTTTAGTTAAGATATCATAGTGTGCAAAGAAAGACGCTTCATCTGAAATAGGGAATGAAAACGCGATACGAGGCATAATGTTTACTTGTCTTGTATAATCTTCGAATGCCGAAGCAGTTGGAGATCCATTGTCAAATGCAGCTTTTCCTTCTGTTGTTAAAAATGGCTGAATTCCTGCAGGGCCTCTTAATACAGATGGGTCAGATACTTGCAACCCTTCTGCATTGTACCATTGTGTTCCATCTCTAAAACCGTTAATAGCAGTTGGGTTATTTATATCGTTTACATAAACAATGTAATCATCTCCAATTGAAGAAGGCACATTGAACCAAGTATAATTGTTTGGATCAGCATTTGCCAAAGCTCTAGCTTCAGAAACTGAATTAGCATTATAGAACAAATATCTGTCTTTTAATACTGGTTGGTTGGCATCAAAAATATCTGCTCTAACACCAACGTTGAAAATAATATCACGGAATGCAAATTTATCCATTACATAAGTAGAGATGTAAATTGGCTGAAATGCTCCAACAAATCTTTCATAATTTCCATTGTCATCGAAACTAGTAAAATACTTATTTACATCTGTATTTCCTTTTACTTTTTCACCTGTGTGGTCATAACCCCAATAACTTACCAATGAATTTCCTCCATTTAACAATTCATCTGGAGCAAACATATCATAACCGAAGGTATTTGGATCGTAACGATCTATATCCAAGAAATCAGTTCCTGCAGGATCTAAACCAACGGCTAATCTTGCATTGTAATCAAAGAAATACTGACTGTCATTATTTTCAGCACCACCAAATGCCCCATTACCTTGATTGGCAGCATAACCTGTATTCAACTGTTGGTATGTCAATTTAGAAAACGAACCTGAATCACTTAATACACCTGAGTTTAAATCAAGTTCTTTAATGTGGGCATTCGCCAATTGTCTTGCAACTGTCCAGATACCGATTGGTCCATTACCTCCACCATTTGTTGAAGTTCCAGCTGTCCAGCCTCTATCCCATCTTTGCTCGTATTCAAAACCAAGTGTAATTGAGTGATCGCTTACTACTACTGAACCTGAACCGGTGATGCGGAATTGATCGTTTTGTGTTTTTCCGAAATAGTCATAGGGTGCTCCAATGTTACCCCAAATACTGTAAACTGAAGTAGGTACGTCACCATTTCTCAATGCATTTCCTTGTTGAATTTGTTGCAGGTTTTCATAATGACCGATAGGGTCATTAGCATATATTTGATAATATTGACTTGTAATTGCAGCCAAAGAAGGATTTAAATCTGAAGGTGTAAATGTTACAACAACATCTTTTGTTCCGTTTTGAACATATTGATCGTTTACATTATCGCCATCTGTATCTCTACCTTCGTAAGTTTTTTCTCTGAAAGTTGTAAAAGTTCCAACATGACCATAGTTAAATAAATTATACTTGTGTTTCGGGTCATATTGGTCATCTTGAGATCTTGAAAAATCTACCATTAAATTATAGTTGGCTGATTTAATTTTAGAACTACTTTCTTTGCTTGTATTGTTAAATCTTTGAGAAAAACGACCATAAACCCTCCAGTCTAATGATTTGCTAACTCCGAAATTTTCAAAATTCAACAATGAATTAGAATAACTGTAAAGACTACCATTAGTATAGTTAAATGAACCCCCAAAAGTAAGATTTACTGTAGGCCCTGTATTAACATCAATTTTACCTTGACCCGTAATTGCATTGTTTCTTGCATTCATTCTAAAAGGAGTTTTTTCGAAATCATCGCTTCTTAAGAATAATGCGTTGTGAAAAGTTGTGGTTCCATCAGAAGACGGTCTTAAAGGATTAGCCAATAATTCTTCTCTAACATCTTTTTTAATTCTATAACTTCCACCAGCCAATGGTCGGCCATCAAGTTGATCGGTCATATTTACAGAAAGTAAAAATCCTAAAATAGGTTTTGTTTTTGTACCCGTAGAATCTTTACGCATTAAAAGCGGACCAGAAAATAAACCTTCCACTAGGTTGTAACCATATTTATCTAAACCGAAAACCTTTCCGTCGTAACCATTAGGATCTTTACCTTTAAAGTAAAACCCTGAAGTAACCAATTCTAAACTTCCAAAATATTTTGCAGATGGACCACGAGTTGTAACTGAGATAATACCACCAGTAACGTCACCATAATTTGCAGGAACACCACCCGTAATAACTGAAACCTCTTCAATTGCCGATTTTGGCAAACTAGAAGAACCACGTACTTTGATACCATCTATATAGAAATAAGTACCATCAGATCTAGAACCTCTAACACTAATTTCACCGGAACCTTCATCGGTATTTACACCACCAACCGTTGCAGCTACACCCGCAGCACTACGAACAGGTAGTCGCGCTATATCTTCTCTAGTTACAGTTCCACCTGATGAACCACCATCTTTATTAATAAGCGGAACACGATAAGATGTAATTACAACTTCTTCTACCTCTTTAACATCATCAGCCTTGCCTAAAGTAAGCTTGTCCAAAAATGTAATTTGGTTGGCAGATATAATAACACCCGTAAGCAAAGAAGATTGGTAACCTTCCGTTTCGTTTCTTACTTCAACATCATAAGAACCTGGTTCAATAGCATTGATTTGGAATTTTCCATCCATATCGGTTTCTGTACCGCCTTTAACTTGACCATCCTGTTTGAGAATGATCTTAGCGAATTCTACCGGTTGTTTAGAGTCTACATCTGTAACCGATCCCTTAAGGGTACCCAAGCCTGCTTGAGTATGCCCATAAGTGGCAGTAAACAAGATGCTTAGTAATAATAAATTTAGTATTCGTAACATAGTATTTTATTAATTTTTTAACTAATTTTCACAAGAAAGCCCGTAAATATAGACAAATTCAATTTCATGACAACAAAATGTTAATAAAATAAAAAAACTTTTTCATCAACATTAACTCAAAATTAAGGAGGATGAGCGGTAATAAAAAGTTTTTAAATGCAAAAAACTTTTAAAATATACATGTCTAAAAATGTATTGCGTACTTTTGAAAAGTCATGAAATTCGAAATTGATACACTTCAGGTCGGAAAGGCTACCATTCACACTTTAAAGTATGAAAATTTTGCGATTAAAGACGCTGAGTTTTTCTTGAACGTAGAAGAAAAAAACAAGCTGCAAACTTTCGGAAGTGATACGCGAAGAATGGAATTTGCTGCTACAAGAATATTAAAGCACCAATTAGTAGGTTTCAAGCAAATAGAATATTCTGAAATTGGAGCACCTTTTATAGAAGATTTTGGCTTTATATCTGTTTCACATGCAAAGCACCTTGTAGGAATTGCGCTTAGCCCAGAATATCCTGTGGGTTTTGATCTTGAACCAATAAGAAAAAAAATATTAAATATTTATCCAAAATTTCTAGGTTTAAAAGATGAAATGAATCCAAAACTAACTCAATTGAGAAATATGACTATGCTTTGGTCTGGAAAAGAATGCTTGTATAAACTTGCAGGTAGAAAAAAAATAATATTTAAAGAGGAACTTATCATCAGACATTTGAATGGTGACCAATATAAAGGAACAATTATTAATCCCACTGGAATATTAAGTGGTGAATTGCGTATTTTTGAGAAAGAACAAATTATTTACTCTATAAACAACAGTCCTTTTGAATACCAAAAATAAAATATTAGAATCTTTCAGAGCTTCAAAAGGTCAGATTGCCATTCTTATTGACCCCGAAAAAATAGAACCAAGTTTTGATTTTGAACATTTTGTCGAAAAGTGTTCGTTTGCCAAAATAGATTATTTTTTTATTGGGGGAAGTACAGTTTCTAGGCAACAGTTTGAATTTGTAATTGATTCACTGAAATTAATTTGTGACATTCCTTTGGTAATTTTCCCGGGGGGAACTCAGCAACTTTCGCCTAAAGCTGATGCGCTTTTATACTTAAGTTTAATAAGTGGAAGAAATCCGGATTTTTTAATTGGTCATCATGTACAATCTGCCCAGGAAGTTGTAGGGTTAAAAATAGAAATTATACCAACTGGCTATATTTTAATAGATGGAAATAATAATTCATCCGTAGCTTATGTTAGCCAGACAACTCCTATACCAAGAAATAAACATCAAATAGTTCAAAATACTGCCTTGGCAGGAAAACTTTTAGGTAAACAACTTTTGTATTTCGATGCAGGCAGTGGAGCCAAAAAATGCATACCGAAAGAAATTGTTGTTAATGCTTCAGAATTGGATTTGCCTATTATAGTTGGAGGAGGAATAAGAACTATCAATGAAATAACAAAGTTTCGAAATGCGGGTGCAAATGTTATTGTAATTGGAAATCATATTGAAAACAACATGGATTTTTTGTTGGACATTGCCAATTACACAAAAACTACTGTTTCATAAAACCCTTATCCCAATCTTTAAAAATTGGTTCGTATCCATTTTCTTTTAATACAGAAATGTAATTTTTTGTAGAACGAGTATCATCAATTTCAAACTGCTTTAAATTAATATTCGGATTGGCATATCCACCCGGATCCGTTTTACTATCTGCACTGATTGATGTAATTCCTAATTTAAAAATATTGTTTCTAAAATTTTCCGATTCTCGGGTCGACATTGATAATTCAAGTTCAGGTTTAAATAATCTGAATGCACATATCAATTGTACCAAATCTGCGTCAGTCATTTCACTTTTTAGATCTATCCCATTGGCACATGGACGCAATCTTGGAAATGAAATCGCAAAGGTAGATTGCCAATAATTTTTCTCAAGATAATTAAGATGCACTGCACAAAACAAAGAATCTGTTCTCCAGTCTTCTAAACCATAAAGTACACCGAGACCAATTTTGTGAATCTTTGCGCTTCCTATTCTATCAGGAGTTTCTAATCGATAGGTAAAATTTGATTTTTTTCCTTTTGGGTGGTGTTTTTTATACTCACTTTTCTTATAAGTTTCTTGATATACCAAAATGGCATAAACTCCTTCTTCATGCAAAATTTCATAATCTTCTTGACTAAGAGGTTGAACTTCCATTGAAATCTGTGAAAAATATTTTTTTAAAATTCTTATAGCGTTCACAAAATAATCTATACCAACAGTTTTATTTGCTTCTCCAGTTACAATTAAAATATGATCATAGCCTAAATTTTGAATAATTAAAGCTTCGTTATAAATTTCTTCATCTGTTAAAGTTTTCCTCTCGATATTAATATTCTGACTAAAACCACAGTAAGTGCAAATATTTTGACATTCATTGGACAAATAAATAGGAATATACATTCGGATTGCGTTCCCAAATCGCTTTCTTGTTATTTCATTGCTTTTCGCTGCCATTTGTTCAAGAAAAGGTTTGGCAGCAGGAGAAATTAATGCTTTAAAATCTTCAACGTCTAAATTCTTTTTATTTAAAGCAGAACGGACATCCTCATTGGTTTTATTAATTATTGATTTTCCCGTTTGCTCCCAATCTAATTGTTCCAAAATATGTTTTATCTCACTCATTATTGATTTAAAAAATTGGTGAATGGACTGCTTGCCTCTGCTGAATTTTTTATTGGTGCTAATTTGGCAAGGTATGCTAATCTTCCAGCTTGTACAGCCAAAG
>JBBSUQ010000182.1:0-6275 GCA_038234235.1 Flavobacteriales bacterium
GAATAACACGAGCGGTAGAACGTGGAAGTTTAATGCTTAACTATTCTGGACATGGAGGAGAAGTGGGTGTTGCTGAAGAACGCGTAATAACAATACCCCAAATTGTCGATTGGAAAAACGCTAATAATTTTCCACTTTTTGTGACTTCTACCTGCGAATTTACAAGATATGATGAACCTTCTAGAGAATCTGCTGGTGAATTAATGTCTTTAAATCCAGTTGGTGGAGCTATTGCTTTAATGACCACTACAAGAGCTGTGTATATAAGTCAAAACACCATAATAGGCAATGCGCTTTATAGTACAGTTTTTGACAGAGATGCCAATTTTGAACCTTTAACTTTCGGAGAAATCTTACGAATCACTAAGAATTCTTCAGGTACAGGAGAAAACAGAAGAGTATTTTCGTTGATTGGAGATCCTGCCCTGAAATTAGCCCTACCGAGACTCGTTGTGAAATTAGATAGTGTAAATGGCGTAAATATTTCACTTCCGACGGATACGCTGAAAGCTTTAAATTTAGTTACTATGAGCGGACATGTGGAAGATCATCTTGGCAACGCGCTTACAAATTTTAATGGGGTTGTCTTTCCGTCAATTTATGACAAGCAAAAAGCTACAAAAACACTAAATCAAAATGTAGGTTCAACGGTTATAAATTTCAAAACACAAGAAAATATAATTTACAAAGGTCAAGCAACAGTGAGCGGTGGCAATTTTACTTTTAGTTTTTATGTTCCTAAAGATATTAATTATCAATTTGGTTACGGTAAAGTAAGTTTGTATGCAAACTCAAATCTTACAGATGCTGCCGGTGCTGACACCAATATTATTATCGGAGGATTTAGTGCGCAAGGTTTGGATGATGATTTGGGTCCGGAAATTGAGTTGTACATGAACGATGAAAATTTTGTAAATGGTGGGTTGACAGATGAAGAACCAACTCTGCTCGCATTTCTTTCTGACGATTATGGAATAAATACTGCAGGCAATGGAGTAGGTCATGATATTACGGCAATAATTGATGCTAAAAGTGACAAGCCAATTATGTTAAACGAATATTATACGGCGGATTTGGATAGTTATCAAAGTGGAAGTATCCGTTTTAAACTTTCGACCTTAGAACCAGGAAAACATACCTTAACATTAAAAGCTTGGGATATTAATAACAATTCATCAGAAAAAACAATTGAATTTACAGTGCACATTGAAGAAGAATTGGCATTGGATCATGTGTTAAATTATCCTAATCCTTTTACTACCAGAACTGAATTTTATTTTGAACACAACCAAGCAGAAACTGCAATGGAAACTCAAATTGAAATATTTACTGTTAGTGGTAGACTTGTTAAAACAATTAATAGAACCGTTCAAACTCAAGGTTTCCGTTCGGAAGGGATAGTTTGGGATGGTCGTGATGATTTTGGAGACCAATTAGCAAAAGGTGTTTATATTTACAGATTGAAAGTAAAATCTATTGACGGCAGGACCGACGAAAAAATTGAAAAACTAGTTTTGTTGAAATAAGCTACAATAAAAAATAGACTTTTGCGTATATTTGGCATCCGAATTTAATAAAGGATAAATTTATTTATGAATAAAATAATATTATTTGCTGTTTGTATTTCCTTATCATGGGGCTATAAAGCACAACCAAATTCTGCAAATCAAGGCTCTGGAGCTAATGACAATGACTTGCAGCTTAATACAATTACAACCGCTCTTCCGTTTATGGGTATAACGCCAGATTCTAGAGCAGGTGGAATGGGAGATGCAGGAACGGCCCTTAGTGGAACTTCAACATCAATTTATTGGAATACCTCCATGTTGAGTTTTGCGAAGAGTTCTAGCGAAATAAGCGTTTCTTATACTCCTTGGCTGAGACAACTTACTAATGATATTAATTTATCTTATTTAGCTGGATACAAACAATTGTCTGATAGACATACAGTTGGAGGTTCGTTAAGGTATTTTAGTCTAGGTCAAATAACTTTTACAGATGATAAAGGCGATATTTTAAGAGAAGATAAACCTTCAGAATATGAAATTGATGGAGCATATGCTTTCAGATTGGCTGATAAATTAAGTATTGGATTAAATGGAAAATTTGCTTATTCCAATTTAACTGGAGGGCTTACAATTCCAGGCGTTGATACCAAAGCAGCCGTTGCAGGCGCAGCAGACATTTCATTTTCTTACAACAATGATCAGGCAAAATTTGGAAATATTGACGGTGTATACACTTTCGCAACGGTTATTAGCAATGTTGGCAATAAAGTTTCTTATTCTCAAACAGGTAGAAGAGATTTTATTCCAATGAATCTTAGAATAGGAAATGCAGCCACTTTTGATTTTGATGCCTATAACAAATTAACATTTTCATTAGAATTTCAAAAATTATTAGTTCCTACTCCCGCAATTTATACTATAGAAAACAATCAAGCGGTTATTGTTTCAGGGAAAAATTCAGAAGTTGGTGTTATTGCAGGTTTATTACAATCGTTTTATGACGCACCAGGAAATCCGGTTAAAGATGAAAATGGTGAATATGTAAAAGAAGGCGACAAATATCAGGTAGAAAAAGGAACAAAATTTAGAGAAGAATTATCCGAAATTAATATTGCTTTTGGAACGGAATATTGGTACAATAATATTTTGGCTCTAAGAGGAGGTTTGTTTTATGAGTCTCCGAATAAAGGAAATAGAAAGTACATGAATTTTGGAGTTGGCTTAAAATACAACATGCTTGGTATTGATATTTCATATTTATATGCTTTTGAAAGAACAAATCCTTTAGCAAATACTTTAAGATTTACTTTGCGTCTTGATTTAGATGAATTGGCAAAATCTAAAAAAGGTGCTCAATAAATTTGAGAATTTAAGAATAAAAATCAAAAAGTTGTGAATATCAGAATCGGTTTTGGCGTTGATGTTCATCGTTTGGGTGAAGAGCGATTGTTATTTGTAGGAGGTAAACAAATTCCTTCTCAATTAGGAGCAATTGGTCATTCAGATGCTGATGTTCTTTTACACGCTATTTGTGATGCAATGTTGGGAGCTTTAAATCTTAGAGATATTGGTTTTCATTTTTCAGACACCGATCCACAGTACAAAGGAATTGATTCTAAAATTTTATTGAAAAATACTTTTAATTTAATTAAACAAAAGAATTATAAGATCAATAATATAGATTGTACAGTAATTCTTGAATCTCCAAAACTCAATCCGCACATTCCTGAAATGCAGGAAATTATTGCAACTATTCTAGACACAGATAAAGATTGCATCAGCATTAAAGCTACTACTCATGAACAAGTAGACTCTTTCGGCAAACAAGAAGCAATTAAAGCTTATGCAGTTTGTCTCTTAATAGGAAATTAAAATCATTCAATTTTATGGAAAGCAAAAATCAAAAACAATCTTATAACAATCATGTGAGATGGTATCCACCGCATCATTTTATTTTTTATCCATTAATGTCGGCTTTAATTGTGTTTTTAGCAATTCGTGCTTACAATAATGTTGAACAGAGAGAAATTTATTTAGTGTTAATTGCCTTGGCGGTTATGTTAACTGCATCTTCTTTTATGACACGCCAACATTATGCATTAACATTGCAAAACAGGATAATTAAATTAGAATTTCAAGTTAGAATTCAAAACCTCGTTGACGCCGAAGCAAAAAATTCCTTAGAAAAACTAAAAGACTCTCAAATTTTCGCGTTGAGATTTGCTCCTGATTCTGAACTTAAATCATTGATAGAAAAAACAATTGAAAATAACTGGGAGGCCAAAGAAATTAAGAAGAATATTGGAGTTTGGTGTGGAGATTATGATAGGGTTTAGATGGTTATATAAATTTTACTTTCATGCCAACACTAAAACTTAAAACAAAAATAAATTCCAAAATAGAAAATGTTTTGACCTCTCAAGGAGTGTTGAGTTGCATAAAATTTCAACTTCTAAATCAAACGAAACAGCCATAGCGGGGAAAATGTCTGGTTTAATGGAATTGAATAATACCGTGACATGGCGAGCCAAACATTTTGGAATTTACCAAAAACTTTAAGCACCAGCATTTATTTGAAGAAATTAATGGAAAAACAATGATGACAGACATTTTTACTTATCAGGCACCACTTGGTTTGCTAGGAAGATTGGCCGATAAATTATTTCTAGAAAAATACATGACAGGTTTTTTGGAGAAACGCAATGAGTTGATTAAAGAATTTGCGGAATTGGGGAAAATGCCAGAATTATAAATAATTAACTAGGGTCAATTTCAAAATTCATGGAGCAATTGATTATTTAGTGCTTCTTTTTTTATTTTCAGCACCTACACTTTTTAAGTTACCAGAATTTACGACAATGTTTACATATATTGGCCGATATTCATTTAACTTTAACCATTCTAACCAATTTCGAGTTCGGTGTTATAAAAGTAATTCCGTTTAAAGTTCATGGCTTATTTGAATTGTTAGTTTCAATAATTTTAATTGCATTTGCATTTTATCTTGGCAGTATTGAAGGTGAGCTCGCAAGAAATTTTTACATTGGTTTTGGTGCGGCAGTATTTTTAACGTGGGTTTTAAAAGATTATAGGGTGGATAAAATAAGTTGACATTTGTAGCGGCGTTGTTTGAAACGTCCCTATAAATAGACAACAATAACAGATATCGATATTCAAATAAAATAAAATTCCACCACCAGCCCAACCATTTTAAATTACTATTCGTTTCTACATAAGACGCTAACCCGACGTCTAATTAATGTAATTTTTTCATTTATTGCTTATGTACAAATATGTCATACAGGTATTTCTTTGCCTAATTTTTTTGAGTTTCTTTAATAATTCACATGCTCAATTGTGGGGCAGAAATACCGAAAGTGCATATACCAACGAAGCTTTTGACGTGGAAGTAGATGCCTTTGGTAATTCTTATATTGCAGGTTATATTACTGGCGAAACTGTTTTCCAAACTGGACAAACTTTTCCATCTGCTGCCGGAAACGGTGATATTTATGTAGCTAAATACAACTCTGTGGGTACGTTTGTTTGGAAGAAAAAGTTTGGCGGAAATTTTTCAGACAGAGCTTATGATTTGGCTATAGATCAAAATAATGAAATTCTAATTACGGGTCAGTATTATGGAACTGTGGCTTTTGGTAATGATACATTAATTTCAGTTTCTAATTCTAAAGACATCTTTTTAGCAAAATTAGATGCAAGTGGCACAGTACTTTGGGCAATAAGTGAGGGTGGTGCTGGTGCAGAAAATGCTTATGGTATTACCTGTGACAACCTCAATAATGTAATTTTAACGGGTCAGTTTCAAGGAAACTCAGTAATCGGCGGTGTATCCCATATAAGTACTTTAGATCCTGTTCTCAATGTAGCATCTTACGATTTGTTTATTTCTAAATACAATTCTTCTGGCGTTTTTCAATGGTGCAATACTGGTGCGGCAGATTATGAAGACAGAGGTTTGGCAGTTGCTGTAGATAATTCAAACAACATTTACATGACTGGTCAGTTTTCAGATACTTTGGTTTTTGCTGGTCAAACATTTAATACCAATGCTTTTAATGTAGGTTTTGTAGCCAAATTTAATCCTTCAGGAACATTTCAATGGTTAAATAAACTACAAGCAGGTTTGGTTCTGCCTTATGATTTAGAAGTAAACTCTTCAAATGAAGTCGTAGTTGTCGGCGATTTTAAAGGCAATATGTATTATCAAACAAGTACCAATTCAACCTTAATATCAAATACTTATTCAAAGAAAATATTTGCGTTATCAATTTCAGCAAGTGGCAGTCATATCTGGCACCAAACCTTGGGTTCTGATAATGATGTTAGCGCAAGATCAGTTTCCATCAACAGTTTAAAAGAAGTGTATGTAACAGGATATTTCAAATGCGATTTTACAGAACTACATTCACCCACAGCACTATTTAATTCTGTAGGTTTCAAAGACATTTATTTATGGAAATTAAATTCAGCCGGGGCACAAAGTTTTGTCCAACAATACGGCGGTAAAAAAGACGATGAAGGTCACGGAGTAGCTATTTTGAATAATAAGGCGATTATTTGTGGGTCTTATACGAATGGTTTAAATATACCCATAGATCCATTATTTTCAGGAAGCATTACAATAACGAATTCAGCCTACGCATTAAATGGTGGCGGTAATGGGTATATTTCCTATGGCGCATTTCAAGGTGATGAAAGTCGGAATTCATTTATCACAAATGTTACAGAAAATGCTAATGTACCGTA
>JBBSUQ010000183.1:0-6271 GCA_038234235.1 Flavobacteriales bacterium
AAATTTCTAAGTAGCTATTACTTCTTTTGAATTTTATCTCAATTTATACTTTACAAATAATAGGTGAACTTTTTATAAAATTTAATTTTTTTTTGAAAGTCAAAACCTCAACTTTAACGATAAACCCCGCGCTGGATAGCAGTGGCATGGGAGCAGTTGCAAATGTTTTATTTTTGCGCAGTTGCCAAAGCGACGTTGGGAGCTCTTGGCGAATGGTGCAAAATTGCATTTGAACTGTTGACATATAACGGATAGCCAGTTCCCGTTTTTTAGGGCGCGCCAAATAATAAAAAGAAAGCTCCGACTCTTCCGAAAGCTTTCGGGATCGACTTCGCTCAATGACCGCATTTCGACTCTTCTGAAAGTTTAGTAACCACAGTGGCCGCCGCTCTGCCTAAGGATCATTAGTCCTAAAATCTCAAAATCCTAAAATCCTAAAATCCCAAAATCTCAAAATCCCAAAATAAAAATTACACCAATCCTTTTACCATTAGAAACTCGTTTAGAGCAACTTCATCTCCGAACAACACGTCTCTTGCTTTGCTGCCTTGGAATGGGCCAATTATGCCAAAACCTTCTAGTTGATCTACTATGCGACCGGCGCGATTGTAACCCAATTTAAGTTTGCGCTGTAACAAACTGGCAGAACCTTGTTGGTGCAAAACCACAATTCTTGCAGCATCTACAAACATTACATCAATATCATCAATATCAACATCGCTGTTACCATCGGCTCCTTCGGCGGTGTATTCTGGCAGAATCATGGCATCTGGATAGGCGCGTTGATCGCCAATAAATGCACAAATTTCATCTACTTCGGGTGTATCTACAAAACCACATTGCAATCTCTTGAGATCGTTACCGGTAGAGATAAGCATGTCGCCACGACCAATAAGTTGATCTGCACCGGAGGCATCTAAAATTGTGCGTGAATCTATTTTGGAAAGTACTCTAAACGCAATTCTTGCTGGGAAGTTTGCCTTTATCATACCCGTTATAACATTAACAGACGGACGTTGAGTAGCAACTATAAGGTGAATGCCAATGGCTCTTGCAAGTTGTGCTATACGGGCAATTGGATGCTCAACTTCTTTACCTGCAGTCATAATTAAATCTGCAAACTCATCTATCAAGACAATTATATACGGCAAATAACGGTGGCCTTTTTCTGGATTTAATTTGCGAGAAACAAATTTTTCATTGTATTCTTTTATGGTTCTAACTTGAGCGGTTTTTAGCAACTCATATCGGTTATCCATTTCTATACACAAAGAGTTGAGCGTATTGACAACTTTTGAGGTATCGGTGATAATTGCATCTTCTTCGCCGGGTAATTTTGCAAGAAAATGCCGTTCTATTCTGTTGTAAAGTGTGAGTTCAACTTTTTTAGGATCTACCAATACAAATTTAACTTGTGATGGATGTTTTTTATATAAAATAGAAATAATTATGGCATTGAGACCAACAGATTTACCTTGACCTGTTGCTCCTGCCACCAATAAATGCGGCATTTTTGTAAGATCGAAAACAAAGGTTTCATTGGTGATGGTTTTACCCATTACTATTGGCAATTCATAGTCTGAATTTTGAAATTTCTCTGAAGCGATTAATGATCGCATGGAAACCATTTCGGGCGAACTATTTGGCACTTCAATACCTATTGTGCCTTTGCCCGGAATTGGCGCTATAATTCTAATTCCCAAAGCACTTAAACTCAGAGCAATGTCATCTTCCAGATTTTTTATTTTAGAAATACGGACTCCAGGAGCCGGAATAATTTCATACAAAGTTACTGTTGGACCAACCGTTGCTTTTATTTTTGCAATGTCTATTTTGTAATGACTTAGGGTTTCTACAATTTTATTTTTATTGTCTTCAAGTTCTTGCTTGTTAACAGACACGCCACCGTTGCCGTATTCTTTAAGTAAATCTATCGGTGGCAACACGTAACTTGCCAGGTCTAGTTTTGGATCATAGTTTCCAAATTCTTTTTGCAAAGCATTTAGGTCTGTATCGGTTAGTTCTTGGTCATTTTCAGGAATTTCTACTTCTAAGCTGTCGTCTTTTTTAAGATCCACCAATTTTTCTTCCTGCGGAATTTCTATTTCAAAGTCGTCATTGTCGTCTTTTTTTACAGCTTCTTTTTTAACCGTAAAACTGAGTTCTTCATCTGTTAAATCATCATCATCTTCGCCATCTTCATCTTCATCAAAAAGCACGGCTCCACGCACATCGTCTTTGGCAATTTGATCATCTTTAATTGTGTTTACAATTCTTAAATCTGCCAGGTTTACATTTTCAGCATCTGGAGGCGTTTCATCTTCATTTTCAGACATGCTACCCTTAAATTTTTGCAAAAGAGCCTTAAAATCTGGATTAAAAAGAATAACTAAAAAAATGTAGCCTAAGACGAGTATAAAAATTAATGAGCCAAATTTGCCAAGTGACAGACTTAACCATTCATTAATATAAAACCCGAAAGAGCCGCCTAGATAATTTACAGAATCTGCAAAAAAGCCGAAAAGTATGGAAAACCAAACCAATGAAAGTGCAACAACTGCAGTAGTCTGGCGAAGTGGAAAAATTCGGTAGTTTAGCATTACACGCAAGCCAACAACAAAAGTAAAAAACCCAAGCGCAAATGAGGCAAGTCCGAACCAATTAAAAATAAGTAAATGTGAGATCCATGCGCCAAATTTACCAAACCAATTGGCCACCGGTTCCGGATTTTGATCAAACAAAAGTTGAAAAAGTCCTGTGTTCAAAACCCTATTTTGGTCTTCTTCCCAAGTAAAAAGATAAGAGAAACAAGAAAGAAAAAGATAGAAAGATAATAAGATTAGTGCAATGCCAATGGTTGTTTTTAGGCGTTTTTTATCAATCCTGTCTTTAATACTAGAGACAGATACATTTGGTTTTTTCGCAACAACTTTTTCCGCTTGGCTTTTTTTATCCGAGGATTTATCGGTCGGTGCCTTAGTAGCAGTTGTTGCCTTAGTTTCTTTAATTTTTGTTTTTATTTCGTTTTCCTTTGCCATTCTATTTTTCCAACTTCCGAAGATAATTAGATATACTGCGCACAATTCAACTAAATTATAATAGTGTTCACATGCGGTTGTTAGTTAGTTTATGATTGGCAAATTGGCAAATTACAGACCTGCCTGCTAGAAGTAGGTTGCAAATTACAGATTGGCATGTTGCAGATTTCTTCTAGGCAATTTTATTTTTAAGGCTTTTTTGGGCGTGTGCAAAATAATTTGATTCGTACCTCACAATTTATTTTGCACCAGGCTTTCCACTCCAAGTCCTCGTTCCGTTACACTGCACTGTGGGCTTTACGTTGCAATCCTTCACGCGGTGGAAAGTGGTAATCTCGAAATTCTAAACTAAAAAATTCTACTGTCCGCCGCCGCCTTTTGCTTCTAGGTACAATTCCAAAAACTCGTCGAAAGTAATTTTTTCGTAATCGCTTGGAACGCCGAAAAATATTTTGTCTATTTCTATTTCTTCAAAATAAGAAAGTCTGTAGCTCAAAATTCCATCTGCAGTGGGCAGGTAATATTGCACTACCATTCCAGGGAAATCTTTAAAAGCATCAATGTATTTTGGAGAATATTGTTTGAAATATAAAAATTCCATAGGTTCTTTAAAATCCGGATGGCTCACCATCAATCTTTTTGCCTTTTTTCCACAAACTTTTCTTTTTCCCCATTTTTTCTTGTAAGTGTATTTAGAAACTTTCGTGTCTTCTTTACTGTAATCAGTTTGTATGGCGTAGTTCTTTTCTTTAATCGAAAGCAAGAGATAAGATTTATTAAATTCAAAATGTTTAATGAGCGCCTGCTGACCTAATTGTGCTGTTTCATTTTCAACCCTCATTAAAGTATCATTGGTAAAAATTACCATAATACTTTTAGGCATAAGTTTGAGCATTGCTGTATCAATCGGCGCAATTTCATAAACTAATCTTCCGCTAAGTGGTTTGTAATCTTGCGCATTTGTAATTTGCAAAAATCCAAAAATCAACAATACTGCAATTAAAATTTTCATTGAAACGAATTAAATAAATTAGAAATGGTAGTTCGAAATTCCGTATAGTTCAAATTTTTACCTATTTTTTTAAACGTTACTTCTTTGTCTTCTACTTCAACTGCCTGAAATTTTCTAAGACAAACTACCATGTGTACGCCAAACTGAGTCATTTCATATTTAAGCGGAACTCCGGGCACGCCTTTCAATTTACTGTACCAATTTACATCGGTAATAGCAATATCGGTTGTGTACCACACGTCAAAAGTAGTGTTGGTAGCATCATCAGTCACTTTGGCCAATTTTATATTAAATCCGCAAAGTGTATCGGTTTTGTTTTCCAATTTCACTTTTAATGGTTTGTTTTCATTGAAATATTCACCACCGTTTGATTTGTCTATGTGCGTGTAAACAGCTTCATCTCCATGAAAATACATGTCCAATTCTTTGGATGTATTATTTATGTAAACAATATTATCTATCCCTGCTTTAGAAATTGCCGCTTTTGCCTTATCTTTCTTAAAAGTAACAACCAAACTCTTGGGAAGAATTTGATAAATGAAAAATTGATCTTTTAATTCAGGATAATCTATTGCAAAATGCAACTTCCCTTGGGTTATTTTTTCTTCTTTTTTACCGCACGACACAGTCAATAATAGACTTACAGCAATAAAAACTATGGATTTATATTTCAGCATTTAGTTCAAAAATATCATTAATTTCTAACATCCGGCTTTTTTGTTACATTTTTCATACTATCTCAAAAACCTTACCCTCTGTTCGGGAGCGGGCAACATGCAAAATTCGCCTGCTATTTTTTTTCTTCTTTTAGCAATCCAATCGTAAACCTTGTTACTCCATGAACTTGGTATAATTTTATAAACTATTAGCAAATTCCATGGAAATTTCATGTGGGGCAAAACTTTAAAAAATGCTTGAGATTTCTTGTAAAATTTACCGTTTTCATACAATAGAAAAGTACTCAAATCCGGAATTTCGCCCAAAATATCTAAACATAATTTCTGCGCTACTTCACTTTGTAAAGCAGCAAAATATAGTTTGTTTTTACGCTCGTGTTTCAAAATAAACTGTACACTTTTATTGCAGAAACCACAATCACCATCGTACATCACAATTATTTTATCTTTTAAATCTAAATCCAATTTTCAATACTTTTTTCTAACTTGTCACCTACAATTTATTCTGCCTTTGTATTATTTACATTTTATAAAATCAGATAACTGTAAATAATTATTTTTCAAAATTTCCTTATAAAGATAGTATAAGTATCTTTGGCACCATACTATAAATTTAAAAAAAATTAAATGAAAAATATAGCAGTTATCGGAGCAGGAACAATGGGCAATGGCATCGCGCATACTTTTGCACTACATGGTTACAACGTTACATTAATTGATTTACAGCAAGCATCTTTAGACAAGGGGTTGGCTACAATTGGTAAAAATTTAGACCGCCAGGTGAGCAAAGAGCAAATCACCGAAGCTCAAAAAACAGAAACCTTAGGTCGAATTAAGACCAATACTGTAATGAGTGATGGTGTAAAAGGAGTGGATCTTGTTGTTGAAGCTGCAACAGAAAACATTGATTTAAAACTTAAAATTTTTAAAGACTTAGATCAAAATACTGATGCCAACACAATTTTAGCAACCAATACCTCTTCAATTTCAATAACACAAATTGCTGCAGTTACTTCAAAACCAGATAAAGTAATCGGCATGCATTTTATGAATCCGGTTCCGGTTATGAAATTGGTAGAAATAATCCGTGGATATTCTACAAGCGATAAAGTTACGGCCGAGATTATGGATTTATCTAAAAAATTAGAGAAAATTCCAGTAGAAGTTAACGATTATCCGGGTTTTGTTGCAAATAGAATTTTAATGCCAATGATAAACGAAGCAATATACACTTTGTATGAAGGCGTTGCCGGAGTTGAAGAAATTGACAACGTAATGAAATTAGGCATGGCACATCCTATGGGTCCGTTACAATTGGCAGATTTTATTGGATTAGATGTTTGTCTTGCAATTCTTCAAGTATTATATGATGGTTTCGGAAACCAAAAATATGCACCTTGTCCACTTTTAGTAAATATGGTTACTGCAGGCAAAAAAGGTATAAAAACTGGCGAAGGATTTTATTCTTGGGGACATGGCACCAAAGATTTAATTATCTCTGACAAGTTCAAAAAATAAATTTTCAATTTTATAAATTGCGATGG
>JBBSUQ010000184.1:0-6254 GCA_038234235.1 Flavobacteriales bacterium
GTGTTGATTTATTTTAAATGATCTTTTTCTACAATTTTTATCTTTGGATTTTTAACCAGTATCATTTTTATAAAATCATCTTCGTCAACTGGAGAAATATAAACAACATCAAATTTATTATAATGAATAACTAGCCCTTTGGAAGCTAAAGCTAATTTCCAACCTATAAAAAGCGTTTTATTTCTCCTGATTTCAGTGATGCTTTCATATTTCAATCGTTTTTTAAAAATTGATGATTGAATATGCAATGCTTCAGATTCTATTCTGTAAAATGTATGTGTAAGAATATGGTAAAAAATGGCACAAACAATAGAAACAATACTTAAAAAAAAGATTTTAGTTAATACTGATTCTTCTTCATCCTTAAGTAAAAAAAAGGTGGTAAATGTCAAAACCATTGCTACCAATATTAGCGCAGACTTAAAAAACCAATCCACTCTTGATTTGTAAGTCTTTGATTTTAAATGAGCATTATTTATTTCCATTTCTGAATTCATTACAACGAAAGTAATAATTATTTACATTGTCTATTACAATTGATACTTGAGTTTAGTTTCTTACTTTTGCCGAAAGTTATAAATAATGTCTACATTTTTAAGAAGATTAAAGTTTTACGGTGTCGGATTTCTAATGGGCTGCGTAATGGTGTTTTTCTTTTTTAAAAATAGAGGATGTTCTTGGTTACCTGGAAATAGAGTCAAAAATTCTGTATTAGAAAGATTAATTGTAATTCCTGATGACGAAAACGCGAAACTTAAAAAGTATAATTTAACGGTTGAAAATATTATTGAAGTTCTCGATGATGGAGAAATAGATTATGATAAAAGTCAAAAATCTGACAAAAAACTCAAATATTATGTACTTCAAAAAAAATTTCACAACAAAAATTTCGATTTCACTTTCACCTTGCCAAAAGAAAGTTTTATATCTGAAGTGAGAATTAATGAAATTAAAAATGTCACGACAACTACCGAAGGAAATGGCAAGATAATTTACATTCCAAATGATCCTTACATTTTTTCATTGGATACCAACATGCGCATATTTTGTGCTAGAGACTATCTCAAAACCAATGAGAAAGAACTTTACAAGGAGATTCTTAAAAATGGAAAAATGTCTTTCAAATTGTCTAATTTGGAGATTCAACCAAAACCGGAACATGTGTTCTATTATCCAAAAAATGGATCAGATTCAGTAGTTTTTAATTCGATTTGGTATAAAAATAAAATACTCGTTTTAGACTTTTTAAACCTGCCAGATTCAATTTATAAATCTTGTGAAGCAAACCCTGTGAATAATTAATTCGTTAAGTAAGATAATTAGTTAACAATTTTTATAATTTTGATTTATGGAATTTTCAGCTGCGCAGATTGCAGAAATACTTAATGGAAAAATAAAAGGCGACGAAAATCAAGTTGTAGTTGGTTTGTCAAAAATTGAAGAAGGTCAGCCTAATTCACTTACTTTTCTAGCAAATAAAAAATACGAAGAGTACATTTATAGTACAAAAGCTTCTATTTGCATAGTAAATAATACTTTTGAAGCAAGCCAAGATTTACCAGAAACATTAACCTTAATATTAGTAGAAGATGCTTACGCGTGTTTTGCGAAATTATTAGAAGCTTATAACCAATTACGTAAAAAGCAACCAAAAATAGAATCTCCAGTTTTTATTTCAGAGACCGCTAAACTTGGCAAAGATTTATACATCGGAGCATTTGCATATATTTCTGATGGAGCGGAAATAGGTGACGAATCTGTTATTTATCCTAATGCATTTGTTGGAGAAGGAGTGAAAATCGGTAAAAATTGTACCATTCATCCCGGTGTAGCAATTTATGCAGATTGCGTAATTGGAGACAATTGTATTTTACATAGTGGAGTTAAAATTGGTGCAGATGGTTTTGGATTTGTACCTGATGAAAAAGGAGTTTTTTCTAAAGTGCCGCAAATAGGTAATGTTATACTTGAAGATAATGTAGAGATTGGATCAAATTCGACAATCGATCGTGCTACTTTAGGTTCTACAATATTGCGTAAAGGTGTTAAAATCGACAACTTAGTGCATTTGGCTCACAATGTAGAAGTAGGCGAGAATAGTGCTATGGCTGCCCAAGCGGGTGTTGCGGGTTCAACAAAAATTGGTAGAAGTGTAATGATTGGTGGCCAAGCAGGAATCAGCGGTCATCTTCATATTGCTGATTTCACGAAAATTGTGGCACAATCTGGTATTCCTTCAAGTGTTAAAAGAGCCGATACGCTTATGGGTTCCCCCGGAATTCATATTGAAGATTTTAAAAAATCTTATTTCGGTTTTAGAAAATTACCGTTCATTCTCAATAAAATTCAAGAATTCGATAAGAAATTAAAAAATATCAAAGTAGAAGAATAATCAATATGTCTGAAAAACAAAGAACATTAAAAGATACAGTTAGTTTAAGTGGTGTAGGTTTGCACACCGGAGAAAAAGTAAATATTCATCTCTGCCCTGCAAAAGAAAACCACGGCTATAAATTTCAAAGAATTGATTTAGATGGTGAACCAACCATTAATGCAGATTGCGATTTGGTTGTTAGTACCGATAGAGGTACAACTTTAGAGCAAAATGGCGCTCGAGTTTATACAACTGAACATGTTCTTGCGGCTTTAGTAGGAATGCAAATAGACAATGCACTCATTAAAATAGACGGTCCAGAAATTCCAATTATGGATGGAAGTGCTCTTAAATTTGTTGAAGCAATAGAAAGTGTAGGTGCAATTGAGCAAGATGCAGTGAGAGAATATTATGAATTAACTGATAATATTAAATGGGAAGATTTAGATAGAGGCACAGAGTTCTTAGCAGTGAAAGATGATCATTACAGAATTACGGTAATGGTAGATTACAAAAGTCCGGTTTTGGGAACACAGCATGCAAGCATGTATAATATTTCAAACTTTAAAGAAGAAATTGCAAAATGCCGAACTTTCGTTTTTCTGCGAGAATTAGAGTTTTTAGCAAAAAACGACCTTATTAAAGGGGGAGATTTGGATAATGCAATCGTTTTGGTAGAAAGAGATGACGTGAGTAAAGAAGAACTTGATCGTTTAGCAAAACTTTTAGGCAAAGAAGATTTGAAAATTACTGTAGATGGAATTGGCGTACTTAACTCAACCAAACTACAGTTTGAAAATGAACCAGCTCGACATAAATTACTAGACATTGTTGGCGATTTGGCATTGGTAGGTAAGCCCATAAGAGGTCATATTTTGGGAGCAAGACCAGGACATTCAGGCAATGTGCGCTTTGCCAAATTACTCAAAGATCATTTTAAAAATCAACAAAAAGGAACCAAACATTTTGATTTAACTCAAAAACCATTGTATGATATCAACGATATTGAGCGCATGTTACCGCACAGATATCCGTTTTTAATGGTCGATAAAATATTGGAAATTAAAGAAGATTCAATCGTAGGAGTAAAAAATATTACTATGAACGAACCAATTTTTACAGGACATTTCCCCGGAAATCCAATTTTCCCTGGAGTTTTGCAAATTGAAGCAATGGCACAAGTTGGTGGCATTTTTTCTTTGAGTAAAGTAGAAGATCCACATTTGTATTCTACTTACTTCATGAAGATTGATAATGTAAAATTTAAGCAAAAAGTTATACCAGGAGATACAATTGTTTTTGATTTACAATTACTTTCTCCAATGCGCAGAGGTTTGGTAAATATGGGCGGAAAAGCGTATGTGAACGGTAAACTTGTGATGGAAGCAGAAATGCTTGCTCAAGTTGTAAAAGATAAAACCGAATGATTTCTAAAAACGCAGAAATATCAGACAAAGCCACAATTGGCAACAATGTTCGGATTGATGCTTTTGCACTCGTCCATGATGATGTTGTCATTGGTGACAATTCATATATTCACGGACAGGTGACACTTTACCCAGGAACACGTATCGGAAAAAACTGCGAAATTTTTCCTGGTGCAGTAATAGGTGCAATTCCACAAGATTTAAAATTTGATGGGGAAAAAACTTCTGTAGAAATTGGCGACAATACCATTATTAGAGAATGTGTTACCGTTCACAGAGGTACAAAAGATAGAATGAAAACCGTAATCGGTTCCAATTGTTTACTTATGACCTACGTACACATTGCGCACGATTGCGTGATTGGGAACAATGTAATATTGGCAAGTTATTGTGGCATTTCTGGTCATGTGGTTATTGATGATTATGCAATTTTAGAAGGTAAAGTAGCTGCTCAACAGTTCGTTCATATTGGCAAACACACATTTATTGGCGGCGCTTCATTGGTTCGCAAAGATGTTCCACCTTATATTAAAGCAGCCCGAGAACCATTAACATTTGCAGGCGTAAATTCTGTTGGTCTCCGTAGAAGAGGACTTACAGATGATGATGTTCGATTAATAGAAGACATTTATAGAATTCTCTACGTTCAAAATAATAATATTTCAAAAGGAATTGAAGTTGTGAAAGAGCAGATAACTCCTTCTCCAATTTTAGATGAAATAATACATTTTATAGAAAAATCAGACAAGGGCGTTATCCGCGGAATGATTTGAGTTCTATTCTCTAATTAACAATTTAATTTTTTTACACAAGTGTTCAATCGAGGTGAAATTGTAGAAATTCGTATAACAGACTATGCATTTGGCGGTCGTGGTTTGGCAAAAATAACAAAAGAAGACGGTACATTCTACGCCGTATTTGTCGACAATGCATTTCCCGGTCAACTTGTGCGTACCAAAATTGATAAAAAGAAAAAGAAATATGCTGAAGGTAAACTGTTGGAAGTTATCGAGCGTTCACCAGATGAGGTCATAACCCAATTTCAAGAAATTTCTGGCGCCCCATATATTTATGTTCCTGTCGAACTTCAAGAAAATCTAAAAAAAACAGCCACATTAGAAGTTTACCGAAGATTGGGCAATATTGAAAATCCAGAGCAGTATTTCGATACTTTTATTTCTTCACCAAATCACCACCATTACCGCAACAAAATGGAATACAGCTTTTCCAGCATCGAACATGATCTGGAGAAAAACGAAGAACTCGATGAAGCTTTCGCACTCGGCTTCAAACGACGCGGCACATGGTGGAAAGTTGAAAGTCTCAATGCTGCCAGCGGTTTGTTCGATGAAGACTTTGAGAATAAGCTTCACGAAATTCGAAAATATCTAAAAAACACCAATTTACCAGCTTGGCATCCACCAGGCAAACACGGGTTTTTCCGCCACATAGTAGTTAGAAAATCTTTTCATGAAAATCGATTGTTAATTAATATTGTTACATCGTCGGAAGGTTTAGCAGATTTTGATGTTCAAGCATTTGGTGCATTTATTCAAGAACTTTTACCAAATCGCATAGCAGGTTTATTACATACAATTAATGACAATGTTGCCGACCGAGCCAAAATAGAAAACGGCGAGAGCAAACTCGTTTTCGGTGCTAATAAAATTGTCGAAATTCTTAGTGGTTTAGAGTTTGAAATCAGCATGGAAAGTTTCTTTCAAACCAATCCGGCCTGTGCTGAATTACTTTATGGCAAAGCTTTAGACTATGTATTTGAATCTGAAATTGGCGAACAAGATATTGTTATGGATTTATTTTGCGGTACGGGTACAATTGGTCAGTTATTACAAAAACGACAGCCAAATACTAAAATTATTGGCGTAGATATTGTGCCAGAAGCCATAGCAGATGCGCAGCTAAATGCTTCAAGAAATAAGTTGCAAAACATTCAATTTCACGCTGCTGATGTAGGTAAATTTTTATATCAGTTTCCGCAGTATCAAGGTAAAATCCACACAATAATATTAGATCCGCCAAGAGCCGGCATCGCACCTAAAACCTTGCAAAAAGTTATCGCTTTAGGGGCGAAGCACATTGTGTATATTTCTTGCAATCCAGCAACACAGGCAAGAGATGCCGATGAATTAACAAAAGCCGGCTACAAAATCGATAAAATCTCGTTGGTAGATCAATTTCCACATACAGGGCATATTGAGGCAATCATGAAGTTTAGTAAGTAATAAATATACTGTTCAAACTAGTCTTGACTATGATTTATTTGATTAACATGATTTCTTATGATTGCGTGGTTTAATCTCACCCAATCACGCCAATCAAAAAAATGAAGTTCAGACAGTTGATTATTGCTAGTAGTCTTGACTATGATTTATTTGATTAACATGATTTCTTATGATTGCGTGGTTTAATCTCACCCAATCAATTACCAAACA